>DLKK01000032.1:0-285 GCA_002478955.1 Treponema sp. UBA7590
AGGAAAGAAAAAAGTCATAATTTCAACAAATATTGCGGAAACTTCTGTAACAATCTCTGATATAACTTATGTCATTGACTCAGGACTTGCAAAGCTGAATTTCTACAATCCGCACACATTTACTTCCAGCCTTGTGGAAACGCAGGTCAGCAAGGCAAGTTGTAACCAGAGACGCGGCCGCGCAGGACGAACTCAACCTGGAACTTGCTACCGGCTTTATCCAAAAAAAGATTTCGAAACCCGGCCAATGTACACAACCGAGGAAATTTACCGAACAGATTTAAG
>DLKK01000032.1:307-12814 GCA_002478955.1 Treponema sp. UBA7590
TTTAAGTGAAGTAATTCTTCAGATGGCGGATTTGGGAATAACGGATTTTACAGGATTTGATTTTATTTCACCACCAGGTACAGAAAATATCCGTGGCGCGGTTGAAACTTTAAATATGCTTGGAGCATTGGATGCAGACAACTCGCTTTCCTCAATTGGAAAACTTATGGTCGCATTCCCGCTTGAGCCAAGAATCAGCCGCATTATCGTTGAATCTATCATGCATTATCCGAATGTGCTTGAAGAAATTCTTGTTGCGGCTTCTTTTCTTAGCACAAACAGCCCGTTCATGCTTCCACCAGGGGAAGAAATGGAAGCCAGACGCGCGCATCACGCATTCCGCGATATGCAAGGAGATTTTGTAAGTTATCTGAATCTTTTCAATGCATGGCTAAAATGCGATGACAACGCAAAAAAGGAAAAATTCTGCAAAAAAAATTATCTTGATGAGCGGATTATGCGTGAAATTGAGAATATTGATGTCCAGCTGAAGGATATAATCTTTCATCTTAACATTCCGGTTCTTGGCGGAGGAAGCAAATCTGATTATCTCGCCTGCATTGGCTGCGGAATGATTCAGTTTGTCTGCATCAGAAAAAAGCGCGAATGTTACCAATCCCTTACTGCGGACAATATTTTTATTCATCCGGGTTCGGTTATGTTCAAGCAGGATCCGCTTTACATTGTTGCCGGCGAAATTGTAAGAACCAGCAGAATGTATGCTATGAGCGTTTCGCCGCTTACAAAATCAATTTTGGCACAAATTTCCCCAGACCTTTTAAAGCAACTCGAAAATATCCGTACAAAGAAAACTCTAGAAAATCAGGCTGACGAATATGAGCAGCATATCTCAAAAAAACAGCGGGAACGGGAAAACAAAAATACTGATGAAAAAAATGAAAACACAGTCAGCTTTGGCGGCGAAATTTTTACCGTAAAAATCAAGAAAGGTAAAAAACAGGCTGAACTTCCGTTCGATAATTTTGTGCGTGCTGCAAAAAATGAAGAAAATTCTGAAAAAATAAAATCTTTCGGTCCGCTTCTGTGCAAAATCATATTTCCAAATGGATTTACACTTCTTGAAAATGAAAAACTTACGACGGCAATAAAACTCGCAAAAAAAATCAGTCTTGAGCCACTTTCTGAAAAAGAATGGAACCGCAAGCTGAACGTGAATATTTCTGAAGAAAATGCGGCAGAAAAAATAACTGAGGCCTGCAAGAAAATACTGAATGTTGCAGTAGCAAAACAGAAAAGCAAAGAGCTCGGATTTATCTGTCTTTTTACAGATGGAAAAGGAACATTCTGGAATAAAGTTTCACGTGGGCTTCCAACAGCAATAAATGAAAGCCTTGCATCGCTGGAAACGCTTGCCGATGCTGAAAATATTTTTTCAGAGGAACAAAAACAGATTATCAACAAGGTTTATGGAACGTTGAACGAACTTTCAAAATAAAAACAAAATGTAAATTATTTTGCGTCTGCCTCTTTTTGCTCAAAATCCTCATCGTCAAGTCCAAGTAGTTTTCTGGCTCTTGTTCGGTTTGAGGAATTTTTCTTGTCCTCGGCAAGTGTTTTTACCGCAGATTTTACAGTCTCATAGCGCCCCGTCTTGTACATATCAAGCCCCAGAGCAGCAAGCTGTGCATCTTTTGACTGGACATAAAGAACCGCAACATCTGCAAACGCCGGTTTCATATATTTTGCAAGAATTTTTCCAAGCGCAAATTTCAATGAATTTCTCGCAGGATCATCCACAATTTCCTTCGCAAGTTCAGCAATTTCGTTTGTGCCGGCATTATTTCCGCATTTCAATAGAGCCTCTGCCGCCATCAGTTTTGCAGAATCTGGAACTTTTTTATCTGTAATCTGTTTTACAAGAAAATCGTTTCCTTTCTGCGTGTCAAATTCCGCAATCGCAGGATAGCATTCTTTTTTCACAGAACGTTCAGAATCATTTTTTGCGCGGTAAATAAGAAAATCCATCGCATCTTTCATCTGCATTTCTTTTACAGCTTTTACAGCCTGAACACGGACTTTTACATGGTCATCACGGATTGCCTGGATAATCGTTGTCTTTGCTTTTTTTGAATTTGGAAAATTCTGAAGCCCTTTTATGCAATATTCACGCATATTCGGATCGTCACTTTCAAAAAGTTTTACCAGAACTGGAATCGCCTCGTCTTTTTTCATATTTCCAAGAGCTTCCGCGGCATACATACGCACAAAACTGTTTTCATCCTCGTCTTGCGCAATTTTTATGATTGAATCAAAACTCTCAACCGCATTCATTTGCCCCAAAGTCCGCATAAGAGCCTGACGCTGGGCAGTTTCAAGGTCATCGCGCTCAAGAAATTTTGCAAGATACAAAGATTCTTTCGGCCCGCCGGTTTTTCCAAGAGCCGAAAGTGCTGATGTAAAATATTTTTCATCATCCGCATCAATAAGCTTTATAAGTGCCGGAGCCGCTGCCTTGCAATTCACCTCGGAAACATAACTCATGCATTCCTGAACAAGCTCAAGCGGAACATCATAAGGATCATCAATAATCTCAACAGCATACGATGAAAGACAGGGATCTTTTTGACGCGCAAAATATCCAAGAATTTTTCCGCGGACATCATTACTTGCTGTCGACTGAAATAAATCATACAAAGCATCGCTGTAACGCGGATCATCCTCCTCAACAATTTTATCAACGACAGAATTGATTTCTGAAGGAGTTCCAAATGAAAGTGTCATAGAATTAGAGTCGAATTCTGAGCCGTCATCATCTTTTTGCTGGGCTTCCTTTAATTTTTCCGGGTCAGGCTGTTTCGGGCGCATTTCGGCAGGAATCTCAACCTGAATTGAAGCAATATCATCGCCGTATTCGTCTGTTTCTGTTGAATTTTCAGCGTTTTCAGAAACTGAAGAATCTTCTGTAGAACCTGAAGAAACGGATTTGTCAGCTGAAGAAAATGCGCTGTTTTCATTGATTTCAGATTTTTCAGGTGAATCAGCAAAATTTCCAGAAGTCACAGAAGATTTCTGTTCGGTCAGCTCTTCCACAGCAGAACTTTCATCTGAGTTAGAAACTTCCGGCTCGTCTGAAATTTCCACATTTTGCGCAGAAACAAAAATTCCGCCTGCAACGAACAAAAAAATCAACGCGAAAAAAATATTTTTCTTTGAAAAAAAACCAAATTTTTTCACTGTATTTCTCCCCGCTCATAACGCGCCAGAAAATTCTTTTTATATTCCTCAAAACGGTCATTGTCAATCGCAACATGGATTTCTTCCATCATATTGTGCAGAAAATAAAGATTATGGTAACTTGCCAAAATTGAACTTAAAATTTCCTGCTCCTTGAAAAGATGCCTAAGATAAGCACGGCTGTAAGTACGGCAAACCTTGCAGTTGCATTCTGAATCAATCGGCTTAAAATCATGCTTGTATCGTTCCTGTTTTATTGAAAGCTGACCATCATGCGTAAAATAGGCGCCGTTTCTGGCATTTCTTGTGGGCAAAACGCAGTCAAACATATCAACTCCATCAGAAACTGCCTCAAGAATATATTCCGGTGTGCCAATTCCCATTACATACACAGGCTTTTCTTCCGGCAAAAACTGCATTGTATGTTTCAGGAAATCCGCAAAAACTTCAGAAGGTTCACCAACGCTAAGCCCACCGATTGCAATTCCCGGTAAATCTAGGCTTGAGACAAATTCTGCGCTTTTTTTGCGTAAATCCTCAAAGAAATTTCCCTGAACGATTGGAAAAAGCACACCTTTATATCCGCGTTCTTGCGCCAAAAGCCACTGCTTTTTTGCCCGTTCCGCCCATGCGCTTGTAACCTGCAAAGCATGTTCAGCTTCCTTTCGTTCTACACCGTACCCGGAACAAACATCAAGTTGCATCTGAATGTCCGAATTGAATTTTACCTGAGTTTCAACAACATTTTCCGGCGTAAAAAGATGATAACTTCCATCCAGATGGCTTTGAAATTTCACGCCTTCAGGATTAATTTTCCGCAAAGAAGAAAGACTGAAAACCTGAAAACCGCCTGAATCCGTAAGAAAATTCCTTTCAAATTTTGAAAAACCGTGCAGACCGCCAGCTTCCTGAATCAAATCCGCACCTGGACGCAAAA
The DNA here is from genome assembly GCA_002478955.1 of Treponema sp. UBA7590. Lineage (GTDB taxonomy): Bacteria > Spirochaetota > Spirochaetia > Treponematales > Treponemataceae > Treponema_D. Next base: position 4,440 of record DLKK01000032.1, read on the forward strand.
AAAGATGATATGTGTTCGCAAGAATTATTTCAAAGCCGATTTCTTCAAGGTCATCCTTTGTAATTGCTTTTACCGTTGCGCTAGTTCCAACCGGCATAAAAACAGGAGTCCTGACAGTTCCGTGCGGAAGCTCAAGCAATCCGTTTCTTGCATGACCGTCCTTGCTTTTGTGCAAAACATTAAAAATCTTCATAAAAACCTCAAAAAAATATCATTTATTAAAATATAAAAATCAGTCCGAAATTTATGTGCGTGCGTAATAAAGCAAAACAATGCTTATCACTATAAAAAGAAAAACAGGAAACCACGCACCCATCAGCGGAGAAATATATCCGCCGGCAGCAAGAATCATTGTGATCATCTGCGTTACATAAAATAAAACAGCGGCAGCAACAGAAAGTGACAAACTTATCAAAAGAACATTTTTACGCGATTTTCCAGAAATTCCAATTGAAAGAAAAACGACAATAAAAACAACTGAAGGAAATGCGAATTTCTTGTAATATTCAGAAAGTTCCTCCTGATAAGGCAAACCTGCCCTTTTCAAATGCTCAATATAATTTTTCGCCTGCTTTACATCAACATCCTGGATATTTTTTACATTGCTCTGAAAAACCTCATAACCTTCAGAAAGACGCTCCTTGTATTCATCCTTGACAGAATGCGAAACAGTCATGATTCCATCCTCATAATCGTATTCAAGGCTGTTTCCAAGCCGCCACAACGAGGATTCTTCATTCCACAGCGCATAATCTGAATAAATAATCGCCTCAAGATTTTTTTCTTCATCCCTGAAAATAATGTACAGATTTGAAAGCCTTTTTGAGGAACTTTCGTAATGCCGCGCCTTGTAGACAATCAGTCCACCGTCAGAAATTACAACAATATTTGATTTGTTCAGGGATTTTTCTTTGTGAAGAAGAGAATTCTGAAGCTCATTTTTTTCCGCAAGAGTTGGAACAACCACAAAATTTTCAAAAAGAAACAGAACAACGCTCATTATAATAGAAAAAATCAGCAGAGGATAAACAAAATGAATCAACGAGACGCCCGAAGAAAAAATCGCGGTAAGTTCATTGTTCGCGTAAAGGTCGCTCAAAGTATATGCGACTGCAAATAGAATTCCAAGCGGCATTGCGTACCAGATTGTTTTTGGTAGATACAAAAGAATCACACGGGCAACATCAATTGCCGCGGCGTTATTTTGAATATAGCTCGTAAGATTCATAAGAAGATCCACAAGAATCAAAACCGGCGAAAAAAAACCAAGAGAACCTAAAAAAACAGGAATAAACCGCTGAAACAAATACCGATGTAATTTCATTTTCGTTTTAAGACAAAATAAAGAGTAAGTCCAACTGCCCCAATCAGAACATCTGGAAACCACATTGCAACAACCGCATTTATTCCGATTCTAAGCGAAAACATCTGCCCCAAAATCGTCATTGCCCAATAAAGAACGCTTATAACAAGCCCAAAAATCAGACAGATAGTCTGGCCGTTGTGCTTTCCAAAAATAAAAGCCAGAGGAAGCGCAAGAATCGCAAAAAAGATTGAACAAAACGGATTTGAAAATTTCTTGTGGAATTCCATTTTGTAAGTATTAAGCCGATATTTGCTTGTGTTCGGATTAGCTTTCATCATCCGGATTTGCCGCCCTAAATCGTAAGAAGTCATTTCGCGTGGTCTGACCTGAAGATTTGTGTCGAGAACCTGTGAATCCAGAATATTCAAAGTGGCCTTTGAAGAGCCAAGAATATCAAAATCTTCTCGGTTGCTTTTTTTTAGTGAAGTGACAACGGAATCATTCATGTTAAGCTGCAGAAGGACACCATCCTGTTTTGAAGAAATCATTTCCGTATCACGCGCGGAAATAATAGTCTGCGTGTCAGATGAACGTTCGTCAAAAAACACAAGATCTGAAATCTTTGAATCTTTTACGTTGCCGATTACGATTGTAAAATCATCAAAAGATTTTATTGAATTCGGCTCAATTATTACGCCCGGATTTGAATTTGTGATCTCATGCTTAAGCCTGTTGAATTTTATAGTTCCAATCGGCAAAAGATAATCGTTCACAAAGAACGAAGCAAGAGAAATGACAATTCCAAGAATTATAACCGGAACCGCAATAAAAGAATATCCTAGCCCGGAAGCCCTGAAAATCAGAACCTCGTTGTCGCTCATAAGACGACCAAGACACATCAAAAAACCGACTAAAGTCGCGTCCGGCGCAGACTGGGCAATAACCGTCGGCAACGAATAAACCATAAGACGCATTGTGTCACCGAGAGGAACATGTTTCTTTAAAATATCCGCAATAAGCAGAAGAATCTGGTTCACAAAAAAGACCAGAAAGAAAAAAAGAAATGCAACTGTAAAATACAGCAAAAGTTCCTTTATCAAATAGCGGACCAAAACATGATTTTTAAGTTCGCCTTTATGAAAAAACTTTACCTGAACAAAATCGATTTTTTCCTTTATAAAATCAAATTTTTCTTTCAGATGATTTCTATAAAATCTGTGAAAAAGAGTTCTTGAGGCGCGAAAAAAATAATTCAGTTTGGAATTCAAACTTTTCAAAAAAACAGAAAATGATTTTTTTAAAAGTTCAATGCCCGATTTTAAATTCAACCTTTTACTCCAGTAGAACCGAATCCGTTTGCACCACGTTCAGTTTCACCAAGCGAGTCCGCTTTCACAAAAATTCCCTGCGTAACAGGAGCCACAATAAGCTGCGCGATTCTGTCCCCATTGTTCACCACAAAATCTGAATCACCAAAATTCGCAAGAATAACCATGAGTTCTCCACGGTAGTCGCTGTCAATTGTTCCAGGAGTATTCAGAACCATAACTCCATTTTTTGCAGCAAGCCCGGAACGCGGACGAACCTGAATTTCATATCCCTCTGGAATTTCAAAGAAAAGTCCAGTAGGAACAATTCCTCGTTTCCCAGCCTGAATCACAACAGGTTTTTCAATCAGCGCGCAGACATCAGCACCAGCCGCGCCCAAAGTTTTATAAACAGGAAGAGCAGCACCTTCCTTTGGCATACATTTTACTTCAACAGAATTCATTCTTCAATTATATCAGAATAAAATCTAAATGTCATTTGCCAGGAAAGATTTTTGAAGCCGAAAAACAGCCCGGAAACAAACAGATTTTTAATTGTGATTCCGGTTCAACGTAATTCAAAAAACACCGAAAAGCAATTGCCATTATAAAAAAAAAGCGTTATTTTTTTTCTGATGTGGATAATTTTTGCACTAGGATCGGCAGTTTTTGCCGCATTAACCTCAATTCTTGCAAAAGTCGGAATTGAAGGTGTAAATTCAAATCTTGCAACTGCCATCAGAACTTTTGTTGTGCTTCTGATGGCATGGGGAATGGTTTTTATAACCCATTCAGAAGCCGGAATTTCCAGCATTGAAAAGAAAAGCTGGATTTTTTTGATTCTTTCCGGACTTTCAACAGGAATCTCATGGCTCTGCTATTACAAGGCTCTGCAAGTTGGCACCGCCTCAAAGGTTGTTCCGATTGACAAGATGAGCACAGTTTTAACGCTAATCCTGGCATTCATTTTCCTGCACGAATCTTTCACCGCAAAATCGTTGATTGGAATAATTCTTTTAACCGCAGGAACTTTAATAATGGTACTATAAAATAAAATTTGCTAATAAAATTGCACAAATCAAAAAAAAATGATAGAATAAAATATCTTTTGGGGATATAGCTCAGTTGGTAGAGCATTTGGTTCGCAATCAAAGGGTCGTCGGTTCGAATCCGATTATCTCCAATCACGCTGGAACTGACTAGGATTCCAGCACTTTGACAAAAAACTATTTTCTCTAAAACTATCTCTTTTTATAATAAAAGTGATAGTTTTTGCGTTTATTTTTATTAAACACGAAATTATATCATTTGTAAACTCCTAGCTTTTTACACGGCTACATATCGCCAAGATTTTTTTCAACAGATTCCTCTGAATCAGGACCTACCACCGCAAACCATCGGGAAGTTTCATTGAGCCAATATTTTTTGAACGAAGAAACAACTTGTTCTGCGGTGCAGTGCTTTACAATTTCAGTCAAGGCATCCGCAGAATCAATATCGCCGAACTGCAAAAGGCTTGCTGCCATTCTTGAAGCAACTCCTCTGCAAGTAGCTTGTGTAGAATACTTTCTATTGATATAAGAATTTTTGTAGCCTTGCAGACGTTTTTCCAGCGGTTCGGTCATATATTCACCGTTTTTATTTTTTCCGCTTATCAAAATTCCTTTCTCCATAAAAGAGCGAGCTTCTGTCATTGCCTGGGAAAGCTGGTCAAAATTTGAAACCCGGAAAAGAAATTCATATCCAAAAGGCGCATCGCCAGAAGAAATACTGCTTGAAGGCGTGTAGCAAATTCCATATTTTTCGCGAACAACATTAAAAAGCACATCACTAAAAATATTTGCAGCAAGGCAAGCCACCGGATAATCAGGGGAATCCACTTTTGGCGAGGCAAAAACCCTAAGCGCATGTCCAGCTCCGCTTGCGGCTTGATGAACAAAAACCACAGGCGCCCCAGAAATTTTTATTTCTGGAATTGAATCAGGCTTCAAAGGAACGGAAAGTGACTTCAGATTTCCAAAAGTTTCATCCAAAACCTTAAAAAGTTTTTTTGAGTCAATATTTCCTGTTGCAACAAAAGAAATTCGGCGGGAATCTTTAAGCGAAGGATAATAATTTTTTATTGCATCCAAAGTTATATTTTCAATTGAATCTTGTGTAACTTCTGTGCTGGCTTCATAAGGATGACCGGAATAAATAATTCTATTCATATAATAAAACATTATCCCAGAAGGATCATTCATTGTTTCCGCGACATTTTGTCTATATCCTTGCATCAAAATCTCATATTCGCGTGCAGAAAATTCCGGATAGAAAAAACTGTCCTCAAATCTGGCAAAAGTTTTATCAAAATACTTTGAAATGCAACTCATTCCATAAACAGAACCATCATTTATTGAATAAGAAGAAAATCCTCCCTGAGTTTCATACGCAAACGACTTAAGCTCCTCGTAGCTATAATTTTTTGATCCCATAGACATTAGGTTCAGAAACGCCGCCTCCAGCCCGCTCGTCTCTGGTGTAAGATATTCAACGCCACCTTTGATTACCGCATAAACCGCGCACAAATCGCTTTCTTCATTATTTTTTATATAAACAGGAATTCCATTCTGCAAAGTGAATTTTTCAGTTTTTCCAGATTCCCCGGCAAATGCAAAAGAAATCAACGCAACAAAAAAAAGCACGACGGCAGCAAAAATTTTTCTCATCTTTTTATTTCCTCAAAACCAGCCTGAACAAAATCAGACTTTGTCTTTTCGTAAACTGAAGGACTTACCAAAACCGTTACAAGCGGATTTTTTCCGGCAACATATTTCTCAACAAAATCAAGAAGCGAAGAATCCGTAATTTCCGACATTTTCTGGTTATACGAATAATAATAATTCTCATCGCAGACTGACCACCAGAAACGCAACGTTCCTAAAAGCCCTTCCGCAGTTTGCCCCGTAATTATATTGTCATCCTCAAGGCGTTCACAGATTTTTGAAATCTGATTTTTGTCCGCGCTTTTTGCAGTTTTTTCAAGAATCTCGGGAATTTTAGAAGTAAAATATTTTGCGCGCTCCGCAATATCAAGTTCCGGCTGAACAATAAGCGCATAAAAAGAAAGAATTCCACAAGTTTTTCTTGTCTGATAACTTCCGCCAACATATCCAGAATCAGGAATCCCAAGCATTTTGTCATTTGCGAACGACTGCCTGAAAACTCCAGAAGGATTTGCCATCAAATTTGAAAGAATATCAACCGGAAAAGTGTCTTCCTCATCGTAAGCCGCATCCGGCCCGCGGAATTCCACAAGAATCTGCGCAAGCTGATCAGAAATCTTTTCATACGGCATAACGCGGAAAATCGCAGAGTCAAAAGGTTCATCAGAATGTCTGACCATTCCATCCGCAAACGGATTTCTGCCTTTTTTCCACGAACCGAAAATCTTTTCAACCATTGCAAAAACTTCATCCGGATTCACATCGCCACCAACAAAAATCGCGGAATTATTCGGCACATAAAATTTTTTCTGGATTGACTTCAGCTGTTTCAGCGTGGCATTTTTTACAGAAGATTCAGTTCCGCTCGGACTCATCGTGTAAGGAGCATCCGAAAAAAGCAAATTGTTTCGGGTTTCCATAAGAATTCTAGCAGGATCAGATGAACTTCCGTTGATTTCAGAAATCACAACTTTTTTTTCAGCCTCAAACTCCGATTTTTTCATCAGCGGATTTCTAATCGCATAAGACCAGAATTCAAGTCCTTTTTCTGTCATGTCAGAAGGAACGGTAAAATAATAATTAACACATTCAAGTCCGGTCGAACCATTCCATTCAGAAACGCCCATATCGCTCAGCGCACGGTTCACGCTCGCCGCATCCTTGTAAAGAGAATTTCCCTTGAACATCATGTGCTCGTAAAGATGAAAAAGCCCGGCATTCTGCGCATTTTGAGTATAAGAGCCGCAACGGACAGCAATTTCAATGTACGAAAGCGGCACAGAATGATTTTCCGCAACAAAAAGCGAAAGTCCATTTTCCAGTTTGTAATGAAAAAGCGACTTTACCGGAGTTTTCTCCGCAACCAAAAACCAAAGCGACAAAAAACACGCAATCAATGCAAAAAAAATCTTCTTCATTTTTATTCCATACGTTCGGAACTACGTTCCTCCCTGCTCAAAAATTGCCTAAAGTCAATTTTTGCCACACCTTAAGCAACTTTTTTTGGGGAAAGCCTTCCCCTCGTCGGCACTTCGTTGCCTCCTACCCCTTCCAGCGGGCTCAATCGCCGCCCGCAAGGCCTGCTAAATTCTACGCCTTAAAATCATTTACCCCATCCAGGTTCAATGTCGCAAACAAATCGTCAATTGTTTCTCTACGTCGAATCTGAACAAACGAACCATCCTCGCGCATCAAAATCTCACCGGCACGAAGTTTTCCGTTATAATTAAAACCCATCGCCCTTCCGTGCGCACCAGCATCGTGAACAATCACAAGGTCGCCAATATCAATTTTCGGCAAAGCACGCTGAACCGCAAATTTATCGCAGTTTTCGCAAAGGCTTCCAACAACATCGTAAACATAATCTTTCGGCGCATTCTCTTTGCCGCTAACAGTAACTTCATGGTACGCGCCGTACATTCCCGGGCGCATAAGGTCAGCCATGCAAGAATCAAGCCCGATGTATTCGCGGTAAATGTGTTTTTCATGGATTGCGGTTGAAACAAGCCATCCATAAGGACCTGTAATCGGGCGGCCACATTCCCAGCAAATTTCAAGAGGATCAAGACCAGCAGGAACAATAATCTCGTCGTAAATTTTTCTTATTTTTTTTGCAATTTCGTTGTAGTCAACTTTTTTCTGGTCAGGTTTATATGGAATTCCAAGCCCACCGCCTAAATCTGTAAATTCAATCCTTACATCGTCTTTTTCCTTCAGTTCAACCGCAAGCTCAAAGACAAGTTTCGCCGTGTCAACAAAAAAATCCGGATTCAACTCATTTGAGGCAACCATTGTGTGAAGCCCAAAATGCTTTACGCCTTCAGCTTTCATGATTTTATATGCCTCAAGAATCTGTTCTCGGGTCATTCCATATTTCGCCTCTTCCGGTTTACCGATTATTGAATTGCATCCATGTTTTGCAGCTCCAGGATTGTATCGGCAGCACATTGTTTCCGGCAACTTTCCGCCAAGCGCATTTTTAAGATATTCAATATGCGTAATATCGTCAAGATTTATGATATTTCCCTCTTTATAAGCATACAGATATTCTTCAGCTGGAGTTTCATTTGAAGTGAACATCACTTTTTTGCCTTTGATTCCAGCAATTTTTGAAAGCATAAGTTCCGGAAGGCTAGAACAGTCTGCCCCACATCCTTCGCTTGCGAGAATTTTTAAGATATAAGGATTCGGACACGCCTTTACCGCATAAAATTCCCTGAAAGCCGGGAAAATACTGAACGCTTTTGTAAATTCACGCATATTTTCGCGGATTGCTTTTTCATCATAAAGATAGAATGGTGTCGGATATTTTTTTACAAGCGCTTTAAGCTGTTCGTTATTTAATGGAAAATTGATAGACATTTTAAAACCTCACATTTAATAAAAGGGCAAACGTATTTACCTTATCTGATTATTGCATTTATTACTGAAAATCACAATAATTATCACATTGATAGAAAAGCAGTTTTTATCAATATGGGGAGCTGGAATAATCCGGCTGAGAGTAGGCTGTTTGCCTTGACCCAGAACCTGATTTGGATAATGCCAACGTAGGGA
>DLKK01000121.1 GCA_002478955.1 Treponema sp. UBA7590
TAATTTTATGCTCTGTTGATTTTCCGATATGATAAAGAAGCTCTTTCACCGCAGCAATATCTTTTGCTCTTTTTTCTCGAGGCTCACGGTCAGGATTTGTAAGAATTTTTTGAATCACATAAGCAGAAGGCTCTGGAATTATGAGCGTATATTTTTCTCCGTCTGTTGCAGTTGCCTCAATTTCTCTGGCAAAATCTGAAAGAATATTTATAGCACGTAATCCTTCAGATGTAATTCCGAGAGGTTTTATTTCCACCTTTCCAGCAGTTCCAGCACCAAGAACTCTTGTAAGAAATTCAAGTTCAAGAAGATCTTCTTTATAAAATCTCGAAACACCGTCAACTTCATCATACACATAGCCAATAGATTTTAGCTTTTGCACAACATTGATTTTTTCTTTTGGAATATTAATGTTTCTATAAAAAAAGTCCACATCACGAGTTCTTAAATTAGGCATAAAATCTGTTTTAAATAACGGCGGAAATAAATACTCAGCCCAGCTGCCAATAATCATTACATGACGTAATAGACCGATTTCGTCAAATGCTTTAATTGTCTGCCAAAAAGCCTCTTCCTGCTCTTTTCTCATTTTAATGCCTTTAATAAATCTTTTTGTTCGAGTTTTAATTTTTTTATGAGTTGCTTATATTCATTCCGCTTATCTAACTGCATCTGCAATTCATCTGAATCAAACGTTTCATTTTTCCCTAAAAATTTAGAAACAACTTTGTTTCCTTCTCTGTAATTTAAATACAAATATTCATGATTACCTATTTTTCTCTTATAAATAGACCCTTTAGGAAGATTTTCCAATTCTTTTTCATAACGAGATACTAGGTGCTGGTTTCTTTCTAGTTCATCCTGAAAAACCGCTTTTACTACATCCGATTTCATATAAACACACTTACACTACAAATTTAGTGATTTATATCATATTGTAGTGTAACTATAATTTACACTACATTTTTTAATAATTCAAGATAGATGTAGTGTAAGTTTGCAAACAAAAAAACATATTTTTTAATGGCAAGCTCCAAAAAAATGCTGGACAACAATAGCAGGATGCATTAATTCTAATAATTCCAAAAATAAATGAAATATTTGATATATTTAACGTTTGAAGGATAAAAGGTTCTACTTGTTTTCTAACTAATTGAAAAAAGAGAGCCAAGTGAGAAACCTCAACGCACCGCATAAAGGCAGCACTCTTGACCCTTATTTTTATAATACAAATAAAAAGTCTAAAAGTAAATAATTTTCACTTGCACGTGCCCTGCTTTTCAATCTCCTGCTCCACGAGTGTTTTTGCGTTCTGCAGAAGCTGCCTGCTTTCTGTCCTGCAGGAGAACGACGACTGAACAAGCGACGCGATTTTTGACTGGATTTCGGGCGGAAGAATAGGAATTGGAAGATTTAAAATATCTTCATCTTTTATAACAGGATATGAACTTCCAACATTCCATTTTAAAAGCCATTCTCTATAAACCTGAGTCCTAAATAAAACCTGCAAAGTCTCTTTTTTATAATCAGATTTTTCATGCAAGACAGTAAATGCCCCGCTCCCAATTAAATCATTTTGTTCAAAATCAACAATTGCAACGGCTCCTCGGTAAGGGCGGACTTTTGAAATCAGAATATCACCTTTTTTAAGAACTCTTTTTGCATTGTCTGGAAGAGCAGAAGCTTCAATTCTGTTAAAAGAAACAGAACCATCTCCAACATTTACATCTCCAATTTCAATATAGTTGTATTCAGAGTTTTTATAATTGCAAACATCAACATTTTGAATAAATAAATTTGAAACAATTTCAAATCCGCCTTTATATGATTTTATTTTTTCTTCTATTAAATCATACTTTTTCTGGTAATATTCAGAGTCCAGCCTGCCGCTTTGGAATACATCGGAAAAGCGTTTTATTGAGACATTCGCGCCGCCGCATGGCTTTGAAAATTCTGACAGATTTTCGCCCGACATTCCAAGCTCGCAAAGCAGGAGATTCTCCGCCTGGGCGTAAAGCGACTTTGACTTCTCAAGTTTTGCGTGCGCGGATTTTACAAGAGTTTCAATTTTTGACTGGAAGTCTTTTGAGAAAGCTGGTATCAGCAATTCTTTCAGCTTGTAAATAAAAAGATTCAACTGAACGTTGCCAGTGCTTTCCCGCATTGTCTGCAAGCGTCCATACTTTGAAAGCAAAAAAGTTGAAAGAACATAAGGAGAATAATCTTTTTTGATTCTTATTATTCCAACATGGCGGTCACAATTCGCAGGAAGAATAGACTCGTCCACAACCGCGCAGTTTCCGATTGTTCCGACGGTTGAAATAATCACATCGTTCTTTCTCAAGGCAGTTCTCGGATTTGCTTTATGCGCTTTTTCCGAAATAAAAACATTCCTTGATAAATCAAAGACATTTTCTTTTGGCGAACCGGCAGAAATCAAATTGATACGGCTGTTTTCATCATAATCGATTGAAGTATGGATTCCGTCTGTTACTTCCGCAATATCGTTTATTTTTATTGTTCCAAAATCGGAGAGCCGTTTTATTCCTGAAATGTTCTGCTTTGAAAAATATTCCGCATCGATTCTTAACTCTTCATTGAGCATTGAGAGTTTTATCTCGCTAATCTCCAGCCCTTCCAGCAAAGCGTTGTACTTTTCCTTGTTGAAAGGGCTGTTTAGAAAAAACTTAACTTCTCTTTTTTGGCAAATTCCGCGAAAGCCTCGGCTATTCCGTCCTGGGTAAGCCCCTCGTGGTTAAAAAGGTCATGGTCAACAATAAGGTGTCCGTGGCTGTCGAGCTTTAGAGCGCCGTCCGTTTCCTTTACATAAATCTTGTCGCCGGAATTGTCCTTGCTTGGCTTTTGCATTGTGGCAAAGAAAATGTTGTAGTCGTCTTTTTTAGGGCAGAGCTTCTCGTCCCATTTCTGCACAAAAAGAACGCTTGTCTTTGTTCCTGTGTGAGGCTTGAACACATTCTGGTGCAGACCGACAACCGCAAGAATTCTGCATCGCTCGGCGATGTAGTCGCGGATATATTTGTCGCTTGAATTGTTGAATCTTCCCTGCGGAAGCACAATCGCCATTCTGCCGCCCGCTTTCAATAAGTCGTGCGCGGCGGACAAACCGCTTTCCAACTGACCCAATTCGTCGTTTACATAGATTCGCAAAGCTTGAAAGCTACGGGTCGCGGGGTCGATGTCCTCGCGTTTGTGCGGAACGACGCGGCGGATGACATCCGCGAATTCCAAAGTCGTTTTGAACGGGGCGGCTTTGCGGCGTTCGACAACGGCGGCGGCAATGCGGCGGGNNTGCCGCCCGCTTTCAGGAAATTCAGATTGCGCTCAATAAAAAGAATGTCCCTGCCGACCTTGTTCTGGTAATTTCCTTTTTCATTTTTGCCAAGTTCGTATTTTGTGATTATGCGGCTTTCCTTTATGTCTCCTGCGAAAGGCGGATTTGCCATAAGCACGTCAAAATTAAAGTCCTGATTGCTTTTTTCTACCTTGCGAAGTTTTCTGAGTTTTTTAAAGCCTTCAAAATATGTGTCCTGCCAGTTCTCGTCTTCCGTGAACTCGTCCCACCGCTCATAGTCAAGATTGTTAAGATGAAGAACGTTTGTCTGTCCGTCGCCTGCAATCAGATTCAGCGTTCTTGCCACGCGCACTGCCTTCTCGTCAAAGTCAATTGCAAAGACTTTCTCGCGCACGTAGTCTGTACATTCCTCGGGCTTTTTCTCCAGAGTAAAAAGATGGCTTCTTGAAAGTCCCTTTTTCTCCAGAATTTTCTGCCAGACATAAAAAATCGTGTGGACAGGAAAACCGCAGCTTCCGGCGGCTGTGTCTATCATCGTCTCCTCTTCGGTAGGATTGAGCATCCGGACGCACATATCAATGACATAGCGCGGAGTAAAATACTGTCCTTTCTCGCCTTTTGAGCTTTTGTTTATGAGATATTCAAAAGCCTCGTCCACAACCTCAAGATTCGAGTTGAAAAGCTTGACGTCCTGCAGGCTTGAGACGCACACAGAAAGGTGAGACGGTGTAAGCACGATTTTATCAGAGTCCTTGAAAACTCCGGCCCATTTTTTCTTTGCGCTGTCAAAAAGCGACTGGATTTTTTCTTTAAGCTCAGTCTCGGTGTAGCCGTAGTTTCTGAATTCAAGAGTTCTGTCCTTTTTGCGGCCGCTTTCCATCTCGTCAAAAAGCTTTGTGAAAATCAGCTTGAAAACTTCCTCAAAGACATCGACTCCGGCATTTGCAAGAACCTCGTCCTCCATTTCAAGAATCAAACCTTTAAGGCTTTTGCGCTCATTTAAAAGCTTGTCCTTTTCCACAAGGTCTTGAATCGTCCATCTTTTTGTGAGAATTTCAGAAAGCTTCTGGCCTGCCTTTGGAATGTTCGGAATGTCCTCAAAATAATTCGGGTCTTTTCTGTTGTAATAGGAAATCTGGCTTCCGTTTGTCCAAACTCCGATTGGCGCGCCTGTCGCGTTGCAGTAGCTTTTTAGCTGCTCTTTTCCGTCTTTAAGCTTTGGCTTTTTAAGCTCGACGATTATGTAAGGAACTGTCGGGCGGTCTTTGTCAAAAATTACGATGTCAGCCCGCTTTTCCTCGCGCCCGAATTTTACAGGATATTCAAGCTGGATTCTGTCTGTTCTGTAGTCGTATTCGTTTATAAGAGTGTCAAGATAAAGCTGTCGCACACATTCTTCCGGCGTGAGCTTTATTTCCTTTTCGCGCACAAGGCACTGCGCATAATAAATTTCCTTGCCGTTTTTGTCCGTCTTTACGGATATTGAATTTTCCAGAGCTTCTATCTGCTCCGTTTTGAACTGGTCGAATTTATATTCTGTGTCTTTTAAGATTCTTGAGATTGAAACTGCCATTTTTTTGCTCCGGGTGATTTCTAATATTCTACCACATTTCACCTTTTTTTTCTTCTGTATAAAGAAACCAGCCGTCTACCTCCTTCTCACCGCTTCCCTGTAGAACCACAGTTCTTCCGGGCATTTTTTTATTATGCGCGCTTTTATCCGCTCGGCCTCGCGCTGGTTTCCAGACTTTTCGTAAAGGCGGAACAGCTCAAGGTCGCGTTTTAGGCACAGCTCTTCTGCAAGGTTTGAGCGGTCTTCAAAGTCGTCTTTAGTTGCAATCTCAAGTGCCCTGTCGTAGTAGAGGGCGCATTTTTCAGCATTGTTTTTTATGCGCGCCTGATAAAGGCCGAATGTGGCGCACATATAGCAGTTTGCCATTATGTTGCTCAAAAAAATATCAAGAATTTTGCCTTCAACGTTTCCGCCGGCTTCAAGTCTTGAATAAACAAGATTGTTAAAAAACAACGGCAGGTCATCGTGAGTCTTTTTATATTCGTAAAAAAGCTTTTCAAGCTCTACTGAACATTCCATAAGAATCTCAGGATTATATGAAATATCTGCAAAAAGCCTGATTTTTGTGTTCAGTATGCAGACCTTTACTTCCGCCATCTCCTCAGTCTGGACGCTCTTTGTGCATTGCCATAAAAAATCAGCATACTCCGCGGCGCGCGCAAATTCTTTTTTTTCAATCAGAACTCGCATAAAAAGGTCGCACACATCAAGGAATTCTTTTTTATTTGAGGGAACAAAAACCGCTCCGAATTTTTCCTCAAAAACCTTTAAAGCCGCGTCATACTTTTTCGCCTTGCACAATAAATCCATATATATAGAAGAAACATTGTGTTTTAGCCTCTTTCCGTCTGTTTTCTTTAGCTTTAGATATGACTTTTCGGCATTTTTTAAGGCGCGGTCGCTCTTGTTCATCCTGATATTGCAAAGCGCAATGTTGCTCCATATTCCGGCGGAAAAATAATCCTGGACGCAGATTTCCTGCAGCACTTCAAGGCAGTCGGCAAAGCGTTCCTGCTCAAAATAACAGTTGCCAAGGATATTCATAGAGTCTATAAAATATTCCCTGTCTTTTTTTGTGGAAGAAAATTTTACAAATCTTTCCATAAAGCGCGTAAAATATCCTGTTTCTGTCTT
>DLKK01000068.1:0-12758 GCA_002478955.1 Treponema sp. UBA7590
GCACTTCGTTGCGTCCTACCCACCGTGCGGGCTCAAACGCCGCCCGCAACGCCTGCTTTTTTTTCCACATTTTAAAAAACTATTTCGTATAATCAGTTTTTTTTCCTTTATATGTTTTGACAAAAAGGTTTTATTTTATTAATATTTATAAAATAGAAAAAAATATAGGTTTTAAGCCTTTGCTGGAGTTTTTTAAATGAACATTATTCAAACTGTGCTTCTTGTTGCATTTGTAATTGTCTGCATATTGATTATCTGTCTTGTTCTTGTACAGGATGACGGACAGAGCGGAATGGGCGGACTTCTTGGTGGACGCGGAACCGCGGCTTTCGGTTCTCATTCTGCGAGCGTCCTTACAAAGGCAACTGGAGTTTTTGTAGCTCTTTTCTTTATCATTGCGCTGGCTCTTGCTGTATTGAATAAAAAGCCAAAGGTAAGCAGTGACATGAGCGATACTTCTTCAAGAATTGAAAATACTGTTGATTCTGCTTCGGAGACTGAAGGTTCTGTAGAGGAAATTGCTCCTGCTGCAGAAGATAAATGGTATCAGAATAACTAGTTAGTTTTCTAGGATAAGCTAGAATAAGTAAAATAAAAACTGTACATCAGGTCGGGGTTTTATGCTTAGTGATTTGATTAAGCCTGAAAATGTGATTATTGAACTTGAAAGCACTGATAAAGACAGCCTTTTTGCTGAGCTTACAGAGAATCTTGTTCGCACTAATGAAAATCTTGACCGAGATGAAATATTCAGGGCTCTTTCTGAAAGGGAAGGGCAGATGAATACTTGCATCATGAAAGGTATTGCAGTTCCACACGCCTGTTGCGCCTGCGTGGAAAAACCTTTGATTGCGATTGGTCTTAGTGCTTCTGGAATCGACTATGAGATTGAGGGCACCGGGACAAAAAACTATTCTGACTCTCTTGTCCACATAGTTTTTATGCTTCTCTTTGAACGTGGAAATGCGGAGCATCATCTGCATGTCCTTGCTGATTGCGCACGGCTTTTGAATATTCCGGGTTTTTACAAATCTATTTTGTGTGCGAAAAACGCGCAGGAAGTTTGCAATATTATCCGTGATTTTGAATATGAATTTTAGCATTTAGGCTGACTTTTCTTTATTTCAGGAGGTAGGAAATGGCAGAGAACGAAGCAAATGTGATTTCTCATCTTTTGAACGTGGAGGCTCAGGCTTCTGATCTTGTGAAAGAAGCTCAGGATGAGGCTAATAAGCGTCTTTCTTCCGTACACGCAAAGGCAGACGCAGAATTTAAAGAAAAATTCGACAAGATTGTTGCCGAACTTGAAAAAAATTACACTGACAGAATCTCGGCAATAGATGAAAAACATAAAAAAATGCTGGAAGATTACAGGTCTTCTGTGGAAAACACAGAGCAGGACAAAGATAGCTTCAATGCTTTTATGAAAAAAGTGCTTGTTGAACAATAGGTGGCGGCTATGGATTATTCTGGAGCTTCCGCTTATATCTACGCAAAAGTATGCAGTCTTGTTTCCAAGGCGTACGTTGGTGAGAACGCGGTTCGTCTTTTCAATGCAAAATCGCTTTCAGAGCTGTGGGATATATTGTTCAAGTCACCGTGTCCGCAGGTTCCTGAGCAGATGCTTGCTAACAAAATAGAAAATCAGGCTGTAGACAAATTTATCTCTGACTATACATCTCTTCTTCATCTTTATTCAAATCCAGACCCTTTCCTGGTGGAGCTTCTTCGCCGGTACGAAGTTACAAATATCAAGGTAATGTCAGCGGCTCTGAGTCTTGGTGAGCAGGAAAAACCACGCACTGTGAATCTTGGAAAATACGAGCTTCTGGATTATTCTGCATGGCCGGATCTTAAAAAAATTACTGCCAAATCAAGTTTTTCATGGTATGACCATGTTCCGACTCCAAAGGAACGCCAGCAGATGGATTATAAGCTTGACCTGCAGGAAATACGGGCTCTGTGGAAATTTGTCACAAAAATCTCGGATTCCTCGCGAAACGCCCTTGTTGAATATTTCACTGAAGATTACAAGATAAAAAATATGCTCTGGGCTTTAAGGCTTAAGATTTATTATCAGATGCCGAACGATGAGATTGTGAAAAATCTTTTCTATATTTCTGAGAAGCCTTCCGCGGATGACCCTTTGTGCAGGGCTGCAATTGAAATTCTGGGCAAGGCTCCGGATAATTATGATGACTGGAAAAAATGGCGGTATGCCTCTTATCTGAATCCGCATGAGGAAGGACAGCTTTGGACTGTTGACCCTATGTGGATTGAGCAGAAACTGCGTATTGGTGAAGTGAAAAAAATAAAAAGACTGCTTCACCAGTTTCCGCTCACTTATGCTTCTTTGGTTATGTATTTTAGGATAAAACTGCAGGAACTTAATGCCATCCGTGCAGCTACTGAAGCCTTGCGGCTTGGTGCGGAAAAATCAGAGGCGATGTATGTTGCTGGAATTTCTGCTTCGGCGTTGAACGGAGGTCGATAATGGCTAAAACAACAGAAATGCGTCTTGTGGAGCTTATGGCGTTAAAGCAGGATGTTCAGAACGTGATTTTGTATCTTGGTAAAAATGGTAATTTCCAGTTCCAGACAAGAAAACGTTCCGTCCAAAAAGATGATGACAAGAACTTTGTGAATATTGACGGTCATTTTTTTGATTGTCTGCAGAAAACCCGCGCATTTTTTAACATTCCGGACATTTCAGATTCTGAGCTAAAATTTGTTGCCGCGACAGATGATGACCGTGACAAAGCTAACAAGATAATTGCCGCGACTGATGAATTTGAAAAAAAATCTGACGAGAAAAATGAAAAACTTTCCCAGATAACAGAAACCTTGAAAGAGGCGGAATCTTTCTCAAACCTTAAGATTCCTTATTCGCAGCTGGAACATCTTTCATTTCTTTCCTTGCGCATAGGAAGAATCACTGCGGATAATTTTGGAAATTTGCGTGACGCGGTTGGTTTTCATGGCGTGATAATTCCGCTTGGAAACGACAAGTCTAAAATTCTTGCGGTTTCTTCAAAGAAAGGTCGTTTTGCGCTTGACACTGAGCTTAAGAAATTCGGTTTTGTGAATATGGAAATCCCTGAGAATTTCAATGGAATTCCAGAGGAAGTCCTTGTGAGCATGCAGCAGGAAAAAGTTGCCGCTGAGCGCGATGTCGCAAAAATCAATGAGGAAAAAAAGAACTACGCGGACACTCATGCAGAGGAAATCCGGCGTCTGCTCGGTGCGTTCTGCATCTCAAAGCAGATTAAGGATATCCAGAATGGGCTTGAGTCAACTTCCATGGTTTATCGTCTTACCGGATGGATTCCGGCGGCAGATTCACGCAATTTCATGAAGGAGCTTGACGACCTTACAGAAGGACGCATTGCAATCCGCGAGTATCTTCCGACTGAAGTTCCGTCTGTTCTGCGTGGCGAGGAAAAAGTTCCTGTAAAACTTACGCATGGAAAATTTATCTCTGCGTTTGAGCGCATGATTTTTAGCTATGGTTCTCCTTTGTATGGAACAATTGACCCTACGCCTTTTGTTGCGGTTTTCTTTACGTTCCTTTTTGGAATAATGTTCGGGGATTTTGGACAGGGGCTTGTGATTTTTCTTGCAGGTCTTCTGATGGCAAAAAAAGTGATAAAAGTTGGTGCCTGGAACAAATTTGCGCCGATTTTCATGGGTGTAGGTTGTTCCTCGTGTGTAATGGGGCTTGTTACCGGAGAATTTTTCGGAACGGAGAAAGTTCTTGAGCCGTTCGCTATGTTTGTTACCGGGCTTTTTGGAAATCCTCATGCGCCTATTCTAAAAGTCATGCCTTCTTCAAACCCGAACTCAATCCTTGTTATTTTCGGGATTTTTGGTGTGACAATCGCGCTTGGTTTTGTGATTAATTCAATCGGTCTTATTGTTAATATGTGCAACAATGCCTTGCGCAGAAAATTTGGAAATGTGTTCTTTGGAAAATGCGGACTGGCTGGAATCCTGTTCTATTGGTATGTTGTTGCGTTTGCAGTAAGGATTGCAGCTTTCCATCATGTTCCAGCTGTATATGACTGGGTTGTGATTGGCGTTTCTTTGTTTTTTGCGGCTTTTGGCGAACCTTTTGAGCGTCTTTTCAATGGAGAGCGTCCTGTTGTTGAGAATGGTTTCGGTTCACTTGTAATCGGCGGAATTGTTGAGCTTATTGAGGTTGTCTCAAGCTATCTTTCGAGCACAATAAGTTTTGTCCGTGTCGGCGCGTTTGCGTTGGCTCATGCAGTTCTTGGATTCATCATTGAGCTTATGAGCTCAAAATGCGGTCCGGTAGGCGGAATTTTTGTACTCGTCGCAGGAAATGCGATTGTCGTGGTTCTTGAGGGAATGATTGTGGCGATTCAGGTGATTCGACTTCAGTACTACGAATTTTTCAGTAAATTTTTTAATGAGACTGGTGCGGAATTCAAGCCACTTCAGTTCCATTATGAAAATAAAATTTAAATCAAAATCTTTATGATAAAAGAGGTTTTATTATGAACAAGAAAATTTTTGTGATTGCTGCAATTCTTCTTTGCACAACAATTTTTGGTCTTTCTGCGCAGTCCTATGAGGCTGAGTCTGAAACAGCTGTTGAGGCAACTGCAGACCAGAAGGCTCCTGCTGATTCTTCTGCATGGAAATATGTTTCCGCGGCATTGGCTGTTGGTCTTTCTTGTATTGCCGGCGGTATGGCTGTTGCAAAAATCGGTTCTGCGGCAATGGGCGCAATGAGCGAAAATGCTGAACTTTCTGGAAAAGCTCTTCCGTTTGTTGGTCTTGCGGAAGGTATTTGTCTTTGGGGATTCCTTGTAGGACTTCTTATTATCGTTCTTTAATAAAAGAGACAGAAATTGAAGTTTTATATTATCGGTGACAGGGAAATGGTTCTTGCATTCAAGCTTACTGGCGTGGACGGCACTGTGGCTGAAACCCGCCAGGAAGTTCTTGAGGCGTTCAACCGTATGACAGGAAAAGGCGGAGCTGTCTCAACACCTGTTGATGAAGTTCCGAATGTCCTTATCCTTACGGAAGGTGCCGCTGCCACCATTGAAGAAGAAGAGATCGCATGGCAGAAGACCGGAAAATTTCCGCTCATAGTGGAAATTCCAGGTCTGGACGGTCATGTTTCTGGTAAAAAAACTCTTACGGATGCCATTCGTGAGGCGATAGGCGTTCAGGTTTAATTTAGTGCTGTGCAAGCATGGCAATCAAAAATGCACGGACTTCCAAAAATTTAGAAGTTCCTGTTCAAAGAGGAAAACGCATGGAAGAATTACGTTCTACAGAAATATTGGACAAAGAAATTCGGTCTGATGCACGGAAAAAAGCGGAAAGAATTTTGTCTAAGGCGGATGTTGACTGTCAGCTGATTCTTACAGAAGTTGACGACCGTGTTGAAAAAGCCAAGAAAGAAATTTCAGATAAAGATGAAAAAAAACTGGCTGCATATGAAAAGCAGAAGAATGCGGCGCTTCCTCTTGAAAAAAAACGCTTTCTTGTGGATTTTATTCAGTCCGCGCTTAACAAGGCGACTGATGAATTTCTGGAAAAACTTACAGAAGAAGAACGTCTTGAGCTTGTGCTGAGGCAGCTTGAGAAATCAGAAGATATTTTAAAGTCAAAGAAAGTATGTGTAAGCGTTTATGGTTTTGATGAAAAACTTGTCCAGCAGAAACTGGATAAAAAGCTTGATGTTGAGTCATACTCAAAAACTGAATTCAATAAAATTATCGTTGAAAATGACTGCGGTCTAACTCATAAGGAGGGCGTTATTGTGGAAGCCTGCGATAAATCAGTTCGCTGCCGCTTTACGCTTTCGGAGCTTGTCTCGCAGATACAATATAAATACAGGGCAGAACTGTGTGATTCTCTTTTTGGCGGGAGGCTTGAAGACAAATGATTGAAGGAAAAATAACCCGCATTTCAGGACCGATTGTTTTTGCTGAAGGTCTGGACGGTTGTGGTCTTTACGATGTTGTTGATGTTGGCGAGAAAAAACTTATCGGCGAGATAATCCGCCAGAATAAGGGAAATGCCACGATTCAGGTTTACGAGGAAGACACTGGAATGCATATCGGCGAAAAAGTTGTCTGTCAGCAGCGTCCTTTGTCTCTTCGCCTTGGCCCTGGACTTGTCGGAACAATTTATGATGGAATCCAGCGCCCGTTAAAGGCTATGGCTGAACATTCTGGGGCTTTCCTTTTGCCTGGTGAACGAACCGAGCCTCTCGACATACAGAAAAAGTGGCATTTTGACGCTCTTCCTGGAATAAAAGCCGGAAGCCCTATAAAACCGGGGCTTGCGCTTGGAACTGTAAAGGAAACTGAGTCTGTTACGCAGAAAATCATGGTTCCGCCTACAGTCCGCGGCCGTGTGCTGAATACATTCAAAGGTTCAGGCGATTACACAGTTGACGATGTTATTGGAACTACAGAATTTGATGAGGAGATAAAGCTTTCTCAGTATTGGCCGGTTCGGCAACCTAGACCGTACGCTGATAAGCTTGAGGTTTCTGAGCCGCTGATAACAGGGCAGCGCGTTATTGATATTTTCTTTCCGCTTTCAAAAGGTGGAACTGCCGCGATTCCAGGAGGTTTCGGAACTGGAAAGACAATGACCCAGCACGCGATTGCAAAATGGTGCGATGCTGATTTGATTGTTTATATCGGATGTGGCGAGCGCGGAAATGAGATGACTGAGGTTCTTACAGAATTTCCGGAACTTATTGATCCAAGAACCGGACGTTCAATCATGGAGCGAACGATTCTTATCGCAAACACTTCAAATATGCCTGTTGCGGCGCGAGAGGTTTCTCTTTATTCAGGAATTACTCTTGCTGAATATTACCGCGATATGGGGCTTCATGTTGCGATTATGGCGGATTCAACCAGCCGTTGGGCCGAGGCTTTGCGTGAGCTTTCGGGCCGAATGGAAGAAATGCCGGCAGAAGAAGGTTTTCCTGCGTATCTTCCTACACGGCTTGCATCTTTTTATGAGCGAGCCGGGCGAGTTGTCTCGCTGGAGGGTGAGGAGGGTTCTGTATCTGTAATCGGAGCCGTATCGCCACCGGGTGGTGACTTTTCTGAACCTGTCACTCAGCATACAAAGCGTTTTATCCGCTGTTTCTGGGCACTTGACCGTGATTTGGCGAATGCGCGCCATTATCCTGCAATCGGATGGATTAACTCCTATTCAGAATATGCTGCGGAAGTCCGTGAATGGTGGGAAAAACACAATCCTGTATGGTGGACGGTCAGAACAGAAGCTCTTGAACTTTTGAAAAAAGAGGACAGGCTCCAGTCAATTGTAAAGCTGATTGGTCCGGATTCTCTTGCTTCTTCTGATCAGCTTGTGCTGAAAGTCTCTGAGATGATAAAAAACGGCTTCCTTCAGCAGAATGCCTTTGACGATGTTGATATGTACTGTTCCTCAGAAAAGCAGATAATGATTATCCAGCTGATTATGGATTTCTATAAGCGCTCTCTTGCTCTTGTAAAATCAGGTTGTCCGCTTGTAAAAATAAATTCAATGCCAGCTGCTGATGAGATTGTGCGCATAAAAATGGTTGTTCCGAACGACAAGCTTGAGCAGATTGGCGAAATCCGCAACAGGATGAACAGTCAGTTTGCTGAGCTTGAGTCAGTTTACAGCAAGGGTTCTGCATTTTAGGAGGCGTATAGGCAATGAAAGGTATTGAATATAGAGGCGTGAATTCTGTTGATGGCCCGATTGTTGTTGTGCGCCGAACTGAAAATATTTTCTACAATGAAACGGTGAGTGTCCGCGACAGAAATGGTGACAAACGTCTTGGCCGTGTTATTGACATGAACGAGAAAGCCGCTGTTGTGCAGATTTTCGGCTCAACAACAGGAATCGATCTGGAGGAAAGCTCATTTGAATTTCTTGACAAGCCGCTTGAGCTGCGTGTCGGCGAGGAATTGCTCGGCCGCGTTTTTAACGGTCTTGGGGAACCGATAGACGGTTACCCGGAGATTATTTCTTCAGAATTTGTAAACGTAAACGGAAATCCGATAAATCCTTATTCGCGTTCGTATCCGCGGGATTTTATCCAGACAGGAATTTCTGCGATTGACGGAATGAATTCTTTGGTTCGTGGTCAGAAACTTCCGATTTTCTCTGGAAACGGACTTCCGCACAACAAGCTTGCGGCTCAGATTATCCGCCAGGCAAAACTCCGTGGTGCAGACGAGCAGTTCGTCATGGTTTTTGCGGGAATGGGAATCAAATACGATGTTGCGCGGTTTTTTGTAAACACTTTTGAGGAATCCGGCGTTCTTTCAAAGGTTGTTATGTTCCAGTCATTGGCGGACGCTCCTTCTATTGAAAGAATCATGACGCCGCGTTGTGCGCTTACAGCCGCGGAATATCTTGCGTTCAAAAAAGGAATGCACGTTCTTGTTGTTCTTACAGATATGACAAACTACTGCGAGGCTTTGCGCGAGATTTCCACCACACGTGGAGAAGTTCCGGGCCGAAAAGGTTATCCGGGATATTTGTATTCGGATTTGGCGGAACTTTACGAGCGCGCCGGAAAAATAAAGGATTCTGAAGGTTCTATCACCCAGATTCCGATTTTGACAATGCCTAACGATGATATTTCTCATCCGATTCCAGATTTGACTGGCTATATTACAGAAGGTCAGATTGTTCTTGACCGTGAGATGGATTCAAAAGGAATTTATCCGCCGGTTGCGGGATTACCGTCTCTTTCTCGTCTTATGAAAGACGGAATCGGAAAAGACATGACACGCGAAGACCATGCGAATGTTTCATCTCAGCTTTTTGCGGCTTACTCAAAAGTAAAGTCAATCCGGAACCTTGCGTCAATTATCGGCGAGGAGGAACTTTCTCCGCTCGACAAAAAGTACCTTGAGTTTGGAAATAAATTTGAATCAGAATTTCTTACCCAAGGTGAATACGAGGACCGTACAATTGAACAGACCCTTGAAATAGGATGGAAATGTCTTTCAGTTCTTCCAAAAGAAGAATTGTTCAGAATCAAGCCTGAATTTATTGAAAAATATCTTCCAAAAACAGAAATAGACTGATTCAAGGCGGTGTTTTATGGCAAAACTGAATATTGCACCAACAAAATCAAATCTTCTTGCGATGAAAGAGCAGCTGGCGATTTCTGTGAACGGCTATGATTTGCTTGAGCAGAAACGCGAGCTTCTTGTGCAGGAACTTATGCACATGGTTGATAAAGTCAAGCTTCTGGAAAAGGATATTGACGACGCGGTAAAACAGGCTTATCCGGCTTTTAAAAGAATGCTTATGGCAGACGGTTCTGACCAGGTACGCCGCATTGCACATAACGTCCATTATGATTTTGAGATGCAGGAAAAACAGGTTGTTATTGGCGGAATGACTTTTTCAACAATTGATGTGCAGCTTCCGAAGCGCCAGCTTTTTTACACGATGATTGGAACTTATGCGAACACTGATGATGTTATCAATAAGTTTTTCAGGCTGATTTCTTTGCTTACACAAATGGCTTCAATCCGCACGATTGTCTGGCGGCTTGCAGAGGAAGTAAAGAAAACTCAGCGCCGTGTAAATTCCCTTGATAAGATGGTTATTCCGCAGACGCGTGAGACAATGAAATATATAGAAAATTCCCTGGAAGAAAAGGAACGTGAAAACGTTTTTGTTCTAAAAGCTTTAAAACGTCGTAATGACCGTAAAGTCAGCGAGGCAGAAAATGAATAAAAATCCGTTGTTGAAAAAAATTATCGTTGCGATAAATGGTTCAGAATCTTCTGTTCAGGCTGCGATGTATGCTATAATGCTGTCGAAGCAATATTCTCTGGCTTTAAAGGCTGTTTATGTTGTTGATACAGCCACAATCAAATTTCTTACGAACTCAAAATTCCTTGTTTCCGAGGAAAAAGATTCCTATGAGAGCGACTTGAAGCGGGATGGAAAAACTTATCTGGAATATGTTAAGAATCTTGCAAAGTCAAAGGGTATGGAAATTGAGACTGAGCTTAGGGAAGGTTCGGTCTGGGCTGAAATCATAAAGGCGGCGGATGAGATTTCTGCTGATATGATTCTTTTGGGCGGCCATGAGACAAAAGACAAACTTAAGGTTATTGAATCCCAGCCACATCGTTCTGCGGCGGCAACTGCAAGAAGTGAAATTGTGAATTATGCGCATTGTCCTGTTCTTGTAATCCACAAGCCACAGATTGAGGCATTGTTCAAGATATTTTAATTTTGTGCCAGAGTAAAAAAAGTGATTGATTGTTATAGAATTTTGGGTATAAGACAGAATGCGACTGCTGCGGAGATAAAAAAAGCCTATAGGACAAAGGCAAAACTTTTTCATCCGGATGCTACGCAGAATTCTGATTCAGAAAAATTCCAGGAGCTTGTAAGAGCCTACGAGATTCTTTCTGATGCCCGACAGCGTTCCCTCTTTGATGAGTCTTTGTGCACAAGGAACGCGTTCACAAAAAACACAAAAACTTCTTTTGATTATTACACTTGGCTTTCAGCCCGGACTGATGAAGAAAGCCGGGCAAAACTTATATTTTTTGATTTGATGCACAATCGCGAGGACGAGGCTGTAGAAGAATTCAAGCGTATGTCAATGAACCATGCGGATTTCAGCCTTAAGCACTGGTTCACGCGCGAAGATTTTATGGACTACGGCTATATTCTTGCGGAGGAGCTTGCGCTTCGCCGTGAGTTTTATGATGCCCTTATTCTTCTGGAACAGATTATCCGCATGGAGTACAGTTATTCATATTTCCGGCTGTTTTTCCCGGAAGTAATGGAATTTACGCTAAGTCTTTTAAAGCGGAATGTTGTGGATACAATAAACGATGAGCTTGCGCTGGATATTTTTGAACGCGCGCTGGATTTAGGCTTTTCCGCCAAGGATGATGCTTTCTTTTTGCATCAGATGGCTGGATTATACAAAAAAATGGGAGATTATCAGACTTCTGCAATCTGCGAGGAAGAGGCGATAAAGATTTCTTCTTCTAATAAGAAAGATTTTGTAGAAAGAGGTTATAGTTATGATTCGTTTGAAGAATAGTGAAGAAATTGAAGGCATTCGAAAATCGTGCCATCTTCTTGCCGATATGTTTAATTTTATAATTCCGCAGGTTAAAGCTGGAATGTCCACAAAGGAACTTGATAATATGGCCGTGAAATTCATCAAGGAGCACGGCGGAACTCCGGCATGGTACCACGAGGATTTTCCTGGTGCATTGTGCATAAGCATAAATGAGCAGGTTATTCACGGTGTTCCTTCTGCAAAAAAAATCATCAGGGATGGAGATATAGTTTCCATTGACGCAGGAATCGACCTGAATGGTTTTATAAGCGACTCGTGCCATTCAGTTCTTGTTGGCAATGTAAGACCTGAGGTAAAAAAACTTGATGATGTTACCCTTGAATGTCTTGCTGCCGGAATTGAAGCATGCAAAGTCGGCAACAGAATCAGCGATATTTCCAACGCGGTATACAATATTGCCGAAAAACATGGTTACGGAGTTGTCTATGATTACTGCGGACACGGAGTTGGTCTTGAAGTCCATGAGGATCCAAGCATTCCTAATTGTCCTAGCCATGGCCCGAATCCGCGCATCCAGGCAGGAATGGTCCTTGCAATAGAACCGATGATAAACCTTGGAACTGCGGATGTCTATTCTGAAAAAGACGGCTGGACGGTTGTGACAGAGGACAGGAAGCCTTCCGCGCATGAGGAACATACGGTTGCGGTTTTTGAGGATCACACTGAAATTCTTACAGATTTGAACTATAAAAAATAAATTTCCCAAAAACCGATTTTTGTAACCATTTCAGTTTTTTGTGTTTATCTTTAAAAAAAGCCAATTGACTTTTACGGAGGCATAAATGAAAACTTGGACAAAATGTTTGATTGGTGTGGCCGGTGCTGCCGTTCTTTCTTTCGGGATAATTTCCCTTTCATGCAGCAAAACTCCTGTTGTGGGTAATGCCAGCACAGCCTATGCGGAAACTTCAGCAATTGTTCCATCTGAGTCTTTGAAAATTGTGGAGGCGCTGCAGAATTCTTTCCGCGCCATAAGTGACGGAGTTCTTCCTTCTGTTGTGGAGGTTGATGTTACAGAGACAAAAACTGTGCAGACAATTGATCCTTTTGACGACATAAGAAGATATTTTTTCGGTGTTCCTGATGACAGCGATGACAATAAGAAAGGCAGAACCCGCGAATATGAGCAGAAAGGTCTTGGTTCGGGTGTTATTGTGCGCAGAACAGGTGATACTCTTTACGTTCTTACAAATAACCATGTTGCTGGCGAGGCAACAAAGATTTCTGTAAAGCTGAATGACGGACGCGAATTTGACGGAAAATTAGTCGGTTCTGATTCACGCATGGACATTGCGCTTGTCTCATTTGAGTCAAAAGACAAGTCAATTCCAGTCGCGATTCTTGGCGACTCTGATCAGGTTAAAACCGGTGATATTTGTCTTGCCATGGGCGCTCCGCTTGGATACAGCCAGTCTGTGACACAGGGTATTGTAAGCGCGAAAGGCCGTTCCGGCTCTGGTATCGGAAATATCAATGATTTTATCCAGACAGATGCGGCAATCAATCAGGGAAATTCAGGCGGACCGCTTGTAAATATTTATGGAGAAATAATCGGAATCAATACATGGATTGCTTCTCAGTCCGGTGGTTCCCAGGGACTTGGTTTTTCAATCCCGATAAACAATATAAA
>DLKK01000068.1:12774-25130 GCA_002478955.1 Treponema sp. UBA7590
AAGGTGCGATTGATTCATTTATCAGCAGCGGAAAAGTTGTCTATGGATGGCTTGGCGTTTCTCTTATGCCGGCTTCAAATGATTATAAGGAAGCTCTTGGCGTGAACGATAAAGATGGCGCTCTTGCTGCCCAGGTATTTATCGGATCTCCTGCACAGAAAGGCGGAATGCGTCCTGGTGACTACATAGTTTCTGTTGGTGGTCATAAAATCAAGGATGTTGATCAGGTTCAGCGTGAGGTTGGCCGTCTTGAGGCAGGAAAAACAGTTGACTTTGTTGTTATCCGCGATGGAAAGGAAGTTACTCTTTCTGTAAAGATAGAAGAAAGAACAGAAAAAGTCTCTTCTGACAATGGAAAACTTTGGCCGGGCTTCATAGCTGCTCCAATCACAGAGGAGGTGAAGAAGCAGTTTGAGCTTGACACAGACAAGGGCGTCCTTGTGACAAATGTCCTTGCAAAGTCTCCGGCTTCTGCGCTCAGGCTTCAGCAGGGTGATGTGATTACAGCTGTAAACGGAAAAGCTGTAAAGAATCTCAAGGAATTCTATGCAGAGCTAAGCAAAGTTGAAAAATCCGTTAATTTTGATGTTTACAGCAACGGTGGAACAATCACAACCGGAACATATAAGTTTTAGTATAGTAAGTTCTGATGTTTTATTTGTTGACCTTAATCATTCAATTTGATAAAATATCAGAACACTATGGTTACAAAAGTTGTAGTATCACCCGTTAAATACTGCGGCTGTTTTGTACCAGATTTTTAATTCAGAGGTTGAAAATATGTACGCACTTGTTGAATATAAGGGCAAACAGTACAAAGCAGAAAAGGACGCTGTATTGACAGTTGATTCTATCGATGCTGAAAAAGGTGCTAAAATTGAAATTGATACAGTATTGCTCGTAAGCGATGGTGACAAAGTTTCTGTTGGAGCTCCATACGTAAAAGGCGCAAAAGTTACTGTAGTTGTTGAGGAATCTTTCCGCGACAAAAAAGTTCTTGTTTTAAAATACAAATCAAAGAAAGATTATCACCGTTTGATCGGTCACAGACAGCATTACACAAACGTTCGCGTTGAATCAATTAATGCTTAAATGACATCTGTGCTGATTGAGCGCAGTAAAACTGGTGTGCTGGTTGGCTGTACAGCTGAAGGGCATGCCGGATATGCTGAGCGTGGTTCAGATATAGTTTGTAGTGCGGTTACGGTTTTGATTCGGACAACACTGCAAGTTCTTTCTGGATTGCCTGCTGTAAATCTTGAGACTGATACTTCAAAAAGGGGTTTTATCAGATTCAGGGTTTTGAAAGGTTTTCCTTCTGAGGTTGAAGAAAAACTGAAATATGCTGGGGATTTTTTGCAGACTGGTCTTGAGTCGGTTGCAAAGGAGTTTCCGGATAATCTGAAACTTGTAATAAATAGTTTATAAGATAGGAGCTATAAAATGGGAAGAACTAGAGGCGGTAGCGGCGCAAAAAACGGTCGTGATTCTAACCCTAAAAATTTGGGTGTAAAAAAATATAGCGGAGAATTTGTAACAGCTGGTTCAATTATTGTTCGTCAGCGTGGAACAAAATTCTTCCCTGGAGATAATGTTCAGAGAGCTGGTGATGACAGTTTGTTTGCTACAGCAGACGGAAATGTTGTTTTCCACGAAAGAATGAACAGAAAGTTCATTTCTGTAACACTTTCAAAGGCTGAATAGTCTAGTCTGAATATTTTGTTACTACCCGGTTCGGAGTATTATTCTGTGCCGGGTATTTTTTTTGTTGTTTATATTTGTTGAATTTTGCGGGGTAAAAAATGTTTCAGTTTGCTGATGAAGCAGTGATTGAAGTTCATTCTGGAAAAGGTGGAAACGGATGTATTGCGTTCCGCCGGGAAAAATATATTCCTCATGGTGGACCTAACGGTGGCGATGGCGGAAAAGGCGGAAATGTTATTTTTGTTGTAAAAAGAAATATGCGTACGCTTTCAAGGCTTCGTCATCATCATATTTTTAAGGCTCGTAATGGTGGCGATGGACAAGGCTGGAACAGGTTTGGAAAAGATGGCGAGGATGTTGTTATTCCAATTCCACCGGGAACTACAATCCGTGATGCATACACAAACGAGCTTATCCACGATTTTACAGATGACGAGGAAAACAAGGAATTTCTTTTTTTGGAAGGTGGAAAAGGCGGCTGGGGAAACGTCCATTTTAAGACTTCAACAAATCAGGCTCCGCGGTATGCACATCCTGGAGCACCGGGCGAAGAGCGGACTGTAAAGCTGGAACTTAGCATAATTGCTGATGTCGGTCTGGTTGGTTTTCCGAACGCAGGAAAATCTTCACTTCTTACGGCGTTTACAAATGCCCGTCCAAAGATTGCGCCGTATCCTTTTACAACCAAGATTCCAAATCTTGGCGTCCTTAGGGTTGATGATGAGCAGGATATAATCATTGCGGACATCCCTGGAATTATTGAGGGGGCTTCTGAAGGCGTGGGGCTCGGCTTTGACTTTTTGAAGCACATTTCGCGCACAGCATGCCTTTTGTTCATGATTGACTGTTCAGACGAAAATTATCTTACTGCATATAATACGTTGCTTGATGAGCTTGGAAATTATTCGCCTTCACTTCTGGAGAAACCGCGTATTGTTCTTGCAAACAAGATTGATGTTGACGGTGCGGAACAAAATGCGGCGGAAGTTGTTTATGCAATCAAGGAAAAAGAGCCGCAGACAACTGTTATTCCTGTTTCTGTCCAGAATAATATTGGAATGGGAACCGCAAAAAAAGCGATTATTGAGCTTGTGAACCGGCTGGAAGGAAACGATCCGGATTCAAAGACGGAAGGTGGAACGATAAAAACTCCTGGTTTTATGCAATCAGATGATTTTGACGATGAAAATATCCAGTATCCTGGAAGCGAAAAGTAATGAAAATTGCAGTTCTTGGCGGAAGCTTTAACCCGATTCATCTTGGGCATGCAATGCTTGCTGATACAGTCCTGACGGAATACGGATTTGACAAAATTCTTTTTGTTCCGACATATATTCCACCGCATAAACAGATGGATTCCGCGGTTTCACCTGAACAACGGCTTGAGATGGTGAGGCTTTTCTGCAAATCGTCCTGTCTTGACGGTGTCCAGAGATTTTTTGCCGAGGATTGTGAGATTCTTCGCGGTGGAACTTCGTATACGGTGGACACGCTTTCTTATATTTCTGAAAAATATAAGGATGAGCTTGATGGTTCACGGCCGGCTTTCGTGATGGGACAGGAAGTTGCTTCCCAGTTTTATAGGTGGAAAAATCCTGAAAAAATTGCCGGGCTTGCGGATATTTTGATTGCGCGCAGAAATCCTGACCACAATGGAATAAAAACGGAAATCAGCAGGAACAGACCTTCCGGAGATTATTCAGAAGACTACGCTGACGAAAGTTATCTGGAGAAGTTTCCGTATAACCATTCATTTGTGGAAAATCCGGTGTTTCCAGTTTCCTCAACAGAAATCCGGGCAAGAATTGCGCTTGGCAAGGCGTGGCGTTACCTTGTTCCAGAACCGGTTTTTCAGTATATTATTTCTAATAATCTGTATGGTAAGCGAAAATGATTGAAAATATTGATGAAGTTACTGAAAAAATCAGGAAATATGTAAAAAAATCTGTGGGGCAGGCAAGATATGAACATTCTGTAAGAACCGCAGAAACTTGCGCAAAACTCTGCAAAAAATATGGTTTTGATGAAAAAACTGGTTATCTTGCAGGAATTTCGCATGATATGTGCAAAAAGCTTCCTCCGGAAGAGTTGCTTAAGACTGCCGAAGGTGACGGAAAACCTGTTTCTGAGCTGGAAAAATCAAATCCTTCGTTGCTCCATGGCAGGGCTGCCGCAATAAAGCTTCAAGATGAATTTGATGTTCATGAGCCAGAAGTGATAGAGGCTGTCGCAAACCATACATTTGGAAAAAAAGGATTGTGCCCGCTGGGAAAAATTCTGTATATTTCTGACAAAATTGAGCCAGGGCGCGAGCATGTGAACGATGCTTATATGAAAAGCATAAAAAATCTTTCTTTGGATGAATTATTTTACAAAGTAGTTTCAGACAGCAAGGAATATCTTTTGAAAAAAGGCAAAAAAATTGCGCCGGAAACAGAAGAGCTTTTGAAATATCTTGAATCAGGTGGAGTATGAACAGAATCAGATTAAGGGACGAGCAAAAAGGTGCGATTCTTCTTGGAATAATTATTCTTATCATTGTTGTTGTTTCAATTGTGATGGCAGCCTCATTAAAAAAAGACAATGTTGCTGAAATGCTTTCTGAAGACCAGGTTGTGCGTGTCCTGAACATTCTTGAAGATGATGACGGAAGTGTGATTTTCACAAATGTGCTGATTTATTATCCGGTTTCTGGAAAGGCTGCCGCGGTTAATATTCCCGGAAATACGGCGGCGATTTATCAGTCTTTGGGGCGCGTTGACCGCATTGATCAGGTTTATAAGGAAAAAGGCTGCGAGGCATACAAATCTGAGATAGAAAAACTTCTTGCCTGCAAGATTCCGTTCTATATGTCGATGAAATTCTCTGACTTCATAAAGATTACGGATATGCTTGGCGGAATGAGGGTTTTTATTCCGGCTCCGGTTGATTCTGTCTCTGAGAACGGGGAACGTTGGCTTTTGCCTTCTGGTGCTGTTACATTGGATGGTGATAAAATCTCAACGTATATAAAATACCGGAATGAAGACGAATCTGATTTTGATGTACAGGAACGATACCAGAATGTTGTTGCCGCTTTTTATTCAATGCTGCACGACAAGAAAAATGTTCTTTTTGCAAAGAAAAACAACTTCGGGCAGTTTAAGAAATTTATAACGCTGAATTTGAATGACGATGATTCCCGCCGGCTTCTTTTTCAGATTTCCAATATGGATTCAGAGACAATTGCGCGGCAGACAGTAACTGGAAGAATCAGGATTATGGACGGACAAAGGCTTATGTTTCCTTTGAACAATGGTGAGTTCATAAAAGAAGCCGTAAAGCAGAGCACAAATATGCTTATCTCAAACAGCGGAACTTATGCCAGCCGCGTTTATGTCCTTGAGATAAAGAATGGAACTACAGTCCAGGGGCTTGCGCACAATACTTCAATCTTGTTCCAGAATGCAAGCTACGATGTCCTTAGTGCCGTTAATGCAGACAGAAATGACTATGAAAAAACTGTGATTATTGATCACATTGGAAATAAAGAAATTGCTTCAATGGTTGGAAATTTTATTCATTGTACAAACATACAGGAAGAAGAGGTTGACCTTTCCCGCTCAGAAAGTGATACTTCGGCAGATGTTGACTTTACGATTATTTTAGGTAAAGATTTTGACGGCCGATATGTTCGTGCCTCTCGCGGTGAATAAATTTTCAAAAAATAAATGGGGGAAAAAATGGAAAATAAGACTATAGAACAAAAAGCATTGGAAATTGCCCGCCTTCTTGAGGATGGCAAAGGAAAAGATGTTACAGTAATCGATGTTTCCGAGCTGAACAGCTGGACAGATTATTTTGTAATAACAACAATCACATCTTCTGCGCATTGGCAGGGGCTTTACAAGCAGGTAAAGGATTACGTAAAGGAAAACGATATGGAAATCCATGTCACAAACAGGAAAAGTCC
Source organism: Treponema sp. UBA7590 (assembly GCA_002478955.1). Taxonomy (GTDB): domain Bacteria; phylum Spirochaetota; class Spirochaetia; order Treponematales; family Treponemataceae; genus Treponema_D. The sequence goes on from DLKK01000068.1 coordinate 18,431, forward strand.
TGATGGCGATGACTGGAATCTTATCGATATTGGGCCGGTTGTTGTTCATCTTATGTCTGAGGCTGCAAGAAATTTCTATGACTTGGAAAAATTGTGGCATGCGGGAAAAATCATCGATTTTCACAAGGCTGAATAGCAAAAATGAATAAAATTGAGCTAGAAAAATGCGCCTGCTTTGGCGTTGCCGGAAATTTTACTGGGCATCTTGAGCAGGCCGGAGAAGCTTTTGATTTTAAGAATGTGAAAACGCAGGAACTTAATGCTCCAAAAGCGTTGTTTCCGACGTATCTTCCACATATAAGCGGAAACGGGGAAACTCCTGCATTTTTAGGAGTTTTTCCGTTTGACTCAAGGACAATAATTTTTCCTGCAAATGAACAGAAGATTCAGATTGAGCCGGAATGTGCCATTATCTTTAATGCAAAATGGAAGGATGGAAAAATTTTGGCTCTTAGTCCGATTTGTTTTGGAGCTTCAAATGATGTTTCAATCCGAAAAGCCGGTGCAAAAAAAATCAGCCTAAAGAAAAACTGGGGAAAATCAAGCAAGGGGCTTTCTGAAAACCTTATTTCCTTGGATTCTTTTGATGAAAAAGGAATTTTGAACGGCTACAGAATCGCTTCTTTTATGGTCCGCGGTGAAAACGTCTTTGAATACGGCGAGAACAGCTCTATTCGTGATTATTCCTACATTTATGGAAAGCTTGAAAACTGGCTGGTTGAAAAATTCAATGCGCAAAAAGATGAAGGCCCGGCGGAAAACATAAATTCTTATTTGAAGGAATCCGGTTTTCCTGAAAAAATTATGGTTTCGGTTGGCGCAACGCGTTATACAGCTTTTGGTGAACAAAATTTTCTTTTAAAAGGTGACAAATCCGTTGTTGTGCTTTATCCGGAAGAAAAATATTCACCGGAAGATATAAAAAATCTTGTAAAAAAGAATGATTTTGCGGATTCTGGAATTTCCGCACTTGCTCAGGAAGTTGTTCTATGATAAATGCAAAAAAAATGTCGTTTGCAAACTGGACTGAATACGATGATTGGCTTGTAAAAAACTACGCAGAAAATTCTATTTTTAAAGTGAATGAAGTTAACGGAAAAATAGAAGTTGAATATTGCGACAAAAGCGAATTCCAGGAAGAAATGAAGCGCGAAGATGAACAAAAAGCGCAGGCTGAAAAATCTGCTGAACTGGAAAAATCTGCTGCGCCTGTACAGAAAGCTTGATCAAGTTCAGACTAGTTTCCTGGAATCTCATCTTTTGAAGTTTTGTTGTTATAGAAAAAATTTAAAGTTGCCATTGAAAGAATTATTATGTAGCCAATAACGCTAAGAATATCAGGTTTTTGCCCCAGAATAAAAAATCCAAGGCTTGCTGAGAAAATAATCTGGCAGAAGTCGAATATTGAGATTTTTGCCGCTGGTGCATGGTAATATGCCGCAGTTATTGTGAATTGCCCTACTGCGGCTGAAAGTCCTGCAAGAAGCAGATAGATTGTCTGCATTCTTGTCATTGGCGTAAAATTAAAAATCATGTATGGAACCGCAAGCAGCGTTGAGAATGCACTGAAAAACAAGATTACAACCTTTCCGGAGCATTTTTGTTTTCCAAGTTTTCTTACGCACGCATATGCAAATCCGGCGCCAAAACCGCTGGCAACACCGGCAAGTGAAGGCAGTGTTTTTGAAAAGTCAAAAGAAGGTTTTGCCACAAGCATTGCGCCGCAGAATGCGGTTATGATTGCAAAAAGCGGAACAATCTTTATCTTCTCTTTTAAAAGCAAAAAGCAGAATAGAACTGTGTAAAACGGCGCCATTTTGTTCAAGATGCTTGCATCGGCAAGAATCAAATGATCAATCGCATAGAAATTGCCGAAAATCCCGATTGAACCGGCTACCGAGCGCAACAGCAGAAACGGCCAGCTTTCTTTAGGAATCTTGTATTGCTCAATTCCGCCCTTGATAATTCCTGCAATGATTGAAAAAAAAGTGATTCCAAAAGCGACAATATTTCTGAAAAAAGTTTTCTGTACAAAAGGAACATTTCCGCTCAGCCTTACAAACAATGCCATCAATGCAAAACTGAAGGCTGAAAGCAGAATGTAGAAAACTCCTTTAAAATAATCCCTGTTTACTGACATTTTGAAGGTCTAATTGTTTCTTTTTCCAAAAAGTCTTAGCATAGAAAGGAAGATGTTTATAAAATCAAGATATAGTTCAAGTGCGCCAATGATTGAGGCTTTTCTGAAAATATCTGAATTTTCCGCGCGTTCGCTTACACGGACCATTTTTTGCGCATCATAAGCCGAAAGTCCTGTGAAAAGGACTACTGTAACAATAGAGATAATCCAGTCAAAACGGTCCGAGCGTACAAAAAGATTGATTATTGATGCGATGATGACGCCAATCAGAGCCATGAAGAAATATCTTCCGAACGAAAGAATGTTCTGCTTTGTGAAAGTTCCATAAAGTGCCATTGCCGCAAACATTGCCGCACTTGTTGCAAAAATTGTAACGAGCGAAGAAAGCTGGTAAACAATAAAAATTGAGGAAAGTGTCATTCCGTTCAAAACTGAATAAATGACAAACGCAACTGTTGCTCCAGCCGCAGAAATTTTTCCGATTGAAGCCGAAAGCCACCATACAAGAACTATTTCTGCAATCGCCAGAACTGGAAATCCTATCTGAAAAAATCCGTAGGCTTGCTTTATGCCGATTGAGGCAATATATGTTGCTGTGCCAAAAGCTGTAAGTCCACTTATTACTAAAGCTAAAGCCATCCAGCCATAGGTTCTGGCAAGGAATTTGTTCTGTTCTTTTATCAAAGAAATTTGTGTTGAATTGGAATTTGTCATAAATCCTCCATGTTGTTATATTAAATATAACAAATATTTTCATTTAAGGACACAAATTTATGGCGAATATTGAAGACTATATTAAATGGCGTGGCGATTTGCCCTTTGAGCAGTCTCCGTTTTGCAGGGTTGACGCTCTTGTTCTTTGCCAGATTTCTTATTTGAATTTTGACAGACTTTTGCCGGACTACGATTTTGGCGTGGAGATGAAACTTTCTGAACTTGCGGAAATCTTTGAGAATTCCAGGGATTTTAAGAAACGCTCCGAGACCGGACTTTTAATCAACAGGAAAACCGCTCCGTTTTTTTTGCAGGTCGCAAGAACCCGACGTTTTGAAAATATCCGTATAACCGGTTACGTCTCCAAGATTGACTTGACTATAGAGGAGCAGTTCGCGGCGGCTTCGTACAAATTGCCGGACAGGACAAATTTCATCTGTTTCCGCGGAACTGATGATTCTATTGTCGGATGGAAGGAGGATTTTAATCTTGCCACGGAAAAGGAAGTTCCTGCCCAGAAAGATGCCGTTGAATATCTTGAAAAAGCCGCGAAAAACCTAAAAGGAAAAATTAGGATTGGCGGACATTCAAAAGGCGGAAACCTGGCGATGTATGCAAGCGCGGTTGTTGACAAGAAAATAAGCGAGCGGATTCTTTGCATATACAACAATGACGGACCTGGATTTTACGAGGCTAGGGTAAAGTCTCCGGAATTCGTGCGGATTGCGGATAAGGTTGAGTCTTTTTATCCTCAGTTTTCAATTGTGGGTATGCTTTTTCAGCACATAGGAAAACAGATTTTTGTTGAAAGCGATGAAATAGGTGTTATGCAGCATGATCCATTTTCGTGGCACATTATGGGAAACGATTTTATAATTCTTGAGAACAATGATTACGGAAGCAAATTTTTCCATAACACGTTCAATGAATGGATTTCAAAGCTGGAACCGGCTCGCCGAGAGATTTTTGTTGACACAGTATTTAAGATAATCGAGTCAACTGATGCAAAGACAAACACTGAGCTTGAACTGAATTTTGCCAGGAATTCAGTGAAAGTCCTTAAGGCAATCAATAAGCTTGACCCGGAAATGCGTAAAATCTGCAAGGAGACGGTCATTGAATTTTTCAAGGCGGGACATTCCCAGCTTACAAAAGCGGACAAGGTAATAAAGCAGAAACTGGAGGAATCATCGGAGCAGACAAAAAACATCCTGAAAAAAATAAAGGAAAAAATCTTTGGAAAATAAAAAAAATGCCGGAATATTTGTTCCGGCGTTTTTTTTCTGGTATTTGACTTGGATTTTTTAGGGTTACCAGTTGAAAGAAATTCCTACAGTAAATGCATTATTTATAACATTGATTGAATCTACAGAATAATCTTTGTGATCATCTTCTTTTGAATCATAAATAAAAAGTTTTTTAGAGAAATCATTTGTGATTCTGTAGCTTACAATAGGACTGACTCTTGATTTTGGAAGGAATTTTGCCTGAGTCTGGAACACAATACCGGCAGAACTACAGTAAGGAGCAGTCAACTCTGAAGAATCACTTTCCTTCTGGCGAGAATACATATTTATAATTCCAAGGTCTAATCCTGTGGTAACATTGAATCGGACAACTTTACCTAAGTCAAAGCCGACTGCAGGGCCGAGCAAAAAGTTCACGTGTGCTGCAACAGCTAAATCATCTGAGTCTACTTTTCCAAGAGTGTCTTCTTTTAATTCTGTTGTAAGACCTATACCTGTGTTAAAACCACCCATGAAACCAACGCTGAACCAGTCGTTGATTCCAAAAAGATGCCATGTCTGAACGTCAAATTCAAACATTCCAGATTTTGCAGTCATATCAAAATCGTCTTTTACCTTCATTTCTTCTGCGCTTCCGCCCATGCTAAGCTGGATGTCGCCTTTGTAGTTTTTTGCGAACGCAAAACCTGAAAACAAAGTTGCTGCAAGAATTAAGGAAATTATTTTTTTCATAAAAACTCCTGATATAAAATAATACTGATTTTACCCCCCCCCTAGTGGTTTGGTCAAGCAATTTCATACGGGGCATTGTACGTAAACTATCGAGTTTGCTTTGCAAACTCGCGGGGTGTCCCCGCTGGAAAGGATAGGCGAAAACCGTAGGTTTGAGACGAGGGGAAAACTGTCCCCGGCAAAAGTAGAAAAATCTTTTTCCTTTTTATTTTATGCTTTTGAAATTTTTTGACATTCTTGGCAAGGTGGGCGATAATTAAATGATATTTGAGGAAAAAAAATGGAAAATACAACTATTATCAATGAGTCGCCGGTCGGACGCCATCTGGAGCAGATTTCAGAATCTTCGCCGGCAGAATATCTGATGTTCAACAAAAAGAAAATTGAGCTTGTTGCAAAGATTACGCTTGGACGCGAATACGACAACGACATTGTGATTGACAACAAGCTTGCAAGCCGGCACCACGCAGTTATCCAGAAAATCCGGGACGCATATTTTATAAAGGATGAAAAAAGCACGAACGGAACTTTTGTGAACGGCAGGCGGATTCCTGAGGGAAAATATTTCCGCCTTAACAAGGGCGACAAGATTACGATTGGCACGATGAATCTTGTTATCTCGTGAGTTGTGCGGAGGGCTTTTTGCCCGGTGTTTTGCGGATTTATATTTTTTTATGGGATTTTAGTTGAGCGAGAAACTTAAGTTATTTTTGGAAGACGATTCTGTTTTGTGCGAGCTGCCTGCGCATGATTATCTTTTTTCGATAGCGGATTCTGCGGCTTCTGTGCTGGAAAATGAGATTTGCTCTTACCGGCCGGCGGCAGGTTCTGGCAGGCTGGGCGGATTGATTGATTTTTCTGGTGCGGAAAGCGCAAGATTGCCTTTAATCATTGTGCCGGATTTGCATGCGCGTGCTTATTTTTTGCGTAATATCTTGAATTTTACTTTGCCTGAATCTTTTGCGTTCTCAGAAATAAATGGAACAAAAAGGCTGGTTTCTGTTTTTCAGGCTCTGCAGGAGGACAAGGCAAGAATTGTTTTCGTGGGCGACCTTCTGCATTCGGAGTTGCGCGGGCGGTTGCGCTGGATGAATGCGCTGGATGATTTTGACCGCGGAATTTATGACGGAAACGCTATGACCGAGGAGATGAGCGAGGGGTTGACCTTGCTTTCCATGATTATGGAGCTGAAAATCGCTTTTCCGGCGAATGTGCATATATTGAAGGGAAATCACGAGAACATAATGAATGTGCGCGGGCCTGGCGATTATCCGTTCAGGAAATTTGCGAATGAAGGCGAGATGGTAAAGGATTTTATGTCGATGGTTTACGGCGACGATGTGCTTATGGTCATCTCCTGTTTTGAACGGAATCTTCCGCTGGCTGCGGTTTTTCCTGAATGTGTAGTAAGTCACGCGGAACCTGTCAGAGCTTTTTCCCGCGATGAGATTATCTGTGGAATGGATTCTGACGAGGTTATTCTTGGGCTTACGTGGACAGAAAACAATGCCGCAAAAGAAGGAAGCGTAAAGAAAATGCTGGATTCGCTTACCGGAAATCCGCATGCGCTTTATTTTGGTGGCCACCGTCCGATTCAGGGAAATTATGCCTTGCGTCAGCACGGAAAATATGTCCAGATTCATAATCCCGACAGGCAGAATGTTGTTCTTGTCCATAAAGACAGGTCTGTTGACCTTGAAAGTGATATAGTTAAAGTTGGTGAATAAATATTTTTTTTACGGTAGAATGATTTAACAGTGTTTTGGGGGATAAAATGCCAGAAGTTTTTCCTGAAAAGATTGGAAAATATAAAATAGAAGGAATTATTGCAAAAGGCGGAATGGGTGTTGTTTACCGTTCCACACAT
>DLKK01000068.1:25170-36581 GCA_002478955.1 Treponema sp. UBA7590
ACACATCCGACTTTAAAGAGACCGGTTATAATCAAGAAGCTTACGGCAAAAAAGAATTCAACAAACATAAAAAGATTTATTCTTGAGGCAAAAATTCTTGGCGAGCTTCAGAATCCGAATATTGTGAATTTCTACGATATTTTTACTGAAGGCAACGCTTATTATATTGTGGAAGAATTTGTTGACGGAATGGCTGTTGATAAGATTCTTCAGAAACAGACTTCTGTGAGTCCGCAGATTGCAATGCTGATAATCCAGGATGCCTGCTACGGACTGAAATTTGCGCACACAAAAAATATTGTTCACCGCGACATTAAGCCGGGAAACATTCTTATTTCAAAGCGCGCGGAAATAAAAATCACTGATTTTGGAATTGCCTCAGAAACTTCCGGGGAAGACACACTTACTCAGAGCGGAGTTGCTCTTGGAACTCCTGCCTATATGCCGCCGGAACAGTTTGAGGACAGCGCGAAAGTTGATTGCCGGGCAGACATCTATGCGCTTGGCGTTATGCTTTACGAGATGGTTACTGGAACAAAGCCTTATCCTGGAACTTTGACAATCGAGACTCTGAATATAATAAAGAAAGGAAAATACATCTCGCCGCGGAAAATAGACAAGAAGATTCCAAGATGCGTCTGCCGCCTTATCCATAAGATGATGCGCCCAAAGGCAAAAAGCCGTTATCAGTCAATTCTGCCGATTATAAAAGCAATAAAAAGATATCTGAAGCATTATGATGTTCACAGCATACGCGTGCAGCTTGCAAAAATTGTTCTTTCAAAAAATGTTTTAAAAGAGATTGAATATATTCCAAAAGACAGAAAACGTAACCGTATTATGGCGATTATTTCCGCCTGTGCGCTCTTTGCGTTTCTTTGTGTCTACGGCTGGTTTGAAGGATTTTTTCATGCGACAATTCTGCGCTCGTGGTACACACCTGTTGAAGTTGAAATGAAAATGCCTGCCACAAGCACTTCTGGCTCAGATTTGCCGGTTCGGGCTTTCTTTTTTGAAAATGACGGCGACCAGATTCCAGAGATAATGAATACACGCCGCGTTCTGACCCAGGTTCCGGAAAAAAAGCACCCGGAAGAAAAAAATGCGCGCAACAGGACTTATTCAACAAAAAAAGTTTATCTTCCGCACGGCGATTACCGCATAAAAGTTGTTGCCGGACCTTACGTGTGGTGGAAGTCTTTTGCCGTAACAAAGGAAAATGTCCTTATAAAAGCTGATTTCTTGAAAGATATGCGCCGAAACATCACAGTCCATCCGAACGCGTATGATTCTTCAACAGGAAAAGAGATTACTTCCAGGGCAGTTTTTTCCGTTCTTTACAACAAGAGCTGGATTCCGCTTGACCAGATTCCCGCGGAAAAACTTGTTTCAGGCAATGTATGGAAATTCAAGACAGAATGCGAAGGCTACGAGCCAGAAATATTTTCCCTGCGTCTTGAATGGCTCCAGGACGTTCTGTACATTTCCGCCAACCTTGTGCCGAAAAAATAAAGCTCTTTCTGGAAAAAATATCTATTGCCTTTTCTGTTTTCTGTGCTTAAATTTAATGTTATGGTTGAAAACGAAAATAATAACAGCAGTAATGAAAACGAAAATAATGGAAACGATAATAACAATAAAAAATCTGAAAAAGACCTTGCGCAGATTCTTGGTGAATTAAAAGACAAGGCTTCTGAGATTTTAAACAGCGATGTTGAGGTTGAAGTTGAATTTCAGCCTGATTCAAAGAACGGCAAAAAAGCTGCAAAGCCAGCGAAAAATAAAAAATCAGAACTGGTTCCGGCTGATGATTTTTTGCCTGCGAAACTTCCTATAATTCCATTGCAGGGGCATCCGATTTTTCCTGGAATTTTTACTCCATTGATGATAAACAATTCCGGCGATATAAAGGCTGCCGAGGAAGCGTACGAAGGCGACGGATATTTGGGCATTGTGATGCTCAGGAATGAAGTTTCGGACGCACGCTACGAGGATCTTTACAAAGTTGGAACTGCCGCAAAAATCATAAAGAAGATAAATCTTCCGGACGGCGGAATAAACGTTTTTATCTCAACAGTAAAGCGCTTTAAGATGACAAAATGCCTTAGCTCTTCAGCGCCAATTGTTGCGGCTGTAAATTATCTTGAGGAAGAGGAAAACGACACTTTTGAGGTTAAAGCCCTTACCCGCGCGCTGATAAGCGAAATGAAGGAAGTCGCGGAAAATAATCCTTTGTTCACGGAAGAAATGCGCCTTAATATGGTAAATATTGATAATCCCGGAAAAATCTCGGATTTTATCGCTTCAATATTGAATGTTGACAAGGAAGATCAGCAGCGCGTGCTGGAAACATTGAACGTCCGTCAGCGCATGGAACAAGTTCTTGTATTCATAAAAAAAGAGCAGGAACTTCTGCGCGTCCAGAAAAAAATCCAGAATGACATCAATGAGAAAGTTGAAAAAAATCAGCGTGACTATTTTTTGCGCGAGGAATTAAAGTCAATCCAGGAGGAACTTGGAACTGATGCTGAAGGAAATTTAAGCGACTACCAGAAATATAAGAAGCAGATTGAAAAATTCAATTTTTCGGGCGAAATCAAAGAATCTCTGGAAAGCGAACTGGAAAAATTCAAGATTCTTGACACTCAGTCGCCGGAATATACAGTTTCCCGGAATTATCTTGAGCTTGTGTGCCAGCTTCCTTGGAATGAAGAGATAAAAGTTGAAAATTACAGTCTTGAGGGCGCAAAAAAACTGCTTGACGGCGACCATTACGGTCTTGAGGATGTAAAAAAACGAATCCTTGAATATCTTGCTGTAAGAAAGCTTAAAAAAGACGGAAAAGGTTCTATCCTGATTCTTGTTGGACCGCCTGGCTGTGGAAAAACCAGCGTAGGAAAATCAATCGCAAACGCAATGGGCAAACCATTTTACCGGTTCAGTGTCGGTGGAATGAGCGATCCTTCAGAAATAAAAGGTCATAGAAGAACTTACATTGGTTCAATGTGCGGAAAAATCATCAGCGGAATAAAACTGACACACACAAAATCCCCAGTCTTTATGATTGATGAGGTTGACAAGATGGCTTCCAACGGTGTTCATGGTGACCCTGCCGCGGCTTTGCTGGAAGTTCTTGACCCGGAGCAGAATGTTTCATTCCGCGACGATTATCTTGACCTTCCGTTTGATGTTTCAAATGTATTCTTTATTCTTACGGCGAACACTTTGGATACAATCCCTGAGCCATTGCTTGACCGCGCTGAAATTATTCAGCTTGCGGGTTATATTGATCAGGAAAAACTTGAGATTGCAAAGAAATATCTGATTCCAAAAAACCTGAAGAAAAACGGGCTTGGGAAAAATCAGGTTAAGTACACAAAGGATGCTCTGCTTAGAATTGCGCAGGAATACGCGCGTGAGGCAGGAGTAAGAAACTACGAGAAATGTCTGGACAAAATCCACAGAAAGCTAGTTACAGAGCAGTTTATGAATGCTGACAAACTTGTTGCCGAGACAAAAAAGCAGGCAAAGGAAAACAAGCGGCCGGCGGAAGAAATTGCACAGATTTCTGCGGATAAATATTTTGATTCTGCAAAGCAATATACAATCAACGCGGATGACCTTGAGAAATATCTTGGAAAACCTGTTTTTGACGAGACTGAGATAAAGAAGGCGAATATTCCGGGAACAGCAATCGGTCTGGCATGGACAAGCATGGGAGGTGACACTCTTCTGATTGAATGTATGGCATTCGCAGGAAAACCGGAATTTGTAATCACCGGCCAGATGGGCGATGTGATGAAAGAGTCCGCCCAAATTGCAATGGACTGGGTAAAGCGTTATGTTATTGAAAGAAAAATAAAAAAGCCGGCATGGTTTGAGCATAACACAATCCATCTTCACATTCCGGAAGGCGCAACACCGAAAGACGGACCTAGCGCAGGAATAACGATGGCTACAACTTTCCTTTCGCTTTTTGCAGGAAAAACAATAAAGCCGAACCTTGCGATGACAGGAGAACTTTCTTTGACAGGACAGGTTCTTCCTATTGGCGGACTGCGTGAAAAAACAGTTGCTGCCAAAAGAAACAGGATAAAGACAATAATTATTCCAAAGGCAAATGAACGCGATCTTGACGAGATTCCAGAGATTGTAAAAGCCGGAATCACTTTTATTCCTGTCACAAGGATAGAAGAGGTGATAGCCAACGCTTTCAAGGCTAAGCTGTAACACACTTCTTAAGTTTTGTTTTATAATCTTCAAGAATGTGTTATAATATAAAAAGATATAATGTGTAAGAATCTTTTTTTCGTTGCGGTCACGATTTTTTCAGGATTTTTGTTTTTCTCATGTTCACAGGAAACTTCAATAGATTTGAATTCTGGTTCAGATGAGACATTACGGATGACTTTTTCTGAGCGGAATTCAAGCGTTATATGGTCGCGGGAAATTGAAAACACAGTTCTTTCAAGAAAAATAAATACTTCGGCTTTTGTATCGTCAAATTTAAAGCTTGAGCCGGAGATTTATCTGGTTTCTGCATCGGATGAGGCTCCTGTTTATCCGTCTTTGGAGGGTTTTGGAAGCCTTGATTCAACGCAGTTAAGCCCGGATGCAAAAGCGTCTGTAGAAAAATTTATAAAAAGCGTTATTTCCTGGAATTTTGATGAAAGCCTGGTTGAAAAAACTTCGCTTTTTTCGCTGATTCTGTTCAAAAATGATATTGAAAGCGGCTGGAAAAATAATTTCGGCGTAGAATTTCCTTCAGATGCGGAAAAGGCGCTTTTCAGTTCATATTATTTTGGAGAGCCTTTTGTGGAAGAGGAATCTCTTTCTCTTCCTGTGCGTCTGAAAAATTCAAGAGGTTTTGTTGATATTCAGCTTTTTGTTGATAAAACGGAAAATTTCAAGATAAGCCAGATTCTTATCAAAAAATGGGGAAAGTAAATGGAAAAAAAGCCGCTCACTGGAATAGAAAGGGAACTTGTTCTTAGATATTTGCTTGATGGAAATGTTCCTGTCACAATTACGCCGGTTTCTGGCGATGTAACAGATTCTGAAGAAATAAAAAATCTTGATTCAGCTGTTGTGCCGGTCGCTTTCAAGGCTGAGGACGTTTCTATATTAAAGGAAGGAATAATCCTTTTAAAGGATGCTCCTGAATCAATCTCAAAATGCGTCAATAATCCTGTGAAAGTTGAATTTTATTTTAACCGTGTCGGGCTTTATTTTGTCACAATGCTAAAATCTGTAAGTTCCGGCTTGGCTCTGGTGATTCCGGCGGAAATCAACCGCATTCCGGATATTCCTGTAAACAAAAAATATGACTTCACCGCACAGCTTATTGTTTCTGTAAACAACGAGGGCGGCTCAAGTTTTTTGTGTGTTCCCGCGGACGGCTTTGAGCTTTTCACGCGCCCGGTTTGGAGTTCCATTGAGCTGGAGCATCAGCAGCAGGCAAAAAAACTCCTTGAAGAATATGTAAAAGAGGCAAAAATCAAGCAGCGGTCAGGAAATGGGCTTAGGCTTATAAATATCTGCCGTTATATGGTTGCGCCAAAAGTTGTTAAGGTAGAGGCTGTTCAGGGAAGGGTAAAGCCTTTTGACATTCTTTTTGTTGACCATGAGCATATTGTGTTCGGATTTGAGAAAAATGCCGCATTCGAGCTTTCGGAAAATGCAGAGTATCCAGTTGAGATGCGGTTTGCCCTGAAAGAATCACCGTCAGTTGTCCGTAAGATTTTTGTTACCTGCAAGGTTGATAATCTTTTCAAGAATGAGGATGGTTCAAGGCTTGCGGCGGACTGCGTTTACACAATGCTTCAAGAGGAAGACTGCCGTTTCCTTTACGAGAAAGCAACAAGCTCGTTATTTATCTGATTTATCGTTTTCTCTGTTTTCCTCATCCTCGGATTCTTCAGTTTCCGGCTCTACATCAGAAAGTTCTTTCTGCGTGTCGAGTGGCTTGTTTCCTATAAGAATCGCAATCGGATGGAGATAAGATACATTTTCGCAGATGATTTTAATCATTACCATGAGAGGAACCGCGATAATCATTCCTACAAAGCCCCACATCCAGCCCCAGAAACTCAAGCTTACAAGAATAACAAACGGCGAGATGTCAAGGTTTTTCCCTTCAATTCGAGGTTCTACAATATTTCCAAGAATGAAGTTTATTAAAGTCATTGAGATAAGCACAAAAAGAATCGGGAACGGATGCGGATAAAACTGAATCAATGCAAAAAGAGTTGTGAGTCCTACTGAAATTATTGAGCCGAACGTAGGAATAAAATTCATTATGAACGCAATGAACGCCCACATAATCGCAAAGTCCAGCCCTACAACTTTTGTGGCAAAATAAACAAGAATTCCGGTCGCAAGAGAAATAAAGAACTTTATGGAAAGATATCGCACGACTTCTGCAATTGTCTTTTTTACAATTGTTACAACCCGCCCCTGGACTTTTCCCTTGAACATTGTGTCAACTTTTTCATGGCCGGTTTTCATCTCAATCAAAAGAAAAATGCTTAAAAGAAGGACGATGAAAAGACTTTTTGTTACAGAGATAAGATTTCCGGAAAAAGTTATTGCTGTTGACTGAATAAATTCGCGAACTTTTAACTGGTTCCACAAATTCTCAAAAAAAGAAAGCTCTGAGTTAAACTGAAGATTGAATGTCTCGGCGAAAATTTTATATATGGAAAGAAATCTATCCTCATACCGGGAATATTGCCCTACAATCGTTGTAAGGCTTGTCCCGATAATTGTTAAAAGCAACGATATTATTATTACAAAAATCAGCGCGGTTATGATTGTGCCGAGTACCCAAGGCATTTTTATTTTCTGGTTCAGGCGTTTTACAATCGGGTAAAATACGCATGAAATCAATATTGCGACTGTTACCGGAAGCGTAAAACTTACAGAAAGTTTAAAGAAGACTCCCAGCGCAACAATTGCAAACATCAGAAGAATATAGTAAATGCCTTTTATGTACTCGTTTTTATGCATGATTATTTTTTGTTTTTTGGACCGATTTTGTCAAATCCGCAGAATGGAACAAGCACCGGCGGAATTGTTACAGAGCCATCCTCATTCTGGTAATTTTCAAGGATTGCGAGCATTGCACGTCCTACAGCGATTGCAGTTCCGTTCAATGTGTGTACATATTTGTTTTTTCCGTCGTCATCCTTGTATTTTATGTTCAGCCTTCTTGCCTGATAATCTGTGCAGTTTGAAGTTGATGTTACTTCTCCGTATTCACCGCCGTTTCTTCCAGGCATCCATGCTTCAAGGTCCCACTTGCGGTATGCTGGAGCACCCAGGTCGCCTGAGCAAGTGTCTACAACGTGGAAAGGAAGTCCAAGACCTGAGAAAATTTCTTCCTCAATTTCGCGGAGTTTATGGTGAAGCGCGTCTGACTGTTCTGGAGTTGAGTATACGAACATTTCAACCTTGTCAAACTGATGAACGCGGTAAAGACCTTTTGAGAACTGACCGGCAGCTCCAGCTTCGCGGCGGAAACAATGTGAAAGTCCGCCATACATCAAAGGAAGTTTTGCTTTGTCAAGAATTTCTCCAGAATGGTAACCGCCTAGTGTGATTTCCGCAGTCGCAACAAGGCAAGTGCCTTCATCTTCAATTGAATATACGTTGGACTCGTTTCCGCGCGGATTAAAACCGATTCCCTTGAGGATTTCTTCGCGGGCAACATCTGGCGTTATAAAAAGCTCGAAATCATGTTTCCTTAAGATGTTCAAGGCATACTGAATCAAAGCCTGCTCAAGGAAAACAGCCTCGTTTTTAAGGTAGTAGAATTTCGGGCCGGAAACTTTTGTTCCACGGTCAAAATCAAGCAAATCAAGTTCTTCTGCAAGCTGAACATGGTCTTTTGGCTCAAAGTCAAACTTTCGTGGAGTTCCGACTTTTTTTACTTCAAGGTTTTCTGTGTCAAGTTTTCCAATAGGCGCATCCGGGTGAATCATGTTTGGAATCTGGCGGGCAGCTGCGTCCAGGTCAATTTCAATCTGCGCAAGTTCCTTTTCAATTTCCGCAATGTCTTCCTTTATCTTTTTACCTGCCTGAATCAGTTCCTGACGTTTTGTGTCGTCCAGTTTCTGTTTCATGGCCTTTGCGTTCTCATTTCGCTGCTGCTGCAAATCCTGCTGTTTTGTAACAAGCGCAGTCCTTTTGTCGTAAAGCTCAACAACTTTGTCCGCGTCTGCGTTCATATTTCTGTTTTTGATGTTTTCTTTTACAGCTTCAAGATTATCCTTGATAAATTTATAGTCAAGCATTTGTGTCCCCTGTTTGGTTTTAAATTTTATTGAATAAGATAAGTGACTTTTACTTCTGAAGTCACGTTGATTTTTCCGTCAGAAGTTGATGTTGTGGAAGTTTTTTCTTCAACAACATCAAGCACTCCACTGATTTTACTACCGCTTGCGCCTGCAAGTAAAGAGGCTGCGTCCTGTGTCTGCTGAACCGCCGCAGATCTTGCCCTGCGCATTGTTGCCGCAATGTCGTTCAATCCGTATGAGACTGACTTTAAGCGGATGGAAGCACCGACTTTGCAGTCGATTACAGCCGGAACGAGTGAGATATTCCTTACAGTTACGCGGATATTTCTTCTTGCCTCGTATTGGTTTGAAGGATTTGTGATTGCGCAGTCAGAAAGGACAATGTCATTTTCACTTACGCCAACATTTTTTACAGCATCTGTAAGTCTTTTTGAAAGAGTGTCGTTGTCTGTGACAATCTGTTTTGCGCTCCAGCCTGCGGATACAACTGTAAAATCAATTTCTGCAGTGTCAGGATTAGAAGTTATTGTTCCAGCGCCGCTTACAGTGATTGTCTTTTTCTGTTCGTTTTCCCGGTTTATATAGCACGAGGAAAAAATGAGCGACAATGCGAATGCTGAGCAAATTAATTTTATTCCCTTTTTCATGGAATCCTCCAGTTATGGTAAGAATTTTACCTTGATTATCTTATATTTATATAAAAACGCTTTAAGAATATGCTTCGTTTGTTTGCCTTATCCCACAAAGGACTTGCAGGATAATTGTTTACAACCAAATCGTAGGATTCAATCGCGCTTTTTATATTCTGAACAGGTGATTTTTCCTCAAGAATCTGTCCCTGAAGAAAAAGTCCTTCATCCAGGCGTTCTGTGGCTTTGTCAAAAAATTTAGAGACTGCAGAAAACGCCTGCTGGTATTTTTTTTCTGCATAATATTTTTTTGCAAGCTCAAGAAGCGAATCCTGGGACATATTTTCCAGTGATGAGGAAGAATTTTCCGCCGTCTCCGCTGCTTTTGAATCGCCTGTAGTTTCTTCCGCCGCAGACAAATTTCTCTGCGAAGTCTGTTTTTCACCGTTGTTTCTTGCAGAATTAGCGGATTTTACGCTTGGCGAACAATTTCCCGGCGCAGATTCTGTTGTCTGTATAATCGTGTCAATGTCCGAATCCTTTGAAGTTCCGGAGCTGCTTTTTGCCGTGCCGGAAGAATGTTTTGCCTCTGTATCAGGTTTTGCTGGCGTTGTTTTTCTTGGCTCGGTTGCTGTTTTTTCTGTTAAAGAAATGTCATCCTGTACCTGATTTTTTGATTTTTCTGCTGTTTCTGCAGTGATGGAAACTTTCGGAGGCACAACTTCCGCATAGTCCGGAGCAGTTATGTGCTCGGCTGAATCGCTGTTTTCGTTTTGCACAGTCACTTCCAGAAAATCATCAATGTATTTTCCCGTAAGCGTGTCATTTTTAAAAAAGTGAAGAAGATAAGTTCCCGGATTTCGCGAGCGCAGTGTAAAAGAAGTGTCTTTTCCGCCAAGTTTTCGGCCTCCAAAGATAAAATTCTTGTTCCGGGCGTCAATATTTCCGTTTTCATCGATATTTCCCTGATAAACCCAGCCTTTTCCAGGATAAACGATGTCTATGTTCTGGTTTTTCTTGATTGAGACAGAGCGCGAAGGTTTTTGGATTTTCTCCGGCTGCGTTGTGTTTTCTGTGCTGGAAGAATCAGTTTCTTCTATTATATTTGAATTCTCTGAAGTTTCGCTTCCGTCATTTTGATTCTGTGTTGAAGAAGAGTCGCTTTCCGTTTGTTCTTGTGGCTCTGAATTTTCATTATCATCTGATTCTTGGGTGGAATTCTGTACATTTTGCGCGGAATTTCCATCTTCATTATGATTCAATGGATTTTCCTGCAAGTTTTTTGAGTCAGAAATTTCGTCCTTTACCTGTGGCTCCAGAATCGAAGATGGCTCGTCAGTGCCTTCCGCGTTTTCTGTCTCATCAGAAAGTTCAGGAAGCTCCGGTAAATCCGGGTTCTGTTCCTGGGTCAATGGTTCTGTAAGGTCTGAAAAATCCGCGGGATTGTCTGTGACGTCAATATCTTCTGGCTTTTCCTGTTCCGAAGAAGGCTCTGGAATTTCGTCCGGCAAGGAATTTTCTGTTTCAGAATCCTGTTCTGCGGAAATATTTGTGTCAGGCAAAGTTTCCGCTGTTTTTGGTGTTGATGCGCACGAAAATAAAACAAGCGGCAACAGAGAAAATGTAAAAATCTGTAAAAACGCAATTTTCTTAAAAATTTTCATGGAGCAGCTCCAATAATCTCGTTAATAATCCTGTCGTTTGACTCGCCGAGTTTTTCAACTTCACCTTCATCAGGCAAGGTGAACCATTTTTCAATTTCTTCCTGCGGCCATTTTTTTTCAGTTTTTCTGGTCGTTATGTAACCGTCTGGAATTGAAGGCGCAGACGGAACTATGAGCGGCTGGTCAAGCACAAGTTTTGGCTCATCCGCGGTTTTCTGTTTTTCTTTTGGTTTTGAGCTTCCGGCGCACAAGGCGACAATTGCGCATAAAACCA
This sequence comes from Treponema sp. UBA7590, assembly GCA_002478955.1. GTDB lineage: Bacteria > Spirochaetota > Spirochaetia > Treponematales > Treponemataceae > Treponema_D. The sequence continues at coordinate 36,035 of DLKK01000068.1, forward strand.
TAAAAATCAAAAGAGCGCAGACAATGATTGTTTTTTTTGCATTTTCTTGCAGAAAATTTTGGATTTTTTCTGAAATTTGCTGAAAATCAACCATCAGCTTTTTGCTCCTTCGCTGTTCTCAGTATCTCCGTTTTCCTGTTCAGAAGCAAGCTTTTCTTTTTCGGCTGCCTCTGCGGCAAGCTTTGCTTCCCGCGCTTTTTTGCGTTCCTCAGCGGCTTTTGTCTCTCGTTCCTTGTGCACCCGGATAATCTCCGGGTCTGTTATTGTTCCGTCCGGATTGTGTATTCGTTTTGGCGGGCGTGGCGGAATGTAGACATCTTTTTCCGGCTGAACGTCCTCTTCTTCAAAATCATCATCGCCGGAGTCAATCTGCGCACCCACTTTTATGTCTTCATCAAGGCGGAGAGCAATAATTTTGCTTACGCCGGATTCTTCCATTGTGATTCCAAGCATTGTGCTTGCGCCCATTACAGTTTTTTTGTTGTGGGTAATCACAATGTACTGAGAGACATTTGCGAACGATTCGAGCGTTGTTACAAAACTGGAA
>DLKK01000046.1:0-24139 GCA_002478955.1 Treponema sp. UBA7590
CTGTTTCTGTCTTGAACGCAGTTTTATAGAAAAAGTCTGCAACCTGCTTTGATGAAGGATTAAGGCAGGCGGCGTTTTTAAGCCAAAAGACAGTCTTTTTATAAAGCGCGCATTTTCTTTTTTTAGGCTTTTCCTGATTCAGCAAGGCGCGGTAAAGGTAAGCGAGCATAAGGGCAACATCGCTTGTGTTTTCAATATTGTAAAAAACATAGCGGAATGTATGAGCCGCCTTGCGCAAGTCATTCAAAAGAACAAAAGTAAGGCCGTACTGGCACAAAAGCTCATAGTTTTCTTCCGCATCATCGTCCTGTTTTTCAAGAAACGATTCTATCATCTTGTTTGCGCCGCTGTAGTCACCGGCGGCAAGCTGAACGCAGGAAAGGCTTCTGACAGTTTCCGCAGTCTCACTCTTAAGAATGCTTTGAGAAGCATTTTCTGTCCTGGAGAGATTTTTTAAAGCTTCCGCAACAAGCAGACTTTTCGTCTTTTGCTCCTCAAAAAAAGCGTTTTCCTTGGACTTGATTTTTTCAAGGCATTTTCTTTCATTCTCAAAGTCGCCCAAAAGCTTGTAGTAGACAGAAAGCCGGTAATAATAAGTGTCAGAATAGCGTTCATTCTTGGCAAGCGAAGAATTGTCGTTTTCAAATTCCGCAATCTGGTTTTCGATTTTTTCCATAAAGATTACGGCTGTAGACTTTCTTACCTCAAGCTTTGCGGCCTTTGAAAAATCGGTAAAATCCTCAAGGCTAAGCGTAAGCGTAATTTCAGGAAGGAGAGTGTCAATTTTTATGTTGGAAACGGTTTTTTGGGCAAGAGAGAGTTCTGTGCTGGTTTCGGTCGTTGTCATTTTTAAGCCTCCGTTTTTGGCACTGCAGAAACAAGCCGCGCCGCTGACTTTTCAACAAGGCGTTTTTTATGCAAAGACTTCCGCCTTTTGAACTCTGAGCGAAGATGAGTGTTCTCCATAATCTTTGAAAGGCAAAAAAGCTTTCTGCGTATTTCAGGAAAATCTTCTTTGCAAGGACGCTTTCTCCAGTCAAACGAAGTGAACCGCTGGATAAACAGGTCAATTTCCTGCTTTATAAAAGACGGAATATCCGCCTCATCTCCCAAGGCAACAGGACGAACCGAGCGCGAAAATTCATCAAGATAAGAATTGTACACTTCAAGCCTTTCTGCAAAGCTGTTTCCGTCATTTGGATAAACGCGGCAGTTTTCAAGAGTTTCTATATAGCCCGGGTTCGTCTCATAAAGTTTCTGTTTGAATGTGCGGCAGCCGAAAAGCTCGTAAAGCATGCAGCCCAAGGAATACATATCCTGCGCAGGGGCAAGGTCTTTTTCAGGAGAAAGACCGCAGAGAATTTCAGGCGAGGCATAGCCTTCTGTTCCGTGCCATTTTTCAGGATAGAGGCGGATTTTCTCGCGGATATTCTTTTCTGCGCAGCTTGAGGCAAAGTCAATCAGCACAACACCGTCCTTTTGCCTGCCGGATTTTGCCATAAGATTTGAAGGCTTTAGATCACGGTGAAAAACTCCGCCGCCATGCACAGAGCATACAGCGTTAAGAATCTGGCAGAACAGCCTAAGCCTTTTTGCATATTTTAAAAGCGAGGGACTGCTGTTGTCAAAAAAAGCCTTTTTAAGCTCGATATTAAGGTTTTCGATTGCAATATAGCTTAGCGTGTGCGAAAAAGTTTTTCCGCCGGCTTCAATCAGAACCGGAGCGCGCGAAAGACGGCCTATAACAGATGGCGTATGGCGGTTGTTTTTCAGCTCAGAAAGGATTTTGTCTTCCCATTCAAAAAGCTTTTCATAGTCTATATCGGTGTCTATGTCAGAAATTCCTGCAATCCGCTGGGAAAAAAGCGGGTCAAGGCATTTTAGGACAACCTTCTTGTCTGTAACGCTGTCCACCGCGCGGAACACAAAAGAAGAATGGCCGTCAATCTTCTTAATCTTGCTCTCATGCTCAAGCACATTCAAAAGCTCAAGGTTTTCAAAGCGGTCAAGAATAGCATCCGACTTTTTAATTGCCTGAACCGCGCAAAAATTCAAATCTTCCTGGCAGACGCTCTCGCCGTCAGAATAATCATCAAAATCAAAATAAAGCTGGCTTTCATCGTTATACAAATCCGCAGACTCTCCCGAATGTTTTTATTTTATAAGAAAATTATAACATATTTTTAGCGGATTTGCAGGGGAAAGCTATTTTTATTCCATATACAAATCGCTGTTCAAATCTTCGCCTTTTACAACGCTTTCAATGATTTCAGTCATTTCCTGCTTTGAAATCTGGGGGCAGTAATGAACATCAGGAATTTCATCCCTAAGTTTTTCAAACAGTTTTTTTGCAGCGGTGAATTTTCTTTTCTCCTCCGGGTCAATATGGTCTTTGTCCTTGTCTTTTGTTTCAACTACAAGATTAAGCTGCTTTTTGCCATCATTGCGATTTATCACATACATAAAATCCGGGCTATAAGTTCCATCCGCAAAAGTCGGAATTCTCACTGTCCGGCGGGGAATTTTTCCATAAACTTCAACACGCGCAATATTTGATTTTATTTCGCTAGTAATATTTTTACGTTCAAGCTCAGAGTCATAGGCGCATGAATCGTAAAGATAGCTTTCAAGCGGAGTTTCCTTGCAGTTCAAAACACCGATGTCGTTTCGGATTACGTACTCTTTAACCGCATTTTTTTCATCACAAAGAGGGTCATTTACCGGCGCATTGATTTTTTCATAGGAATAACGCTCGGCAAAAGTCTTTATGTACCAGCTTCTATAACCTTCAATCAATTTATACAAAGTCTGTCTGCAAAAGAATTTTTGAGGCAAAGGATTTTGCTTGAAATATCTGCAAAAAACTTCATGCAAAATGCCAATCGCTATGCCGGTTTCCTTTTGCGCTTTTTTCAGGAAATCTGAATATGAAAGCTCCTTCTTCAGCGTAAAAGCTGAACCTATTTCCTTTGAAAAACCAACTGTTCCGTCCGCTTCTTTTGAAGTCTGCTGAATTGAAGTTTGAACAGCCGATGAGCCGTCAATTCCTTTCTTGAGCAGCTCCCAAAGCATAGACTTCAGTTCTTCTTCGCTCGCTTTATCAAAATGCAGGTAAAATTTTTGGTTTATGCTGTGCCAAAGTTCTGCAAGCTTGTCATAATTTTCTTTGCGGATTTTTACTTTTTCGCTGTACCTATTTCCAGCCGCATTTATATTTACAATTTTTCCTTCATTCAAGGCAATGAACAAATCCGGATAATTTTCTTTGAATACGGAAAGATTTTCTTCAATCGGCTCTCCCTTGTATGTGACATATTTCTTCTGAATCAAATCGAACATAAATGCATTTATGTCAATCTGCTTTTTCTTTGCGTAATTTTCAAGGAACGACTGGCATATTCTACATTCTTTTTCTGCGCCTGCATTGATTTCAGCCAAAAGCTTGTCTGCGAAATCCTTTTCAGAATAATCGATAATGTAACGAAGGTAAAACTGTCTTTCACTCTGTCTCTCGCCGAACTCATCTACTGGCAGACGCAAACCGCGCCCGACTTCCTGCAGCTTGCTTGTCTCGCTTCCGCTCGAGCGCAGTTTTGCAATCACAAAAATATTCGGATTGTCCCAGCCTTCTTTGAGCGTCCATTTTGAAAAAATAAACCTGGTCGGCTCCCATTCTCCGTTTTCTTTTTTTATTCTGATTATTTCATCTTTCTGGCGAAGGACTTTATCAACTTCCTCTTTTACTTCTTCGCTGTCCGTGTTGTTGTCTTCCGCAAAATATCCGGCAATTGTCTGTCTTAAATTTGCAAGTGAAAAAGAAAGATAGTCAGCATATTCCCTTTCTTTTTCAATCTCAGATTTCTGGTATTTTTCAATCAATGCGTGAAGTTTTTCCTTTAGGAGCCGCTCAAACTCACCGCGCAAAAATCCGTCATTGCGGAATGACTCAATTGAATCAATAAAAAAGAGAGAAAGAGTTTTTATTTTACTAAGTCCGCCGCAAAAATTGCCATACTCCTTTTCAAAATGCCGCTCCAGCGCAAGATTCAGCATTACAGTCTGAAAACTGTCAGAAAAAACTTCAGGATATAAAGACTCGCTTTTATGCAGAACCATTCCGTTGCTAAGCTCAACTTCCGTTTTAGAAATTGCTGAAATATGAATGTTTTCAAAACTTGAATCAAGCTCGGAAAGTGAATCTGTCTCCTGCAAATCAAAAGTCTTCTTTGTCTGCTCGTTCTGAAAACGCACAGTTTTTCTCTCGCCTTTTGCAGCATTGATTCCAAGAACCTTTATTTTTGTCTTGTCCTTGATTTTTTCCTCATCAGCAATATATTCAACCTGAACCCCCTTTACAAGATTATCGTTAAACGCCTTGCAGGAATTCAAAGAATAGACGACATTTTCATAGTCTGTTTTGCCTTTGCCCATTTCAGGAAAAGTCGCTCCGTAGCGAATAATCACCTGCGGGCTGATTTTTTCAGCAAGAGTTTTAAATGTTCCTTTTGTACGGTTGAATTTATGCGGCTCATCAATAATCACGAAAGGATTTATGCTCCGCAGAACTTTGTAGGGATTTGTAAAATTTCCAAGCAAAGTCTGGTCGTATTCCGCATCCATTGTTTTTGCAGAATTCAGCATTCCGCTGTTTGTCAAAAGCACATCGATTTTATTTCCGTTCAGATCAATATTTTCCGCAAAAGCCTGAATGCAGGCAGGAAAAGATTTTCTTCCGCGTGTGTTCTGTTTTTGAGAATCAAGCACATGAAGCCGCAGCTCTGTTCCGCCATAAAGCGACTGCAAATCGCTTTTCATATATGAAGACTTTAGGAAAGCTTTTGCTCCTTCCTTGATTGGAACTGTAGGCACAAGCAAAATGAATTTGTTTATTCCATAACGCTGATGAAGCTCGAACATTGTTTTTGTATAGACATAAGTCTTTCCGGTTCCGGTTTCCATTTTTATGTCTATGTTCAGATATTGCGGACTTGAATCAGTATAGTTCTCCCGCAGATTTTCCGGAACAGAATAATCCTCTGTAAAACAATTCTGCTTTTCGCCTTTTTGGATTTGCAGGATATTTTTCTTTATAGTCTGTATGTCGCCTGTCATCAACGGGCATTTTGCGCGTTCAGTAAAAAACTGCGGCTCAACATTGTCAAAAACATGAACAACGGCATTTATCGCGTTTGTCTGATGCGGCAGATTCTGTTCGAGTTTCATTTCAGTACCTTATAATCGGCTCAATGGGATTACGGTTCTTGAGCGTCTTTAAATTTGCTGTAAGTGATGTAAGCGAATTAAAATCAAATGAATAGCCGTATGCAAAAACCTTATCAACTGTCAGCTCAAAACTTTCGATTTTGCGGATTAGCTCCTTTATAGATTTTTCCTGCATTTCAGTAAGAAGATATAAATATTTTCCGATTTTCTCATCTTCCAGAAGATACGCCGTGCAGCCTGCAATGTCTACTTTTTGCTGAGTACAGTTAAAGCCGAAGCCGTCTTTAATCTGCCATGTCTGCAAAACTGTACTTTCACCGAGTGATTTTACAATGTCGTCGTCGCTTGTAAAAAGCTCATCTGGATTAAAAGTCTTTATTTTGTCCAAAGTGCTCTGCGGTATTGATTTTAAATAATATGTTTTAAAATCCAAATCAGATTGAACGTTCGGATTCTCTGATTTATTTTTTTCTGCCGCCCGCCTGATTCTCTCGCGCCCAATCTGGTCTATTGTTTTGAATCCTGCCTTTTCAGCCTCGCTTCCTTTTTTTACAGGCTCGTCAATCTGCACCATGATGAATTTTCGACTGCCGCCGTCCTCTGAATTGAGTTTCATGACGGCATGGGCGGTAGTTCCGCTGCCGGAGAAAAAATCGAGGATGATGTCATCTTTTTCTACATTTGCCACATTTAAAATATTTGATAGAAGTTTCGTTGGTTTCGGATTACTGAAAATATTTTTCTTTCCATCAAATAATAAAGTCATTTCATCATTCGCACCCTGATTATGCCCAAAAATATCATGAGTCCACCAATTTGTTGCACACTGCCCCTCTTTCTCTCTTTCAGACTTATAATATTTTTTTCGAGGATAGCCATCTCCATTTTTAGGAAAATAAATTCTTCCTTCAAGCAAAAATCTATTGTATGTTTCTTTATCACCCATCCATTCTTCATCGAATATTTTTCCAGCGGGAGATGTTATTTTATATCTTGAACCAGATTGCTCTGAACCAACTTTCCATGGCTTGCTAGCCCATGACCCCTTTGGGTCGTTATCAGGATTGGAAAAATTCGCTGTTATAGCAAGCTTTCCAACACCAACTTTTTTTAAATTTTGAGAATTTTTTGCATAAACTAATATATGTTCTGCGACTAATCCTATCATTTTTGTTTTATCATTGGGTTGATTGTGCCGTCGTCTCCAATTTATATTCCCTTCAAAATTCCCTTCACCAAAAATTTCATCGCATAACCGTTTCAGGTTCGCCTGTTCATTGTCGTCAATACTTATGAAAATAACGCCGTCATCGCGCAGAAGCTCCCTTGCAAGAGCAAGCCGCGGATACATAAAGGTAAGCCATGCGGAATGGGTGCATTTTCCGTCCATACCGACAATACGCTCAGCCTCGTCTTCCGGAATATCCAGCTTTTCAACCAGTTCTTTGGAAGTGTAGCCGAACTTGTCATTGTAAACAAAATCATCTTTGCCTGTGTTGTACGGAGGATCTATGTAAATGCATTTTATTTTTTCCGCATAGGAATATTTTAAATGTTGGAGCGCATCAAGATTGTCTCCCACAATGTAGACATTCTCACTATTGTTTTTGTCATTTTCTTCATCTGGAACAATCACAGTCTCGCTGTCCAAGTTTGACTGATAGCGCGCATAGCTTTTTCCAAGAAAATTCAGCGTAAAGCCTTCTTTTTTTATTTCCACATTGTCAGATAAAAGTCCTGCAAATTTTTCCGTGTCAAAGTGTTCTTTTATGATATTTCCGTTCCCGTCTGTTTCCGGCTTGTCAAAGCATTGCGGAAAATATTTTTTAAGAATTTCAATTGCCTTGCTAGACGGTGTTACTGATTCATTTGCGGCTTGAACATCGGTTTTCATAAAAAGTCCGTTAATCTGATTAAAATTGATAACTTTTAATTTAAAATAGTTACCAAAATTAAGTATATCACAAATTTGATTTTTATGTGTAATCAGAAAGGAAAATTTCTTAATTAAACTAATCTCATGACTAAATACGAATCTGATTTTATATCCAATTTAATCTACTACAGGGAACTTAGAGGCTATACCCAGTCCGTTCTTGCAGGCTTGTGCGACAGGACAAAAGGAAACATCGGTGTAATTGAATCAGGAAAATCCGCTCCATCTTTTGAGATGATTATAAAAATAGCAAATGCGCTTGAAATTCACCCGGCAGATTTGTTTTTGCGCAATGCAAGCCAAAGCCGCGAAAATATCCGTGACTTCTTTGATGAGGAACTTTTTGCAAAAATGAGAGAAATGGTAGAAAAAAGATTTCCGCTTTCAAAAATGGATTAAAACATTCAGTTTGTTCAAATTCCAATTAATAACTACGCAGGCAAAAAATTTTATTCAAATCTGTAAAAATATACCCACTATGTTGGGCAAATATAGTGACTATATTTTAAAATAAAGTAACTATATTTGGAAATATAGTTACTTTATTCGCTCAACTTAGTTACTTTATTTTTTACGGGATTTTGAAGCGGAAAAAAAAGCTTGATTTATCAGTCTATTTCCATCAAATCTTCTGCGGAACATTCAAGGACTTTTGCAAGCTTCAGCACGGTTTCTGCCTTTGCTGAATTTATATTCTTCTGGCCCTGCTCGTACTGCTGAATTGTGCGCAGCGGCACACCAGAAATTTCTGAAAGTTCTTTCTGCGAAAATCCCGCCGTTTGCCTCTGCAATTTTAGATTCGTGCTTTGCTTCCTTGAATTATAAAGCTCTGCCATTTTTCCGCAGAAATGAGAAATATCCATCTCATGATACGGGCTGTACATTCCAAGAATCTCTTCTATCGGTATCAGAGAATCTATTTTCTTGAATGTCAAATTGGTCTGCCATTGAAAATATGCCAACGCCCAGCCAGCCCAGTATTCAGGACTTTTGTTTGCGGCCGGCCGGTATTTTTTTGCAAGCGAAAAATCACCGGAAACTTCAAGAGCAAGCTCAACACCGGACTTTCCTGCAATCACAGATGACTCGCCTCTTTCAAATCTGGCTGAAATTTCAGACAAAAGAAACTTTTTATAAAATCCGCATAACATCTCTTTCAAGTCGTAGACAGCAAAATCGAGCATTGAGCCAAGATTGCCCTGAGCCTTTGAAAGATAGGTTTTATCGTAGGCGTGAATCATCGGCTTTTATCTCCTCGTCAAGAATCTGGACAATATACAAATCACCGCGCTGTCTTTTATTCCGCTCAACATCAAAATATTCACGTCGCATACTTGTATCCCTCAATTCTTTTTTTGAAAACCATTCTGAATAATCGGCAGTTTCAGCTCCAATAAATCTTATTGTGTCAAAGGATTTTTTGCTTTTCAGGACAACTTGAATGCCTAGCTTTCCAAGTTTCATGGCGTTTCCAAGTTGACGGACAGAGATTGTTCCGTTTATAAAATCCTGAGCAAATGAAAAATAGCTGTCATCTGCCCTATAGCCAGTAACAATATCGTAATCCTTGTAAGGAACAGAAAAATTTTTCAGGAGATAATTTTTTGCCTCTTCGGCAAGCGCCGAGCCAATGTCAAAAATTCTGTTTTCAAGAAGAATTGCAAGCCAATGAAGAATTGTGTATTTTTCAGAATTCAAGTCCAAGACAGTCAATCCGCCGGTTTCAAGCTCATAAATATTTGCATATCCGTTTAAATTTTTTGAAACGCCCCATTCCTTAGCCATATCAAGCTCTTCCGTGCAATAAAATCCTAATCCGTAGTCGTTTATTGCCTTTCCAAAGCCAAAAATGGGTTTTTCTATAATTTTATTTGAACCATGATAAATCTTCTTTTTCACAACTATATAATACTCTTATAGGAGTAGTTTTTCAAGAAAAGCTATCATTTATTGCTTGTGTTTTCCTGTGTAAACTGAAAAAGTTCAGAAAAACAACAAGTTTTTCAGTTTTAGACTGAAAAACTTCACGCATAAAAAGCTATCCGCAGCCAGACGACTAAAAGCCTTTTCCAAAAAAACGTACCTTTACTCGGAAACCGCCCTTTTTCTACTGAAAACTATTTCAAATTCCGTAAAAGTTTTCAGTAGCAGTGAAAACTTTATTTTCTTACCATCCCCCTCTTTTATGATTATTTTCTTTGTAGATTGCATGCATTTTTTTCTTTGCTTTTTATGGAGGTATGTATAAAAAGCAGAATCAGGAAGATTTTCTCTTTGGCCGCCGTTTTAAGCTGCATTGCAGGTCTTTCAGCCCTGTCAGTCTCCAAAAAAAGCAATGCAAGCCTTGAGCCTGTAAAGAATTTTGAGCTTGCGCGGTATCTTGGAAAATGGTATGAAATCGGGCGTTTTGACTTCAAGTGGGAAAAGAATCTGAAAAACGTTGCGGCAGAATACTCGCTGAACAAAAACGGCACGGTCAAGGTTGTAAATTCAGGTTACGATTACGCCGCACAAAAAGAAAAGCAGTCCGTGGGGAAGGCGAAATTCGCCGGAAATAAAAACGAGGGAAGCCTGAAAGTGTCGTTCTTCGGGCCGTTTTACAGCGACTACAAAATTATCGCTCTGGATTCAGAATACAACTATGCGCTTGTTGCCGGAGCGAACAAAAAGCTTTTGTGGATTTTGAGCCGCACAAAGACGATTCCTTCCGACGTAAAGGAAAGCTACATTCAGACTGCCCAGAACGCAGGCTACGACTTAAGCGGTTTTGTCTGGACTGTGCAGGAATAAGGCATATTTTCATTTCTCATCTTCCGCCGTTCAGAAGCGCGAACAGCGGAGGACAGATTTTTTTCAGCAGGATTCCAAAGCCTGTTCCAAGTGCGACGACAAGAACCGAGACGCCGAAATATTCCGCCATGCAGAAAAATGTGTTTGTCATCGGAAGAATTTTGCGCCAAAAGGCTTGAATGCAGTTCAGCAAGAACGGCATGTGGATTGCAAAAAGCCAGAACGAGAATCCGGCAAGATACTTTGCCGCCGCGAACGCCTTTTTGTTTGAAACGATAACTGCAGAAAATTTCAAGAGGACAAGGCAGGAGACCGCGACCATGAACCAGTACGCGCACGAGTATTCGCCGTAGAATTTCCAGGTTGCAAGCCACAGTGCAAGGTAAAGCGGAACCAGTGCCTTCCATTTTATTCTGTCCGCAAATGCGAAAAGGTCAAAATTGGATTCCGCCCAAAAAAGTCCTATTATATAGAAGAAAAGTGCCTGAGATGCCACAAAGAACGGCCGGGTGTCAGAAAAATAAAAGAACGACACCGCGAAAAGAGCGCACACAGGAAATTTCCGCACAAAAAGACGAAGAACCGGGGAAATCAAAATCAGAATGAAAAGGTCGCGCACAAACCAGAGCTGACCGACATACCCGCCGAACGTCCTCCCCTCCGCCATGTTCTCATATCCAAAAAACGCATGAAGCCAGCCTTTTACGCCCCACCCGCTCATCGGAAACCAGTTCTTCCGCTCAATCATACCAGGAAAAACCGCCTGAATCAGAAGCTTGAAGCCGACGTAAATTCCGATGTTCAGAAGCGGCCACAGAAAATACGGAACCACGAGCGACTTCGCCTTTTTCTTGAGCAGAACGCCGTAAGAGTCGCCTTTCATGAACTGCAGATATGAGGCGAACATAAAGAAAAGAGGAACTGCGCACCTTGCGATTCCGTCCGAAATAAAAATCTGAATCCAGCGTCCGAAAAGTCCGTTTTCGTAGTCAAACGGCGTGTATCCGTACTCAAGCGCGCCCTTCAAGATTTCTTCCGCCGTAAAATTGTTGTGGATAAAGACGACAAGCACAATCAGAAGAAAACGCAGCGCGGTTATGCGCATTGAAGTTTGTGCCGGAATTCTCTTTGCCTTTTCAGCGCAAAAAAGTTTTTTAAATCCGTATTTTTCAGAAATCGCCACAGGATTTTGGGCAGCAGTTTCGTATTCGACAGTTTTGTTTTCTGACATGGACTTTCCCCATCGTAAAATGAAAATTGTTTATCGAAAGTTATAAAATAAACTATTTTCCATTTATATCATTTAAATAAACTAAATTCCACTATTAAATGCAAAATAGCAAAAATTCCATAATGATAAAAATATGAATTCTTTTTGGGACAATGTGGCGGCGGAGCTTGAATATCTTGGAATGACGAACAAGGCACTTGCCGAAAAAGTGGGAATCACCGCGTCAAACATAGGCAAGGGGCAGAAACAGGGCTCAAGTCCGTCAGCGGAGACAGCAGTAAAAATCGCAAAAGTGCTCGGCGTTTCGGTGGAGTATCTTGTTACAGGAAGCCAGCCGTCCGACAAAAGTTCCCACAGCGCGGAAAACGAAAACCAGATTCACTTTTTAAGGAAATACCACGACCTGATAGAAAAATGCGAGAACCTGCCGCAGGAAAAAGTGCGGCTTTTAACTGAAGTTGCGGAGGGGTTTGGGAGGTAGAAAGATGAAGTCTTGGATGCGGATTTCAGCGAATAAATTTCTCCTAACGGATTATTTATTCAGCTCCAAAACACGTTCCACAGCATACAGCGGAACATTCGTCATCCAGTCCTGCTCGCGGTACTGCGACATTGAGAAGCGGATGCCGTGTATTCCGTTGTCCAGTGAAAACTGACGCATGGACTTTGCGCGCAGATTCTCCTCGGCCTTTACTTCGACAGGAATTATTCTGCTGCCGTTTTGAAGCAGAAAATCAAGCTCCTGTTTTGAGTCGTCCGCGCTGAAATACCAGCAGGATGTGTTCTTTAGATTCAAAAGCTGCTCAAGGACAAACTGTTCCGTAAATGCGCCCTTGTATTCCTCAAAAATATTGTCGCCAATCAGAATATTTTCAGGCAGAGTCTCAACAATCGCTCCCAAAAGCCCGCAGTCCAAAATAAAAAGCTTGAAGGAATCAAAGTCCTCGTAGAATTTCAGGGGAAGGCACGCTTTTTTTATTCTGGAAATTTTATGCACAAGCCCGGCCTCAACAAGCCACTGAATCGCCGTCTCAAAATCCTTTGAACGCGCGCCATGCTTTATCGCGCCATAAATGAAACGCCGGTTTTCTTTTGCAAGCTGATGCGGAATCGAATTCCAGACAAGGTGAATGCGCTGAATGTCTTTTGGATCTGCGTGCTTTGAAATATCTTTTTCGTAGGAATACAGAATCGCCTTTTGAATCGTGCGGATTTCCTCGACGCTCCGGTTCTCTGAAAACGCAAGGACAGCTTCCGGCATTCCGCCTGTAAAATAGTATTGCCGCAAAAGTTCCTTGAATTCAGTATGGAACGAAGCAAGATTTTCAAACGGCTCATTCAAAAGGTATTTGCAAAGATTCTCGCCATGCACCGCAAGGACAAATTCCGAAAAACTCATCGGATATAGATGAAGCAAGTCAACTTTACCGACAGGAAATCCAGTCCCGGCATGAAGGCTCAGCCCCAGAAGCGAACCGGCAGCAGCAACATAGTATTCCCGGCCGTCCTCGCAAAAATATTTAAGGGAAGTAAGAACCGGCGGAATCTCCTGAATTTCGTCAAAAATAATGAGTGTGGATTTTTTTTCTATCTTTTGCCGTGAATAAATTTCCAGTTTGGAAATGATGGAAGGAATATCGAAAGAGCCGCTGAAAATCTCACGGATTTTTTCATTCTGGTCGCAGTTTATGTAGACAGTGTCCTGAAACTCCGTGCGTCCGAATTCCTTCAAAACCCAAGTTTTTCCAACCTGCCTTGCGCCGTCAAGTATAAGCGGCTTTCTGTTGTCCTTGTTTTTCCATTGAATCAAATCAGATATAATATTGCGGTTCATACGTGTAATATTTTACACTAAAATACCCGAACTTTGCAAGAAATTTACACTAAAACAGCCGAAGTTTTTAAAACGAAACCGGCAAATTCCAATCGTAAATCAGTCGTAAAATTTTACGCTTGAAAATACGCTTGTTTTCAGCTACAATTTTCTCATTATGAATGAGGAATCGAACCGAATCCGGGAAAATAGAACTTTAGAATTCAAAGAGGATTTAACCAACACATTTCTAAAAACTGTAAGCGCTTTTTCTAATTATGACGGCGGAATCATTCTATTCGGTGTGAATGACAGCGGAATTCCTGTCGGTCTTGAAAATCCAAAACAGGCTTGTCTTGATATTTACATCACAATTCAAGGAAACGGCCGCGGAACGAAATATTGCAAAAACTAGAAAAATGAGCAATGCACTTGCAGAATGTCGTTTTTCTGTTTACACAATACGGGTCTTCCTTTTGAACTACAAAAAAAATTGACTGTTCGATTTTAAAATCCAGCTGTTCTTTTATATTCCCTCCTCTTTTCCCGCGTATTCCGGGAGTAAACTCCCTATAAATCTCGGCGAAATGCAGTATAATATGCTGCATGGCAAAAAACATAATTCTTTGCGACGACCATTCGCTTTTGAGAAACGGAATAAAAAACTGGATTCAATCTTATTCAAATTTCAAGGTTACGGACGAAGCCGGGACATGGGAGGAATGTAAGAAAATCGCAGAATCGTTCAGCCACAGCAAAAACGCTGAAGATGCCGGCTGCGTTGCAATCGTTGATATTTCGTTTAAGGCGGAATACACGAACAGCGGACACGAGGAGTATTGCGGTTTTGAAATTATCAAAATGTTTTCCGCTCTTGGCATTCCCTGCATTGCATATTCAAGCCACGATTCAGGCGGATTTGTTGAACACGCGACAAGCGCAGCAGTCGGCGCTAAAGGCTTTGTTTCTAAAAATGCAGACGAGACTGTTCTACTTGCCGCGCTTGAAGCAATCTCAGCTGGAAAAACATATATTCAGGCGGAACTCGTAACAGGACTTCTTGAAGTCCGCGACATTACACAGACTTTTACAAAAAAGGAAAAGCTGGTTGCAGAAAGCCTTACACTCTACAATACAAACGCCGATGTCGCCGCGACGCTTGGCATTTCAGAAAAGACAGTCGTTAATTATCTTACGATTTTATATGATAAAGCGGGCGTAAAAAACAAGCTTGAATTCCTTGAAAGAATGGGGCGACTATGAAAAAAATCGGACTTACCGCACCTTTAATTCTCGCAGCCGTTTTTGGAAACATCGCCACTTCATTTTTTTCCGCCGTGCTTGAACTGCCAGCTTTTTTTGACACAATTTTTACAATTGCAATCACTTTTTACGCAGGACTCGTTCCGGGCATTATTGCTGCAGCCTTGTCCAATCCTCTGATGACAGTTTTGCGCTGCTTAATTTACGGAACAGAAATCTTCTATTTTGATTTTTTGTATTCTGTCTGCGGAATTTTTATTGTTTTTGCAACATGGACAATAAGCCGCAATAAAAAAGAATTTTTCTTTAGCCGTGCAGTCACCGTTCTTTACCTTCTGGTTATCGCATTCGCCTCATCATTTTTAAGCTGTTTTTCCGCAAGCTTTCTCGACACATTCATCCGCCCGCTATTTAACAAATCTTCCGGATTTTCTGCAATCGATAATTTTTCCATCGCATTTCAAAAATTAAAGTTCAACGTGTTTTTGTCCTACTTATTGCCACGGATTCCTCTTACCGTGCTTGACAGGCTTATCTGCACTTTTGCAGGCTTCGGCATATACCGTTTTGCTGAACAAAAATTCGGGAGCAATGCATGACGGAAGAATTGATTTCTGCCCTTAATCTTTACACATCGTTTTTTCTATTTTTGATTGCACTCTGCTTTGCATCTTTTATAGTAATTCTGCTGATTTTAATACGAAACATAAAAAACAGAAAATTTCTCAAAGAAAACCACGCTTTTATTTCGGAAATCATTCAAACCCAGGAAGAGGAACGAAGGCGCATAAGCCAGGAACTGCACGACACGATAAGCCAGAACATAAAAACCCTTTTGCTAAAACAAAAAGAACTTGAAGCCACCTGTAAAGACGAAAAAATCTGCACGGAGATAGAAAAAATAATCAGCCTCGAAAAGCAAAATCAGACTGAGCTGCGCTCTATCATTCAGAATTTGAATCTTCCTGTCCTAAAAGGCGCTCCTTTTAAAACGGTGATAAATGATTTGTGCGAGCAGTTCTCTTCTCAAAGCGGAATTTCCTGTTCATTTTTTGTTTCTTCCGATGTCCCTCTTGAAAAATTTTCAACCGAGCAGAGACACCACATTTTACGGATAATCCAGGAGGCGCTGAACAACGCAAAAATTCACGCCAACTGCAGCGAGACAAGCGTTGTGATACGAAAAGAAAGTGACACAATCTGCATAATGATTTTTGACGACGGGCAGGGCTTTGATGTGAACAGCCGCAAAAACGCAGGAGGAACACACGGAGAAATTCATTTTGGAATGAGCGGAATGGAAATGCGGTCAAAACTTTTAGGCGGCACGCTCAACATAAAAAGCGACAAGGAAACTGGAACAGAAGTAAGAGTTGAAATTCCTGGGTGAAAAAACAATTTTTTACAAAAACATTGCCATGTAAGCGTGTTTTTTGGGGACTACAGAAAAAAAACAAACTGCTCCGAACCGTGTTTGTTGAATGATTATTTTAATCATTTGAAAGTTAGATTTTTCAGGACTGAACTCCCGTTTTTTACAAGGCTCAACTCTCAATACAAAACAAAATCCTCCTTGTAAAATAATTTTCAAGTTTGAGTATTCGGGCTAAAAAAGTCGGCGGACAGTAAACGCGGAGGAAAAAGATGGGTATTTTTAGCGGTGTTTTTGGAGAATCTAAAACGGAAATAAATGTCGTAAATGTCCAGGAGGATAAAAATGATCCTCAGGCCAGAAAGATTGCAGGAAATGCAGTAATGCAGTTTCTTGAAAGCAATGAATTTTCGGCAGCCAGCGAGGCTGCTCAAAAATATGCAAGAGCTTTCGGCGACGAGTTCATATATTTTTATCTTCCGGTTTCCAATTTCTTTAAGAAACTAAGAAATACAACTCAAGATATATATGATTTAGAAAATGGAGAAGATTTTAAATTCGGTGCTGATTTGGCTGAGGCTTCAAAAAAGATGCCATCCGATTTTGAGCTTACAGAGGAACAGGCACAACAGCTTGTAAATGCAATAAATAAACTTAAGAAGAATCAGAAAAATGAGCACAAATCCATATATGACAAATACAAGCGTACAAAATCAAATAAGCAGCTTGACGAAATGAAACAAATAGAAAAACACTTGCTTGACGGCTGCTCCGCATTATTCGTCTATAAATGTGTGGCTGAAAACTTTGCATCTTACAAAGGTTTCAAAAATTTTCAAATTGGACTCGGACTTACAGAAAAAGATTTCGCATTTCCAGGTCCTGACAAATCAGACGCATCTTCAAAATTTTCTTTTATGGAGAGTCTTTCAGAAATGCCAGATGCAAAAGGCTTGTTCGCTGTTTATAAACTTATCTGCAGCTATCAGACTGAAAAGAAGAACACAGTTTCTGTTGGCGGCGGACTATGCTCTGCTTCAATCAATCTGAATAATGGATTTTTGTTTTTCGCAAAAAGCTGCAAAATTCGGCTTTCGTTCTCAGGAGAAAGAACACGTCTTTTTTCAATAAAAGGAAAAATCAATCTAAAAAAATATCCAGAGCTTTTAGAAAAAGCAAATTCCTTCAAACTTTGGAAGCCTATTGACGGAAAGCCTGAAATTAAGGTTGATTTTTCTTTTAGGAATGAAGAGTTCAAGCAAAAAATGGACGAAATCCCAGAAATAACAAAGACTATTGACGCTGAAAATGCAGAAATAAAAGCTGCCCTAACAGCAAAATAAGTCAGGACGGAAAACAAGTCATGGCTTGGACTGGACATTTTGTTGAAACAAATTACGAGGAACGTGCAGAATTTTTATATCACTTTTTAAAAATGCATGAAATCTGTACAAAAGACACAGAGAAAGCCTTTTCAGACACACTCAAGTTTATTCTTGGCGGAATGATGATTAGGAAAGAGCCTCGTTATATTTCAGAAGGTGTTCAAGCATCTGAAAATGATTCCACAGACGAGCACACAATTCCTTGCAAAGTTTTGACAGATTATCTGATGGGAAAAATAAAAAACAGGAATACGTTTCCTACAAAAGAATTTCTTTCAGAATTCATAGAAAAACTTTCAGGAATTGGAAAAATCACGAAAGCAGAAAATAATAAATTAAGCAGAATCGGACTAAAACAAAAGTTGCCAGAAAAAATTACGCTTGATGATATTATTACTGGCTCTGTGAACCATGCGGTTCGTTATGAAAAAGCAGGAATAGTTTTCTTTGAAAAAAATTGAAATTTCACGAGGAGATAAATAATATGTCTGATTCAATTATAAAATTAATTATTTGTGCTTTTGGGGGACTTCTTGCCAGTGAAGGAGTTGTAAGACTTATCGGAAAATTCAAGTACGGCATTTGGGCAGCAATTTTGCCACCAGCGACTTGGCTCGAAATTATAAAAAAATATTTCGTACTATTACTGATTGTATTCTTTACGGTAACTTTTGCGCTTTTCTTTTCAGGCATCATCAATTAACAAGCTGAAATCTACGCAAAGATTTATTTTGCAATCCTGAAACTGAACTTTTTATCTTGACTTTTTATGGGAGTAAAATAAATGAGAAAGATTACAATTTTTTTATTTCTGCTTTGTATCGCGATAAATATATCTTTTGCTGATTCAGAGTCGGATTTTGAATTTACTTCATATACTGATAAAAAAATCGGGAAGTACATACAAATTACAAAGTATATTGGCAATAACGCAAAATGTGAGATTCCCGAAAAAATTGGAAATTATCCTGTCTTGGAAATTTATTGCGGAGATTCTTTGTTTGCCCCAAAAAACAAAATCACAGAACTGGAACTTCCGAGTTCGCTTAAAAAAATTGGGAATAACACTTTTAAAAATCAAAATATAAAAACAGTAACAATTCCCCCTTTCTTAGAAACAATTGGAAGAGAAGCTTTTGCGGATTGTGGAATACAAAATCTGATTGTCCTGCCGAGAACTAAAAATTTGAGATTTAAGGCAGGCGCGTTTAAGAACAATCATCTTACAAAATTAGATTTTCCTTCGAATGTCGATTATATTTTTGAAAACGGAGAGGGTCTTTCTGCCCATACCTGGGGAATTCCTGATGCTAGTATTCCGACCTATCCAAATCCTGTATTCAGCGGAAATGATTTTGAAAGCTTTGTCATTGAACCAAATTGGTACTCAGAGCCAATCATTAATTTTGGAAACACCTGGAGAAACTACAGCGGCGCAATTGACTATGAAGACTGGAGAGGAAAACTTCAGAAAGTTGTTTACAAACCTGGCTGCAGAAGTTTATCCGTGATTGCAAGCAAAACTGTAAAAAGCATCTCAATTCCAAAAAGCATCGGCATTGGTGAAAACGGTAAACCTCTCAAACAATATCATGGAGCGGAATGGTGCACACCAAATATGACAATTGATGGAATAAAATATGAAAAAGGAATTAAGACTCATATATGCGCAAGATTAAAGGAAAAAATCACATCTTTACAGAAATTAAACTTGGAAGATGACGGCATAGCAGTCTATGAAGTTCCAGATAATGCATATTGGTATTTTGGTGAACACGGGGAACCTGTAGGGGCTTATACTGACAGTCGAAAATAGCGAAAAGGAAAAACTTATACGGCAAAAACCCGACCAATGCACGATTGAAAAATTCGGTGGATAAAACATGGAATAAAGAACTGGATTCTATCTTATTCCATCTGGCTTTATTGGAAAAAAGCAAGGGAGAATGTTAAAAATCAAAATTAAGTAGAAAATCAAATAAATCTACTGTAACAATGCCTTTTTCATCGACAGAAGATTTCAGATTGTTTTTTGTAATTACGATTTTCTTAAAGGAATCGCCTATGTTGTAAAGTGATTTTTTTTCCTGAATCTCTTTTTCCGCCGAATCCATGCTAAGAGCTGATTGGATGTAAAATTTTTGGTTTCCAGAATTGGCTATAAAATCCACTTCAAGCTGCTTTTGCGCATAGATATTTTTTCCGTTGGCATCACTGCGTTCTGTTTTTTCATTTATGTTCACCTCGCCCACATCAACCAAAAAGCCCCGGTAGCGAAGCTCGTTATATAAAATGTTTTCCATGATGTGAGTTTCTTCAATCTGACGGAAATTCAGTCTTGCGTTACGGACTCCCATATCTTCAAAATAAATTTTAAATGGAGAGGAAATATATTTCTTTCCTTTTATATTGAATTTTTTTGCCTTTGAAACTAAAAAAGCGTCTTCAAAATATCCGATAAAAGTTGTTATCGTGCTGTCAGTAATTTCCTTCTTTGTGAGCGTTTTAAAAGTATTGGCAAGCTTTAAAGCATTTACAGGCGAGCCAATCATAGAAGAAAGCATGTCAAACGTTTCTGCAAGCTCAGACTGCTTTCTGATTCCGTTGTGTTCAATTATGTCTTTTAGATATGTTTCCTCGCACAAATTGTTCAAATAAGAAAAACGTTCCTCATCAGTTTTCATCAAAGCGACCAAAGGAATTCCGCCTGTCACAATATAGGATTTCCATGCCTCCTCTGGTTTTAACTGCAAGCCTTCGCAATATTCAGAAAAACTCAAAGGCAAAATATGAACCTCCGAGCCGCGTCCTTTGAATTCCGTAATAATATCAGATGAAAGAAATTTTGAGTTTGAACCGGTTACATAAATATCAAAATTTTCATGCCGCAAAAAACTGTTTAATGTTCCGACAAAATTTTCAAGCAGCTGAACTTCATCCAAAAGCAGATAAAAACTGTCACATTCATTTGTTTTTTCTTTTATGAACGCACGGAATTTTTTGGCATTTACTAAATAAGTTCCGTTTTTCTGCATAAGACGGGTTTCTTCTTCTGGAAAAAATGAATCAAGCAAATCTATGTTCTCGTCAGAATCAAAGGCAAATTTGATAATTTGATTTTCGGAAACTCCCTTGTTTTTAAGATATTCACAGAAAATCCTGTTCATTAAATAAGACTTGCCTGCACGCCTTGCTCCTGTGATTATTTTTATAAGGCCGTTCTTTTCACGGACAATCAAACGTTTGAGATAAATATCACGTTTAAAACTCATTTTTCTTCCTTCTAATGTTATTGCAAAAATTCCAAAGTCTTTGGCTAATTTCTAATAGGAATTTAGCAAAATTTTTTTTTCCATTCAAGTGCAATCGGCGGCAGCTTCTACGAATACGGCGGAAAAGCAAGAATCTTTTCTTAATCAAAACTTTCCACTATACCTGAAACTTTTATTGAATTTTAAAACTTTTTCGGTTATACTAGAAACAAATGAAACAGATTGCGCTGGACAGATTCGGAACTGACGAAATAATTTCTCTTTACAAGGACAAGCCCGTAATAAAAGTGCTTCAGGGAATAAGGCGGTCGGGAAAGTCGTTCATGCTCGAGCTTCTTTCACGGAAGATTATGGAAAAAGGCGCGGCGGAAAACCAGATTCTTCTATTAAATATGGAAGATTTTGAGAATGCGGAATTTTTGGATTCAAAAAAACTCTACGACTTTATAAAATCAAAAAGCGAGGCGGTCGGCGGAAAAAAGCTCTATCTTTTTCTGGACAAGATTCAGGAGGTCAGCGGTTGGGAAAAACTTGTGAACTCGCTCTACTCTTCCGCCACGATTGACGCTGACATCTACATAACCGGAAGCAACGCGAATCTTCTTTCTTCCGAGCTTGCAACTTACCTGAGCGGTCGCTATGTCCTGATTCACNNTCTGGCCGCTTTCTTACAAGGAATTTTTGTATTTCAATTCTGAAAACGACTCTGCGGCGGCATTCAGAAAATTCATTGAATTCGGAGGATTTCCGGGACTGAAGGACATGATGGAAAATCCTGTCCAAATCCGCTCGTACTTGGAAGGAATATATTCGACTGTTCTTTTAAAAGACGTGATTGCACGCAACAGAATCCGAGACACCGCGGTTCTTGAAAAAATCATCCTTTACGTCGCCGACAACACAGGAAATATTTTTTCCGCAAAACGGATTTCCGACTTCATGAAGTCCGGCGGACGGCCGCTTTCCGTGGAGACAATCTACAACGACATAAAATATCTTGAGAACGCGCTCGTCCTTTACAAAGTTCCGCGGTATGACGTTCGCGGCAAGAAAATTCTTGAGACAATGGAAAAATATTACCTTGCCGACCAGGGGCTGCTGACTTTTCTGCACGGCTACAAGGACACCTACATAAACGGCATTTTGGAAAACATCGTGTTCATCGAGCTTCTGCGGCGCGGCTACAAGGTCTTTATCGGAAAAATAGGCGATGCGGAGATTGACTTTGCTGCGGAAAAGAACGGCGAAAAGCTCTACGTTCAGGTCGCATACCTAATCAGCTCGGAAGAGACAAAGGAAAGAGAAATCCGCCCGCTAAAATCGCTTCTGGCATTGGGCGACAACTTTCCAAAACTCATTCTTACAATGGACGAGCTTCCGCCCTCAAACGAAAACGGAATCGTGCGCAAGAACATAAGGGAGTGGATTTTGGAGGGGTGAAAGGGACACAATTCAATATTAAGAAGAATTTTTTACGGAGAACCAATCAATTAAATACTGGCATAATTCATTTTCATCATATCTTTTTTCTTCTTTAAAAATATCTAACCTAAAATTATTTTGCTTATTGTCTGAAATTCCATTTCCCATTATGTACTTTTCACAATCCTCATTTTTTAGAATATAATAATCCTTAAAATTTTCATCACAAAAAATCCAACGAAGTTTTTTTTCAAAATACTTTGGTCTTGTATTCAATATTTCTGGTTGAAAAGTTACTTTTCCTTTTGAGCCAAAACCTATTCTTCCATTAGATAAAATATAATGTTTAAGTTCAATAAAAAAACGGAAGGATTATCCGAATTGTTACAACATATAATATCTGTTATATCTTTACTTTCTAAAAGTTGAATCTCTTTGCATCTTGGAATAACTTTTTCTTTTATTAAAAAACGTATTTTATTTTCTAGTTCCTGCTCTGTAAAATTCATTCATATTCTCCATGATAAACTTAAGCACAGTTTTATTGTATTGTTCAGATTAAAAATACTCAATTCTCTCCTCCACCTAAAAAAAAACATGCGCTGCCACACAAATCACCACTTTCTTGCTTCAAACTTTGTTATTTTTAACATACAATAAACCGCATAACAGTTATGACAAAAAAGGATTTTCTTCTTTCGCTTTCAAAAGATGAGCTTGTGGAGCTGATTTTTGATTTTTCAGAAACAAACCGGGAAGCTGGTGATTTTATTCAGAAAAAAATCTATCAGGCGGAAGCTTTTGGACAGAACAACAAAAATGAAAATCTATCAGAAAATCCTAAAACCAGAAATGCGGAAGTTCCTGCTGCGAATATTTCTGCGGACACCAATGCCATAAACCGATTTAGTTCCCCGGAAGAAAAAATCGCGCTTTTCAAATCGCTTTTTTCCGGACGGACCGATGTTTTTGCCCTTCGTTGGCACAACGAAAAGTCAAATAAAAGCGGATATTCGCCGGTATGCAAAAACAAATGGCTTTCGGGAAAATGCGACTTAAAAAAATATTCGTGCGCCGCCTGCCCTTTTAGGTTTCCTGAAAGCCTGTCTGATTCAAGAATCTACAATCATCTTGCCGGAAAAGATTTACACTGCCGCGACGTGATTGGAATCTATCCGCTTCTTTTGGACAACTACTGCAATTTTCTTGCATTCGACTTTGACTCGCACAGCAAAAATTTTGGGGCTGCAGAAAAAATTGACGGTGAACTAGACGGCAACAGCAATTCTGAAAAATGGAAAAGCGATGTTCGCTCAGTCTGCAAAACCTGCAGTGAATATTCAGTTTTTCCTTCCGTTGAAATTTCGCGTTCTGGAAACGGCGCTCATCTGTGGATTTTCTTCAGCGAAAAAATAAAAGCAAAGACGGCAAGACAATTCGGCTCTTTGATACTTCAGGCGTCAATGCTGAAAAATCATTCGATTTCTTTTGAAAGTTTTGACCGGATGTTTCCGAATCAGGATGAAATTCCAAATGGCGGCTACGGAAATCTTATTGCGCTTCCGCTTCAAGGCCGGGCCGTTAAAGAGAAGCATTCTGTTTTTACCGATGAATCTTTCTTGCCTTATGACGACCAGTGGAAATATTTAAGTTCGGTCCAAAAATTGTCAAACAAAGAAATAATTGAAATTTCAGACCAGATTCAAAAAAAACTGGGATTTTCAATGCCGTACTGCAAAGAAGAAAATCCATTTGAAAATAAAAAAACATCTTCTGATTCACTTAAAAACAAAGACGCAGAAAATGAAGAGCTTAACCCTACAGATTTTCCGCAAAAGGTAAAAATCACCCTTACAAACCGCATTGAAATTCAAAAAGCCGGAATCTCCGAAAAAGCACTGTATATCTTGCGGCGGACGGCGGTTTTTCTGAATCCCGAATACTATAAAAATCTTCGCCTTCATTTGCCGCTGTATAATATTCCAAGGTTCATCGACTGTTCCAAAGAAAACAGAGAATGCCTGCTTTTGCCACGCGGACTTTTGGACGAAACGCTTGAAACCTTAAAATCTGCAAATGCCGAATACGAAATTGCGGACAAAAGAGAAAGCGGAACAAAAATCGACTTGGCTTTTAAGGCTGAACTTTACGATGAACAGAAACTGGCTTTAACCGGAATGCTCAAAAACGGCACAGGAATTTTATCCGCAGGAACAGGATTCGGATAGACAGTCATTGCGGCATCCATTATCGCAAAACGAAAAACAAACACTCTCATCCTTGTTCAAACCCACGCACTTTTAGAACAATGGAAAAAATCCGTCAAAACTTTTTTAGACTTCGCCCCCGGTACAATCGCATCAGGAAAGGACAACTCCACAGGAATAGTTGACATTGCGATAGTAAAATCCTTGATAGAAAAGAATTCTGAC
>DLKK01000046.1:24149-36682 GCA_002478955.1 Treponema sp. UBA7590
TAAAACCGCGAACTCACAAATATGGAATGATTATAATAGATGAATGTCACCATGTTTCCGCATTCAGCACGGAAAATCTTGTTGCAAGTTTCTGTGCAAAATACGTTTACGGCTTGACAGCAACTCCAATAAGGCGCGACGGTCATCAGAAAATCATTTTTTATCAATGCGGAAAAATTCTGTTTTCTACAACCTCAAAGCAGATGAACAAAACGCAGAATTTTGACCATTATTTTATTCCCCGATTTTCAAATTTTCATTTTAAGCCCGACTCAAACGCGACAGACAAAAACCGTCCAATCAACAGCTGCTATGCTGAGCTTGTAAAGAACGAGGCACGAAACGAACTGATTGCAGAAGACGTAAAAAACGCTGTAAAAGCCGGACGCACTCCGCTGGTCTTGTCTGACAGAATTGAACACCTCGAAACATTAGAAAAGCAGCTTAAAAATGCCGCAAAAAATGTGATTTTGATTACAGGACGCGGACCTTCAAAGCAGAAGAAAACGCAGCTTGAAAAACTAAATTCAATCCCAAAAGAAGAGAGCCTTATTGTTCTTGCCACGGGAAAATATGCAGGAGAAGGATTTGACCAGCCGCGGTTGGACACTTTGATGCTTGTCTTTCCGTTCAGCTGGAAGGGAACTCTTGCGCAATACTGCGGACGGCTCCACAGAAATTTCGCAGGCAAAAGCGAAGTTCAGATTTATGATTATGTGGATTTTAGAATTCCGATCTTTGACAGAATGTATCAGAACAGGCTGAAAGGCTACAGGCAGCTTGGCTATTCTGTAAAAGTGAATGATGAAAAATGCGTCGGTCAACAGGAAAATGCGCACTCTAAAATATATTCCTTTGCCGAATATAAAACAGATTTTGAAAATGACCTTGCCTGCGCAGAAAAATCTGTCACAGTGTTTTTGCCGTATCTTACAAAAGCGCAGGTGCAGAATTTTATTCATTTGCTTTCAAAGAATATTTCAAACGGCGCAAGGTTTCTTGTTTTTACAAAACGTGCGGCAAGCGCAGAAACTCAGAAAAACCAGGACGCACTGATTCTTCAGCTGGAAAATGCCGGCGCAAAAGTTGAAAAACGGAATGAGCTTTCCCAAAAAACTGCAATAATCGATGAAAAAATCCTTTGGTACGGAAACGTGAACTTTTTAAGCGCGCCAAATTTCCACACGTCCAGCCCACAAGAAAACGAAGAATGCACAATCCGCATTTTCAGCGCAGCGGTAGCACAGGAAATAGAAGCGGAGATGGTCGGGAAAAAAGAAGTATGAGTTCTGTGTGTTTTTGTATTTTTATGATACTAAAAAAGAACTGAAAGATTTTTCCACTCACTGTTAGCGTTTATTATGAAAACCTTAAAAAGCGATGCACTTAAACAAGGTAAAGTTTTCCTATTATTTTTCCCAACCTCATATCCCATCATTCTGTAAAAGTCCTCTTTCCAGATTATGTTGCCGCAGCCTTTTCCGTTGGCGGTGTAGTTTGTGCAGGCGAGAAAATGGTTTGAGCCGTCTTTTGATGACTTTACAATCAGATAGCCGTCGGCGCAAGAATCACACTTCATAATTGAAAGCTTGCCGGAGTCAAGGCGGTTTGTCATAAAGTCGCAGATTTCAGGCTCGTTTGTGCAAATCCAAAGGTTCAAGCCATAAGCCACCTTGTATTTGTGCTGCAGCGGATATCCGCAAATCGGGCAGGACTTTTTCAAAAGCGGATTTTCCTGCATTTCTTCGTTCCACTCGCCTTTCAGCACCACATTTTTATAATCATGTTTTATTTTATATGCGTTTTACAACTTTTACCATAAAATATTTCAGCCGAATTGTCATTTATGGTCAGAAAAAAACTTAAATTGAACTAATTCAATTAAAACAAATCATCCAAAGCAACAACAGAATACTCCGGATTTTTTTCTATCTGTTTTTTCACACCAGAAGTAACTCCGTTTTTTGAAAAAATAATGAACGACTTATTCGGCTGCCTGACACAAAATGCGGAATCCTGCAAGTCTTTTAACTGTTTTTCGCCAAAAGGTTCATCTGTATATTTACATTCGCAGATGACGGCATTTTCATTGTCCGTTGCAAGAATGTCAATTTCTTCCTGCTTCTTTAAAACCGGGTTATTGCCCCACCAGCGACCAAGATTTTCTGCAAAGAAGGGCATTTTTCCGTTATAAAACAGTTCTTTCAAATATGTCTCGCACACTGCCTCAAACCTATAGCCTGCAAAAGCGTTAAGCTTCTCCTTGGTAAGTTCTCTTTCAAAATACAACTCAGGCGAAATCAATCCGTTCAGCATATTCCGATGTTTAAAGATAAACGCAAAATAAAATGCGAAATAATTATCACAAATCGAATACAATGTGTTTCTGCTTTTTTCTTTTTCGCCGCAAGGAACTTCTTTTTTTATGAATCCCAGATTTATCAGGACATTGATATACTTTGCAATTTTAGCCGAATCATCGTCAACTTTGTCCTTGATTGTGTTAAATGTTGAAGCGCCTGCATTTATAGCCAGCATGATGTTCTTATAGAAATAAGTTTCTTTCAGTTCCATCCGAAGAAGAGTTTCAATTTCGTTAAAAAGGTATCCGGTGGTAGAAAGGCAGTGTCTGATTACATTCTCTTTAATAGAAAATTTGTCGTCAAAAAGCGAGAGATAAAGAGGAATGCCGCCCAATATAGAATAAGCCAAAAGCGCATCAGAATTTGAATAATTTGGGAAAAATTCCCTTGCCTCTTTATAAGTAAAAGGAAGAAGCTTCAATTCAGAAGTTTTTCTTCCGTAAAGCGGTTTTGCAGAATCATCGATTATCTCTTCGATTACAGAAACTTCCGAACCGCACAATATAAGAAAGATGTCTTTTGATTTCAGAATTTTATCAATCGCATTTTGCAGACCTGAATCAAAAGCCGGATTTGAATTGTAAAGATAAGTGAACTCGTCAATTATCAACACAAGCCGTTCTTTTATTTCTGTATTTTTAAGAAAGGAATAAACATCGTTCCAAGTAGAAAATGAGTTCAAAAAATCCCCTGCCTTTAGAACTCTATTCAACTCTTCGCAGAAATTCTGAACATTGCTTTTTTCGGAAGATTTATCGCCTGTAAAGTAAACAACATTTTTCTGGTGATTTTTTGCAAAATGAGATAAAAGATATGATTTGCCGACTCTGCGCCTGCCATGAAGAATCAGCATTTCAAATTTGCCGGACTTATATAGCGATTCCAGCAAATCAAGTTCCTTTTTCCGCCCGATAAAGATTTCTTCATTATTCATATAATTTACTCCAAAGTTATTTACTCTAAAGTAAATTATATTTTATTTCAGATAAAATTCAAGAGTTCAAAACATGGAGCCATTTCTAAAATTCTTCTCAAGAAAAAGGAAAGGTATCTGTATTTTTTGGTGGATAAATTATTATATGACTTCCCATGCCGTTTTACCAGTTTTGTAGAATAATTTTTCTCTGCGGACTTTGAATTTTGACAACTGCATCCAAACTCTCACTATATGCAAGCCTCATGCGTTATCATGCTCGTATGAAACAAGACGACAAAATCGGAACTTATTTATTTTTTGGAACTCCTGGAAGTGGAAAAACGAATGTGCTGTTCAAATTCCTGCGTCAGAAACTTCTAGAAGAAAAGCGATACGGCAACGGCAAAATGACAGAACCGCCATACGAAGTTCTTTCCTTCAACAGCTTTAATATCTGCGCCAGTGAAATGTGCCGGAAGCTCTGCCGTATGATGAGTATTCCGTGCAAGGCTGAAATCAGCAAATTTCCGAAAGATTACAGCTATAGCCCGCATAAAACTTATTTTGTGGACACAAGCGGAAAACTTGACGTGCAAAAACTTGTATACGATTTCTTTTCAAATGGTTCGTTCGCAGCAAAATGTTTTCTGGCGATTCCAGCGGTTATTGACCTCCAGATTTTGAGCGGAATTTTAGAGCAATATGCCTTTTTAAAGAATTTTAAAGTTGTCTTGACTTTCTGTGATTTTGCAAATGACAAAAAGATAAATCAGCTTTCAGAATTTTTTGAATCAAGAAAGATAAGGATAGCAGCCCGCAACATTTCAGGAACAATCGATGGGTCAATGGAATTTTTGTAGGCTCATTTTCCGGCGACGACAATTTTCCGTACGGTAAACGCGTCGCAACAACCATGCTTGAAGTTGCAGAGTCCGCACGAATCATACACAAAAATTTTCTAATGAAGAATCAAGTCTTATTTTTCCGGAAGCCTGATTTCTCCAGACGACTCAACCTTATTCTTCAAGCAGTTTGATTTTTCCCAATTTTTCAAGTCCGAACATCACATCAAGAATTTTCTGCTGCGCCTCCAAGGAATCCTTGCGGGAAACGTTCGTGTTGTACTGCATATCTTCCATTATCATCTGCTCCGCACATTTTGACATATTGCGGAAAAACGCATCCTTCACTTCCGCACTCGCTTCCATCAAAGCATACTCCAGCTCCATAACATCGATTTCCTTCAAAACCAGCTTAACGGCACTGTTCTTTAAAAGATAAATGTCGTCAAAAGTCATCGCATTTTTCATGTCCGCCTCCAGTTTTGTTTTACGAAATATTTTTATTCAGCTTTAAAATTATAATAACACGGCGGACTTGCACATAATGACAGCCTGATTTTTGTTTTTTTAAAAGAATATTTTTCGTGATATAATTTTTAGGCTTGCATTATCTGACAGCGTGATGGTGTATACTGAAACTACAGCGAGATGAAAGGATGGGAAAATCAAATTATCCACAATTAGATGAAGGACTTGATGAGAAAGTTTTTGGTTATAAAGGAATTGAATACAGCCTTTATGAATTACGAAATTCTGCAAATAATTTTCGTACAGATGACGCAAAATGTTATCGTAATATCGCAAAAGCAAAATATTCAAAAATATATAATTGTGAACAAGACTTTGTTCCAGTAAAACTTTTGGAAGAAGTATACGGATTAGACGAAACTTTCAAAGAAATATGGCGTGAAGTCCCTGATAACAAAAAATATACTGTGAGTAACCTTGGTCGAATAAAGCTAAATGGAATTCTCGTTCACCAAGATGATGAAAATTTTAACGGTTATCTTAAAATGACTAAAACTACAGAAGGCAAAGATTCAGATAATCGCTCTGAAAATATTTATATCTTTGTCGCAGCAGCCTTTTTACCAAACTATAAAAAAGGAATGCATGTTCACCACATCAACAACAACGGATATGACTGCCGCCCGGAAAATCTGATTCTGCTGACTCCACCACAACATTCAAAAGTACATGGATTTCCTCTAAAAGGCGATGACAATTCATACGAAAAGGTTTCACAAGTTGGGCAATAGACGGCTTTCGCTTTCCAATTACCGCAGGGCCTTGCAAATTGACGAGCTGATTGCAGCGGAAAAATATCCGAACGTCGCTTTTCTGATGCAAAAATTCGAATGTTCGGAGGCAACAGTTCTGCGGGCAATAGAAACTCTGCGAAACGATTTTGGCGCGGAAATATTATACGACCGCAGCAGAAAAGGCTACTACTATGCTGAACCGCACTTCCGTCTGATTGCGAGCTTCACGACCGAAAAGCAGATTGTCGCCGCGCACCTGATGACAAATCTGCTTAAAGTCGTAAAGGACACTCCAATTTACAATCAGGCGATTGAAGTCTACAAAAGCCTTGAAAACGAGCTGGACGGAAACGAAAAACTGAACGCGGCAAAACTTGAAAACCGAATTGTGTTTCTCGGAATGGACGCAATTAGAATAGAAGACAATCTATGGAATCTAATCGAAGAAGCCATGATGAAAAACCGCCTCATTCAGTTCGACTATTATAAAAACGGCAGGCGTTATGAAGTTACCGTCGAGCCGTGGCAGCTTGTCTATTTTCAGGGAATATGGAGCTTGTATTGCTACAATAAATTTTACAGGGAAACTCGGCTATACAATCTTCCTGCAATCACGAATCCAAAAATCTTGGACAAAACTTTTGAGCTTCCGCCGGACTTTGAATTTGAAAAGCACAGCAAAGGCAGCTTCGGAAAATTCATCGGAAAAGAAAACTACAGCTTCAAACTGAAAATTCGGAAAGAGAAACTTTGCTACATCCGAATGTACAAGTGGGCGGACGACCAGAAATTCGAGAAACAGAGCGACGGGACGGCAATCATGACATTCACAAGCAACCAGTACTACCCCGTCTTGAACTGGATTCTGGAAAAAGGAATGTACATCACTCCGCTTGAGCCGAAGAAACTAGTTGATGAATGGAAAAAGAATGTTCTTGCGATGTATGAGGAAGTGCGGGAGGTGTGATTTTGTTTTATCGGATGAGTTTTTACTAATCTTGTTGTTTATTCAACTCGTCAATAAAAATAGAAAGATTTGAAAACGCTTTTTCTGATTCTGTACTGGTAACAATATTATCTTTTGCAAGATTTCTATTTTTCCAAAGAACTTCCTGTTGTACCAAAGACAAAGAACCTTTTATATATGAATTCCATTCTTGATGCATTTGCAATTTCTGAAGGCATTTATTTACATCTGTTGTTTGACTGTTAATTTTTTCAATATGTGCAAGAAACCAGATTTCAATACAAGGATTACTTAAAAGACTTGTTGCATCACATCGCTTTATTGTATCAACAACTTTTTTTACATCCGCATCATACATAAGGTAACATTGAATTTTATCTGCAGCATTTATTCTAAGTTCTTTTTTATGCCTATCAATAAGGCGTTGATTTATCTTTTGCCCTACTATTTTTGAAATAACTTTTATAGGCAATCGATATTTTTGTCTGAGCATATCAACATAACATTCTTCCGTTTCACCTTCACATAAAACAAGAATTACCTGTTTCATTTTTCTAGAAGCACGTGATTTTTCTTTTTTCATATCACTCCCTAAACAATTTCTTTATTAAATCAATGGAAGAACTTGTATATGGAACAGCATCAAAACGCCCCTGTAAATATCCTTTTTCCGCATCCATATTTTCACGGAAATCTTTAAAATCATAAAGCGAGTAAAAATCAGTTGATGCATCCTCCTTTTTATTTGTAAAACAAATCTGATCTCGCCTGAATTTTTTAACATTGATTAGATTTGTATTATGACTTGTAAAAAGAAGTTGAGCATTTTTTGAGGCATGAACCATATTGACAATAAATTCCGCAAGTTCAGTATGCAAACTCTGGTCAAATTCATCTACAATAAGGCTTTTTCCATTTTTGCACACATCAAGAAGAACAAGCAGAAGTGAGAAAATCTGAATCGTTCCGTCTGATTCTTCTGAGAAAAGGTCAAAATGAATACTGTTGTTTTTTTTATGTACAGTCAAAAATCGAACTATTGTTTCATGCTGCATGGCTGGAATACTAGGTATTGCCGCCGTTCCAATCTGAAGATACGCAGGCGGAATAGGAACGTTAATTTTTTCCTGCTTTACGGAAATATCAACGATGTCGCTGTCTGCCATCTGCAAGGCTTTTAATAAAAGCTGTTTATTTTCCTTGAATAATGAAACTGCATAACTTGTACTAATCTTTGGAACACCAATAAATGAATTCTTCAAAAAGAAATTATAAATCACTTTTGCAAGTTCCCTATCCATTTGACTTGCCCGACTTATAAAAAGAGAATTACGACTAGTGCTATTTGCAACATCAAACGGTTTTATAAAGTAACCTTCGCCAAAACTATAAATTTCATCTTTTCTTTTTCCAACCTGTTCATTTCTTGTGAATATCTTTGCCTTTCGCTTTCCGGGATAATAATATAAACTTTCTGAAACAATTTCTTCCCGAGTAAGAGAGAATGAATATTCATACTCAACTTCATTCTGAATAAAATTGATAGAAAAACTGCTTGGCTTTTCATGATAACCATCAAACTTAAACGGCATAAAATTAAAAACAGAACCATTATTATTAAGGTGAGAATAAAGGATTGTTTGATAGCAAAACGCCAGAGCTTTTATTATGCTGGATTTTCCAGAGGCGTTTGGTCCGAAGACCCCAATAGTTTTTAAATATTTTTTTCCATTACAAATAAATATATTATCTGAAAGTTCCTTTGCATTCTTAGTTGAAATATTTTCAGCTCTAAAATCGACAGTAATTTCATCTTTTATCGAGAAAAAGTTACTTAAACTGAATTTTAACAGCATAAAACACCTTTTTTTGTAGAATTACTACAAATATAGCACATTTATCAAAAAAAAGATAGAGTTTTTACAGATTTCTACACTGAACATTCTTCTGAAAAATTGATTTTTTTTCAGAAGAGCTGCTTATTCTGGCAATGACTAGGTAAAAATGCTTATGCAAATTAAGGTTTACTTTTTTCGTTGCTTTTGTTTTATTTTTTTTGAAGTTATTTTCTCCAAATAAAGTGCTGACCCTATTTCTTGCAAGTTTATAACGCTCGAAAAAAGAATTGGTCCTAATACAGATATAATAATTATAAGTATCAAAAAATATAAAGCTCCATCAAACCAGAAATTCAATATTTCTCTATAAAAAGTTATATAAAACATAATTCCCAATGCGGAAACAAAATATCCGATTACTGGCATTATATATGCTTTTCCATTGATTTTACCTTTAAACTTTTTACCATCAAATATATAATTTCCATAAGCATCTTTTATTTTTTTCATAATCGAATATGCATCAGAAGAATTTAATATAAAATCCATTTCTTTTTTAGAGAGTCTTATTTTTAAATAAGACTGTAGATAGAAATAGCCCATTGTTTTATCTTTCTGATACTCTGTTCTTATCGCTTTAAATTTCATTGCTTCTCTATTAAAAACTTTGAAATATTTCTTAAAAAGAAATCCCATAATAGCAAGAATTATTGGCAATATAAATTTTGTTGCAATTTCAATCATAAAAATCTCCTATAATGCTGTCATTTACAATCCGTTTAAAATCCTAAACAGTTAATATTCTTTATTGAAATTTATCTTTTCTATATTGTTCTGCTAAAAACAAAGAATCAATGGTTTTCATCGCCACATTCTTATCTTCAGCATTTAGACAAGTAAAACTTCTTAGCATATACGGATAATCCTGTACTATTCTTACAAGCCATGAATCAGTATATTTTGCATCTGGTTCATTTCCTGTAAGAATCCATTCATAATGAACTTTTAACTTATCAGCTATTTTTAATAACTTAACAAACGATGGATTGAGACGTCTATTTTTCCAATTATACAATTCTCGAACGCTTACAATATCAATTATAAGTTCATAAAATTTTTCATCATATTTTTTACTAAAATTTTGAGTTAATGATTCAATCTGATTCTCAATCCTATATACTATACATTCTGGACTTAATCCCAATCTATCTTGATAAGTAGATTCTGTCCAACAATCATCCAGTTCACCAAACAAAAGCCAATGTGTTGAGACAGTCAAATATTTTGCAATTGCATACAACATTGCAGGTTCAGGAACAGTTCCTCTTTTTTTCCATTGAGCAAATGCAGATGTGCTAACTCCTATCGCATTTGCTAAATCTTTTGCCTTTAAATCATAATCTACAAGACAGTCTTCTATTCTATCAAAAATTGACATATTTATAATATATAGCAGAGTATTCATTTTGTCAACATTTTTTATTCATATTGAATATAAATATCACAATACTATATCAAACCGTTATTACTAATATATTATTTATCAAACAAGACTAAAAACACTTTCACATAAAGTATCTACTATTTCCACTCTAATCTTTGATTTTTCACAGAAAGTTTCTTTTCTTTTTCCAATTCTTTTATAATTTGACTTGTAACATTGGTTATATTCTTATCTGTCACACTTTTTCTGTCGAGATTTTTCAGAACATTTTTTAACGTAGCAATTTTTTTAGGTCGCTTCTTATTATCTATCTGTAAAATCTTTTTTGACAATTCTTTTATCAACTCTAAATTTTCATTTGCGCTTTTAATTTTAGAGGATTTTTCTTTTTCATTTTCCGTTGCATGACAAATCGCCTTTCTTTCTATCTGAACTCCCAGACTGCGAAAGTGTTCAACAACAGAATCATAACCTTTATCGTTGGAAACAATAACAAATTCGGCTCTGGAATTTTGCCCCATTGCCAAGCCCACATAAGACGATAAAACCATATCTAACGCATTATTTCCTTCAGTTAAAATTCGTATTGGCGTCAGATTGAAAGACGTTTTTTTATCAATGGATTGAATATACTTTACACAATTGTTGTACCAGTTATTCTGGTTTGTATTTGCACCGATGAAACATATTATCTGCGAATTCAGTTCAAGATATTTCTGTTCATTCAAAAAATCTATAAACATTTTTGGATTATTTACGTTATCGCCATCTGCAAAAATAAAACGCTTAACATTTATTGTCTGAAAAAAATCTATCATACTATCTCCATTCAATATCACTCGAATTCATCAACATATCCCTGATCCATATCCCAATCAAAAGGAGCTCTGCCATTGTAGTCATCATCAAATTCATTCTTAGCTTGTCTGACCAATAATTCCGCAAGTTCCAAACGTTCCGCTGAAACATGAATCAGTTCGTCCCATTTTTTGAAACCGGCTATCTTAGCAATAAGATGTTGCGCGCATGAAAGCTTTATGTCATGCTCATCCTTATCACTGAATCCATAGCATAGAAACAAATCTTTCATGTCATAAAATTTTGGGGAATAATTGTAAGAAATAGAACCGTTACTTTCTACAGTTTTTGTTTGAGTTTTCCAGTCTTTTAATAGATTTTTGGCTTCTCTCTTGAAGAACTCAAGATTTGACATAATGTTACTCCTTGAGCATACTTTTTATTGTATCTGCTTATTTGCTAGTACCTTAAGCAACAATAAACCTGATGCACATAGGTAATCATTATATTTTGACATGGTATGATAAAAATCTTCGCACTAGCCGCAAGTTCTACCACGGAATTTTTTTTAATATACGAAGATTTTTTATTATGGTCAAGGGGATTTTATAAAGGTTTGTCTCATTTTCATTCAGAAAGATATAAATTCCATTTCTTTTATCTGCCATTGAGAATATCTTTATAACAAGAGCAGTTTTTAAAATTTATAAACTAAGAAATAGACTAAAATTCGCTTTAGCTATCGTTAAGTTTTACTTTCTTATAAACCAAAAGAATACCCTTTTAGCCAACACCAAAATGATTTGCCAAATAGCATATTCATCAAAACTTTTTTCTTTTTCTTGTATAATCACCTGCGTCTTTGGTTCATTTTTTAATCTTGAAATTTCATTCTTTAATTCTTCTATTTCTTTGCTTGTATCTTTTACTTGCTGTAATAGTTCAAAATTTTCCTCAGCATCTATTGTTGAAATTTTATCTAAAGCTATTAAAAAATCATCTTCTGTCGGTTCTCGCTCTGTAGGTAAATTATCTTTCAATAAAAGATAAACAGATCTCCAGTTTTCTGGAGGAATATTTTTTTGACTATATTTTTCACTTAGCGTTTCAAAAAATCTATTTATATGCTGGTTCTTAAAAAAATCTATAGAATCAGATACTGACATCCACGTATTCATCAAAAAATCTGATGAAATACACTTATCCGATTCTATCCAAAAAATCAGGTTTATTTTATAAAGCGTAAGCAGATTTATATAATCACTTTCATAAGTTCTTTTCATATATGAAGCAAACCATTTTGTAAGAACAGAATCACTTGTTGCAATTAATTTCTTAACACTGTAAATATTGCTTATCTTTTTTAATTCTCCAGTTGAAAAAATAAGTTTTATATCATGTTCGGCAGACTCATGAGTAGTCTGAAATCCTTTAAAATTTTTTAAATTAGATACTAA
The DNA here is from genome assembly GCA_002478955.1 of Treponema sp. UBA7590. GTDB lineage: Bacteria > Spirochaetota > Spirochaetia > Treponematales > Treponemataceae > Treponema_D. Next base: position 36,037 of record DLKK01000046.1, read on the forward strand.
ATCCAAAAATTTATCACTGTTTGGCAATGTAAGCTTAGAATTAATAGTGACATAAATTTCATATTTTCTCTTGAAAATAGATATTAAATACTCTTCTGTGTTTAGTAACAGCTGATTAAATAAAACAGGATTATTTTTCCGAAAGATAAGAATATCGGGATTTTCTTTAGAAGACAGCAAACCTCTAAATTCTCTTACAGAAAAATCATTTATTTGTATCGAGCATCCATTTTGTTTTAATTTTTCAACAAGATATTCAACAAAGAATTGCCTTTCTTTTCCATTTATACCAAGCAAATAAACTATAAGATTTGTATCAAATACAACTGTATTTCCATTTAACCGTTTCTTACTTCTTTTTACAGAATAAAAATATGAAAACAATAGCCATGAATATATTAATTTATCTAAATATTTTTGTATTTCATAATCACTTTTATTCTTATATATTCCTGTTATCCATGAAATTAGGATTTTTGACAACTCAGTATCTTCTTTTACATCGACATTTGTTATTTTTGAGAAATATATTGAAATAGTATCATAAAAATCTTTATATGAAATTTTATCTACACAATTATGCTGAAGATGCAAATTAAACTGATTGTATATTTTTCTTGTTGTATCATCTAAGTTTTTCTGTTGG
>DLKK01000087.1:0-1324 GCA_002478955.1 Treponema sp. UBA7590
GAACGACATCCGGAATGGGGTCTGGGTTATTATCATTTGTTAGCTCCTAAATAAAAAACTCTATTGCAGAACACTGTAAAAATTTTTAAATGCATTTTCCCAAGTGAATTTTTGAATAAATTCATTTCCATTTTTTGCGAGTCTTATACGTAGTGCATCATTTTTTATTAACTGTAAAATATTTTCAGCAAGTTTTTTTACGTCATAAACAGGAGAAGTCAATCCAGTTTCATTATTTTTTACCATCATTGAAAAACCTCCATTATCAGTGCAAGCTACAGCACAACCGCAAATCATTGCTTCTCCAACAGTAAGACCAAACCCTTCGCGGCTTGAAGCTGCAACAAAAATGCTTGCATTATTATAGATTTCATTATGTTTTTCTCGGGGGGGGGTACAACAATAATCAAACCAGACAGGAAGTTTTGGTTTATCAAAAACCCCGAACATTGTTACATGGAGTTGCGGAATTTTGCTTTTAACTATTTTTAACGCTTCTATTGCATCTAGAGCCCTCTTTCTATCATCCAAATGCCATAACATTGCAATTTCAAATTGGTCTCTATTTTCTATAGGTTTATTTAATTCAAAATACTTGAAATCAAATCCATTAGGAATCACAATCGCCGTTTCTCCTGCTTTTTCTACATATTTTTCCAACCAATTTGCAATAACAATCTTTTTCATTGGAAATTTATATGAATTGAAAACATAATCTTCGGAATTATTTCCCCATGCTTCAAAATCTTGTATAAAATAATATTTTCTTGATACAGGAATAGCTCTAATAGCATTCAATTCGTATGCAGTTTCTACTGAAGTGCAGATTACTTTTTCATATTTTTCAACAGTTTTTTCAGATATTTTTTTTTCACATAAAAGAATTACATTTTTTAATTTAAACCATCTTGGTTTATGTAGATTTAGTAATTTTATGATAACTAATGGAATCCCTTTTATTTTTTTTGGATATAAATAAAGTATAGTAACTTCATTTTTTTCAGAAGCAAACCTATTTGCATACTCATAAACAACCTTTGCGCCACCCACAGGTTTTGTCATTATTCCTGGTAAAATAAACAGAATTTTCATATTATTTGTCCCTCTAAAAAAAATCCTTTGAAAATCTTATTCTTTACAATATTTGACATAGAAAAATCTCTGCGGATTTTATCTTGCGCTGTTTTATCAACTATGCAATATTCGGGGCTATCTATAACTCTTTGAATTTCATTTTTCATTTGAAGTTCTATCTGCCCATCATTCTTTTGTTCCATTGGATTTCCATTTGCAACAAAACCCCAAAAGCTATTTTTTATCGTGG
>DLKK01000087.1:1362-4165 GCA_002478955.1 Treponema sp. UBA7590
TTTTATCGTGGAGGCAATTCCAACATCCGTGGAAACAATATAATCTCCAAAATAAGCGGCTTCCACAAGCGAAATACAAAAACTTTCAAACCTGCTGGTTAGAATAAAAACCTTTGCCCGTGCATATAGCCTATACAACTCGTTTCGGTCCGAAATATTTCCTATAAAATGGATTTTATCTTTCAGAGCTGGATATTCTCTGAAAAAACTTTCAATATAAGAACTAAAATTTTTTTCTATAGTTCCTGCGAGAATCACATTCCAATCTTTTAAATTAACTCTTGAAAGAATTTTTAAAAGCATCTGTGTATTTTTTGGGGCAGTTCCAAATCTTGCCGTCTGAATTATAAGGTTTTCTTTTGGAACTGAAAGAAGTTTTGTTGAAAAATATGTATTATCAAAACCATTAGCAATGTATGCGACTTTTTCTGAATATTTAGGAAGTTTTTCATTTATCTCTCCTAACAAATATTCATTTTCAACAGAAAGAGAGTCCGTTTTCTTTAAAATCTGCTTTAAATAAAACCATTGTCTTTTTGAAAACTTAGAGGCATCTGCCTTTACATATATCTTTATGCTTTTATTCAATTTTTTTATAAATCTCACAAGATAAAGAGTTGTTGAGGAAACATGAAACATCATTATATGTGAATAGGAATCTTTATTTTTTCTTAGAAAATTTGTAAAAATTTCTATGAATTTAAAAAACTTTATAGGATTTTTTTTAACAGATGGTGCCTGAATATAATTTTCTGCTGATGGAAGTTTTATAAGATTCATTCCATGCCATTCATTCAATTTTGTTCCAGTCTTTCTATTGTCTAAAAACACAAAATCAACAGGAATCTTATATTCGCTTTCAAAATATTCAGGAAACAATCCAACATCTTTTACCAAATGAACATCACAAAATTCTGTCCATGGAAGCAAGCATAAAAGTTTTTTCATTTTCTACCCCTCACTGCACATTTTTTTAAGAAATCTAGCACAAAATCATTTTTGTCTTTGACCAGAAAAACACAGATTAAATAAATGAATAGATAGATAACTGCACCACTAAAAATACATACAAGAATTGAAATAAAAGCCGGCTCTATGAATGTGGCCAATACGTAAACTGCAAAATACATTGCACATGAGGAGACAAAATATTTTAGAGTTTTCCATGTAATAAAACTTAAGAAAAGTTTCTGTCGCTTTATAAAAATTATCTGAACAACAAGTCCTGAAGTTTCTGAGACGAGCATTGCTATTGCCGCCCCTAAAGCTCCGATTTTCACTATCAATAATGGATTCAATATAAGGGAGAAGAAAGCGACAGATATATTTCCAAACAATGTGTTTCTTTCAAATCCTGCGGGAGTACTTATTATGTTATTAAAAAAAACACTCAGATTTGAAATCAATGCTGAAAAAGCCACAATTTTTAGAACATCTGACCCTATAACAAACTGCTCGCCACCAAAAATGAACATAATGTTTTTAGACAATGCCGCCATACCAAAACAAAGAGGAAACAAAAGAAACATTACAGTGTCAAAACATTTTTTTATGTAGAAATTATATTTTACTTTATCCAATGCAATAATATTTTCAAGACGGGGCTTTACTGCGTTCATTATAGGATTAACACATGATGAAATAACGGCTATCAATGTTGTTGCTCGAACATACAGTGCCAACTGAACCTTGTCGCTGTTTCCTAATACGAGTTGATTTAAATTCTGGTAACAAATTGCAACAAGTGTTTGAAGGTAAAAATATTTTGAGCCAGACAGAACTGTCCTTAAATCTAATTTGAAAAATCTGAAGCTAATATATTTCCTTACATGAATAATATTAAAAATTCCATTAAAGCCTTGGGCAGAAACTAGAAGAACTGCATATTGAAGGAAATTACCTTCATTACGAACAAAAACAAAAAGTAAAATGAACATTAGAGTTTTGATTGCTATGCTTCGGAGTGCAATATACTTAAATTCCTCAAGACCTGTATAAAACCATTCAATCATAAAAGGATTTATGGCAAGAAGAAAATAATAAATAAAATAGACTTGCTTTAATTTTATTTCTGTTATAAAAACGGCAGAGTAACCAAAGTAAAAAAAAGAACCAAGAATAAATGCAAAAATATGCAGAGAGAGTACAGAAAAGAAAACCTTGTTAAGTTTTTCAATATCATTTCTTACACGGGCAATTTCCCTTGCCCCATAACCTGTAACACCAAGTGAAATTAGATTTATAAAGAGTGTAGAAAAAACAGAACCTTGGTTTATAATACCAATATCCTCAATATTTAATACACGTGAGATATAAGGAGTTGTAATAAAAGGAAACAAAACACTTGCAAACGTAAGAAAAAAATTAAAAATTGTGTTTTTCTTTATAGATTTTTGATAGAATAACTCTGTCTGATTGCCCATAAATAAATCAGCCTAAAACTGCCTCCGGCATATCTTCCCTCACCATTTCCCTGCACGAGTCATAAATCTCCTGACCGCACCCATCCGCAAAGAAATCCTCAATCACGCTTTTCCGCACTTCCTCGCCGCCAAGCCACACGGATTTTTCGCTCTCTGAAACCGGCGACAAAGTGCATATATATAGAAGAATTTGTTCAGTTTTGTCCGCTCTTAGCCGTTCAAGCACAAAAGAAAGCATCGCCTCGCTTACGCCGTTCGGGAAAATCGTTATTTCTTTTTCCGCCCAAGAGCCGCCGGCTTCACTTGTTAAAAAATCGTGCATTTCGTTTATTTTTTTCTGCGTGAATCCGTCCGGTGCGGAGCCGCAAAGAATGGCGTGT
>DLKK01000023.1:0-19129 GCA_002478955.1 Treponema sp. UBA7590
CTTGCTTTGTAATGGTACTACAGGAATTGCTGTTGGTATGGCAACAAATATGCCAACCCACAATTTACGTGAAGTAGCGTCTGCAATTTGCGCGTATATAGACAATCCTGAAATTTCAATTGATGAATTGATGAAATATATAAAAGGTCCAGATTTTCCAACAGGTGGAATTATTTATGGTCGAGAAGGAATAAAAAAAGCCTATAAAACCGGACGCGGAAAAATTACAATCCGTTCAAAATTCACAATTGAAACAGATAAACATGGTCGTGAATCAATTGTATTTACAGAAGTTCCATATGGAATCAATACAACAAATATTATCCGCCGCATAAAAGAACTTGTTCGTGACAAGCAGATTGACGGAATTGTTGGTGCAAATGATGAATCTTCTGATAGAACAGGAATGCGTCTTGTAGTTGATTTAAAAAAAGGCGCAATCACTAAACTTGTTTTGAACCAGCTTTTTGCAAAAACAGATTTACAATCAAATTTTGGAGTAATAAATCTTGCTCTTGTTCCGCAGGAAAAAGATGGAGAACCTCGTTATAACGAACCAGGTTATCTTACTTTGCCTCAGACTTATTTAAAGCCAGAAATTCTTACTTTAAAACAGTTGATTTTCCATTTTGTAAAACATCGTGATGAGGTAATCACACGCCGCACAATTTATGATTTGAAAGTTGCAAAACATCGAATGCATATTTTGGAAGCATTAATAACGGCAATCAATAATATTGATGAAGTAATTAAAATCATACGTGGAAGTGAAACGACAGAAACTGCGAAACTTGCCCTTGAAAAACGATTCAATTTTGATGACGAGCAGGCACAGGCAATTGTTGATATGCAGCTTAAACGTCTTACTCATCTTCAGATTGAAGATTTGCAGAAAGAAATAAAAGAACTTCAAGCTCTTATTGATTATTTGCAGGGACTTTTGGATGATCATAATAAAATTCTTGAAACAATAAAAATTGAAACTCAGGCTCTTGCAGAAAAATACGGAGACGACCGCCGAACGGATATTGTTGCTGATGAAGTTGAACAGATAAACGTTGAAGATATGATTAAGGAAGAAGACATGGTTGTCATGATTTCTAAACTTGGTTATATGAAACGAATTTCTGTAACTCAATATAAAAAGCAGAGTAGGGGAGGAACTGGAAGTAACAGTGCTTCTCTTGTTGAGGACGATTATGTTAGCCAGCTTTTTATTGGCTCAACTCATGATCATATTTTGTTTGTGACAAATATCGGAAAAGCATATTGGATAAAAGTCCATGAAATTCCAGAATCTTCAAAAAATGCGCGTGGCACAAATATTAAAAGTTTGATTGCAATTGGCGCAGATGAAGAAATTACAACAGTTGTTACTTTGCGTGAATTCCGAGAAGACCAGTACTTGTTTATGACAACTTCCAACGGAATTGTAAAAAAAGTTCAGACCTCAGAATTTTCTAACGCAAAAACAAGAGGTATTATTGGTCTAAAATTGCGTGATGGTGACAAACTTATAAGTGCGATTCCAACTGATGGGGAATCAGAAGTTCTTCTTGTAACCCGCCGCGGAAAAGCTTTACGTTTTAGCGAAAAAGATGTTCGTTGTATGGGACGAGCCAGCAGCGGTATAAAAGGAATGAAACTTTCAGAAGGAGATGAAATTGCCGGCGCAATAAAAATTGAACCGAACGATAGCATTCTTTTGCTTACTGAAAAAGGTTTTGGAAAGCGTGTTAAATTTGAAAATTTCAATCCTCATGGTCGCGGAACTGGTGGACAAAAGATTTTTGGAAAAACTGAAGAGCGCGGAGAAATTGTTGGAATACTTGCAGTTTCAGATAAAGATGAAATTGTATGTATGACAAGCCAGGGAAAAACTCTAAGAGTTACTGCGGAAACAATTACCCAGCAGGGAAATCAGTCAACAGGAGTAAAGGTTGTAAAGATTTCTGATCCTGATTTCTTGGTAGGATTTGATAAAGTTCCTAGAAATGAAGAATAATTCTTTATATTATAAAGAATTATAGATTTTATTTAGAAAAGTATATAAATTATATATAAAATGTATATTTTTTAATGACAAAATGTACATTTTATACTATAGTAAAAAAGGGTAGTAGTTATAAACTAGGGAAATACTTATACATCAGGCAAAAGACCAGTCTCTCGACTGGTCTTTTTTTATATAAATCTGATTTTGATACTTATCCACTTTTTATCCACTTTTTGTGGATAAGTTGTGTTTAAATTCTTATTTTATATTTTGATTAAAATTTGGTTTCACGTGAAACATTTTATCATTTTTGTATTTTATTAAATAATAAACAGAATCATTCTTTTTGGTATAAAGTAAAAAATTTCTTTCTTAATGTGATTTTAAAATTATATATATCTTTCTGATATACATTTTTTTCCTTAATCATGTTTCACATGAAACATTGCATTTGTTGTTTTATGTACGCAGTTTTTATTATGTTTCACGTGAAACGATGCTTTTTAGAAAACTAATTTTTTTGTTATAAAAAAAATTAGTTCCACGTGAAATATTAAACAAACGAACGGAAGTTATAAATTTTATGAACTTCCGTTTGTATGAATTTTTAGCAACGAACGATTATTAGTCTAAAAAAGAAAAAAATAATTTAAGCTTTTTTCTGGATAATCTGCGATGAAAAAGAATCTTGCGCCAGATTGTAAGTGCGGCGCAGCCGTTGTTTGCTATGCAAACAATGTCAACACTGAAAAGCTGGTTTGCGTTTTTTATTTGCGCCCAAGAAAAAAAAGTTGAAAAAGTTTTTTGTAGGTTTTATTCTTAAAAAAAAGGAAAGAAAATTGTGAATGTTGATATTGTTTTGTTTGCGTTTTCAATAGTGCTTCTTTTGATTGGAACTGTTGGCACGGTTGTTCCAGTTTTGCCGGGAGTTCCGTTGGCTTGGGCTGGTTTGCTTGTGGCTCATTTTTCAAAATACTCATCGGTCTCTGTTTTGTCACTTATTTTTACAGGACTTGCCGCGGTTGTTGTAAGTGTTGCGGATAATGTTTTTCCTGCGATTATGACTAAAAAATCTGGTGGAAGCAAATATGGAACGATTGGTTCTTTGGTTGGTGTCTGATTGCAGGATTTTTTATTGGTCCGTTTGGAATTGTTTTAGGACCTTTTATCGGCGCTTTTGTTGGTGAATTGATTTTTGATTCTTCTGACAAAAAACGAGTTTTTAATGCGGCTCTTGGAACTTTTAAAGGATTTCTTTTTGGAACCGGATTAAAAATTGCAGTCTGTCTTGTTTTTATTTGGATTTTTATTTTTTCATTGAATTTTGATTGAATTGACAGGATGTTGAGTTTTGTAGATTCAGCATAAAAAATTCTTCTCTTTTATTCAATTTATGGATTAAAAAAAAACTCGATTTTTGGGATAAATATATAAAAAACTCGATATTTATTCCCATTCCCATAATAGATAAGATTTGATATAATGGCATTTTAGTATGGATACTAAAGCATGTTTGGTCCTGGCGAATGGACTGGTTTTTGAAGGAAGGGCATTTGGCGCTGAAGGAATAATAATCGGCGAAACAGTTTTTACAACAGGTATGAATGGTTACCTGGAAACTCTTACTGATCCTAGTTATTACGGTCAAATTGTTACACAGACTTTTCCGCTGATTGGAAATTATGGCGATATAAAGCAGGATTACGAAAGTTCAAAATGTAATCTTCGCGGATATATTGTTCGTCAGTGGTGTGAGGAACCTTCAAATTTCCGCTGTGGTGGAGACATTGATTCTTATTTAAAATCACAAAATATTATTGGTCTTTACGATATTGATACTCGTAAGCTTACAAAGATTTTGCGCGAAGTTGGCGTTATGAACGGTATGCTTATAAGTGGAAACAGCAAAGATGCTTTGGAAGCTTTTGCAGCTTTAAATGATGAAAAGAAAAAAGCAGCTCTTCTTGAAAAAATTAAATCATATAAAATTGAAAAAGCTGTTGAAGCTGTAACTGGAAGTGCTACAGGCGTTGAGGAACCTGCGGATGTGGTTTTTGCTGAAAGTGCAAAATATCGATTTGTTCCTGTAACTGCTGATGGAACTAAAATCAATGATGAAAAAGAGGCAATGAAAGCCGGAAAAGGCAAAAAGGTTGTTCTTTGGGATTTTGGTGCAAAAGCTAATATTCGCCGCGAGCTTTTAAAGCGAGGTCTTGAAGTTGTAACAGTTCCTTGTTCATACTCTGCGGAACAGATTATGGCTTTGAATCCTGATGGTGTAATGCTTAGCAACGGTCCTGGAGATCCTGCTGAAAATGTTGGAATCATTGCAGAAATTCAAAAACTTATTAAAACAGGAATTCCGATTTTTGGAATTTGTTTAGGACATCAGCTTTTGGCTTTGGCAAACGGTGCTCAGACAATGAAATTAAAATATGGTCACCGTGGTGCGAACCAGCCTGTAAAATATACAAAAACCGGACGCGTTTATATTACTTCACAGAATCATGGTTATGCTGTAAAAAATGATTCTTTGCCGGAAGGAACTGTTCAAAGTTTTGTTAATACAAATGATGGAACTTGCGAAGGTTTGACTTATACAAAAATTCCTGCATTCAGTGTTCAGTTTCACCCGGAGGCTTGCTCAGGTCCACTTGATGCGAACTTTTTGTTCGATGAATTTGTAAAGCTTATTAATAATCATGATTATTTTAAGAATTTCAAATCTGAATATGAAAGAGTTGATGCGATTGCTTATTTTGCTTCAACAATCAAGGCGACAAAAGCCAAAGCTTAAAAATTTAGGAAGGTAAATATGCCACTTAATAAAGATATTCACAAAGTGATGGTTATTGGTTCTGGTCCGATTATTATTGGTCAGGCTGCGGAATTTGACTATGCGGGAAGCCAGGCTTGTAAAGCTTTAAAGGAACAGGGGCTTGAGGTTGTTCTTGTAAATTCAAATCCTGCAACTTTGATGACAGATCATGCGATGGCTGACCATATTTATATTGAACCGTTGATTCCAGAAGTTATTGAAAGAATTATTGAAAAAGAAAAACCGGATTCAATTCTTTCTTCACTTGGTGGACAAACTGGTTTAACTTTGTGCATGGAACTGGCAAAATCAGGATTTTTAAAGGAACACAACGTTCGACTTCTTGGAGCAAAACCTGAAACAATTGATAAAGCGGAAGACCGTCAGATGTTCAAGGACACAATGGAATCTATTGGAGAGCCTTGTATTCCTTCTAAAGTTGTAACAAATTATGAAGATGCTTTGGATTTTGCAAAAAATGTAATCGGATTTCCTGCAATTATTCGTCCTGCGTTTACCCTTGGTGGAACTGGTGGCGGTATTGCTAATAACGAAGAAGAATTTAATGAAATTGCTCATAATGGTTTGCATCGTTCACCGATTCATCAGATTCTTGTTGAAAAATGTATTTCTGGTTGGAAAGAAATTGAATTTGAAGTTGTTCGTGATCACAGCGGAAACGTTTTGACTGTTTGTTCAATGGAAAACTTTGATCCGGTTGGTGTTCATACAGGAGATTCAATTGTAATTGCTCCGACGGTAACTCTTTCTGATAAAGAATATCAGATGTTGAGAACAGCTTCCTTGAATATAATTTCTTCGCTTGGAATGGAAGGCGGTTGTAACTGTCAGTTTGCGTTGAATCCTGAATCTTTTGAATATGCGGTGATTGAAGTAAATCCTCGTGTTTCACGTTCTTCTGCGTTGGCTTCTAAGGCAACTGGTTATCCGATTGCGAAAATCGCTACTTTGATTGCAATTGGCTATAATCTTGATGAAATTCCGAACTCAGTAACAAAGAAAACCTCTGCATGTTTTGAGCCTGTTTTGGATTATGTTGTTGTAAAAATGCCTAAATTCCCATTTGATAAGTTTGTTTATGCGGCAAGAAAATTGGGAACTCAGATGAAGGCAACTGGTGAAGTTATGGCGATTGGACGCACTTTTGAAGAAGCGTTGATGAAAGCAGCTCGTGGTGCGGAAATTGGAGTTACATCACTGAACCTTAAAAAGTTTGAGAAAGAACCAGATGAAAAAATCATTGAGCGTGTTGGTCAATGCACAGACCAAAGATTGTTTGCAGTTTTTCAGGCATTAAAACGTGGAATTATGACTGTAGATGAAATCCATAAAGTAACAATGATAGACGAATGGTTCTTGAACAAACTTATGAATCTTGTTGATATGGAAGATATGTTCCAGATGATAAAAGAAGGTGCAGAACTTTCTGAAAACGGAACTGCCGAACTTACACAAGAATTATACGTTGAGGCAAAAAAACTCGGTTATCCAGATAAAGTCATTGAGGAAATGACCGGTTATGAAATCGAAAATTCTCAGGGCGTTGCGGTAAATTAAGGGTTCATAGATTTCAAATTGGTTTTGAAATTATATTATTGATTATTTGGTAAAGCCGGATAATGTTAACAAACAAAACGAGGCAGAAATTCTTCAAAACGAACTTCTGCCTCTGTTTTTTATATTCTTGCCGAATCCATCAATTCTTCAATTTGTTGTCTGGTTGGCATTACGCATAGCGCGCCTTTTTTTGTTGTGATTAGACTGGCGGCGGCGTTTGCGAAGGTCAGCATTTTGGTTAGGCGGTCTTGGGTAAAGTTTTTGTAGCCATTTTCGAGGATTTCGTGGAGAATGCAGGCGCAGAATGTATCACCGGCTCCAGTTGTATCGATTGTTTTTACGTTTGAGAATGTTGGAACGCTGACTTTTAGTTCAGTTTTTTTATCTGCATAAAAGCAGTCACTTCCGTATTTGCCTTTTGTTACTGTTATTAGCGGAATTGAATATTTTTGGCGGATTTTTTCGATTCCTTTTTCAATGGTTGGCTCATCGGTGATTAATTCTAGTTCTTCTTCTGCAATTTTTAGAATGTCGCACATTGAAATTCCGTACCAGATTCGTTCTTTTGCTTCTTCTATTGAGTTCCAAAGCGGTTTTCTTAAATTTGGGTCGAACGAAAGCAAAATTCCGTTTTCTTTTGCGGTCTGAAGGGCGAATTCTGTAGCTTCATTTACGGTTTTGTTTGTCATAGAGAGGCTTCCGTAATGAAGAATTTTTGTTTTTTTTATGAGTTCTGGATTGATTTTATCTTTTGAAAGGAATGCGTCTGCACCGGTTTTTCTGTAGAATGAAAAATCGCGGTCGCCATCTGGTGCTGTGTGGACGAATGCCAAAGTTGTGTTGTATTCATCTGAAAAAACAAGATTTTGAACGTCAATTCTAATTGAAGAAACTCGTTCTTTCAGCATTTTTCCGAACATATCGTTTCCAACTTGCCCGATAAAACTTGTTTCGTGTCCGAGTTTTGTAAGCATCGCAAGAACATTACACGGTGCTCCGCCTGGATTTGCTTCCATAAGCCAATTTCCGCAGTTGCTGATTCCATTTTGAGTAAAATCTATCAAAAGTTCGCCTATTGCGATAACATCAAATTCTTTTTGGTTTTTCATATTTTCTCCTATTTCTGGAGTTTCCAGATTTTGCAGTTTATTTTTTGAGAAGTTTCATTTCGGAATATCAAATCAGTTTTTTGTTTAGAAAGAAAGAATGCATTTGTAAAAGCCATTTTTCCGTCATCTATAAACACTTCTAGTGAACAAGTGTCGCTAATAATTCTGAATTTTGTTTCTTTTTCTTTTGGTGGAAGTTTTGCTTTTCTTGCAGAAATTTTTCCTGGAACTTGCGATTTTGAGCGGTCAAAATAAATACTTTGTTCGTACAAATCGATTTTTAAGAGAACGTATTCTTCTTCGGTGTTTCCTAAAATGATTTTTATTGTTCCGGAAGTTTGTTCTGCAACGGAAAAATTCAATTCAAAATGTCGTTCTTGGTTGTTCAGGATTGTTTCAATTTTTTCTGGCTGAATTTCTGAATCTTTTTCTTCAGTTTTTAAATTTTCCAGCTCGCGAACTGGATTTTGATACAAGCGGTTGTTTTTGAACGAAAGTTCGCGCGGAATTGTCATCATTCCAGACCACAAATAATCTTCTGGAGTAATGTAAGATTCCCAAGATTGCATCCATGCGATTAAAATTGTTCTTCTGTCGGAAAGTTTTGTTGTCTGCGGTGCGTAAAAGTCGATTCCGTAGTCGATTTGTGCGCTAAAAGCTCTGTTTTCGGCTCTTATGTCGTGGAAGAATTTGAATTGTTTGTAGTCAAAAATTCCAGTTGTGTAAACGCTGTTATTTCCTTCATGAAAACCTAATTTGTAGTCGGCTTTCATTTCTTGTGGGGAAAAAATCAGCATATCTTTTCCGTCTAAATTTAACACATCGGGACATTCCCACATTCCGCTAAAATCGTTTCTGCTTGAATCTAAAATTCCTTTGAAAATCCATTTTTTTGCATTTTTTGATTCAAAAATCACCATTGCGCCACAATTGTCCAGTTGTTTTATTACGCAGACCATGTAGAATTTTCCATTTTTTTGCCAGATTTTTGGATCGCGAAAATGTTCTTTTTGGTATTCAAATGGAATATTTTTTGCCGTAAGAACAGGATTTTTCGAATATTTTTTGTAGATTTTTCCATCACCAACTGCTATGCATTGATTTTGGATTGTTTCATCGCCGTCTTTTGAAACTCCTGTGTACGCAAGAATCTGTTTGCCGTCTTCTGTTGAAATTGCAGTTCCAGAAAAACATCCGTTAAAGTCAGCTTTTGTGTCTGGGGCTAAAGCAACTGGTTCCAAGTTCCAATTAAGCAAATCTTTTGAAGTAACGTGTCCCCAATGCATCGGTCCCCATTGTGTTGAATAAGGATGATATTGGTAAAATAAATGAACTTTTCCGTCAAATTCTGAAAATCCGTTCGGGTCATTGCACCATCCGCCCGGCGTGGCAAAATGAAAAAGCGGACGTTGAGCTAAAATTTCTTTTGAAGAATTAATTTTTTCAGAAAGTTCATTTTGTTTTTTTTGGGCTTTTTCAAGAATTTCTGTCATAGTTTTATCCTTTTATTGCAGAAGAGGCAACTGATTCAACAAAGTAACGCTGAAAAAAGATGAACAACAGAAGCACAGGAAGCAACATTACAACGCTGGCAGCCATAAGCTGATCCCAATAAATGTCTCCGCCAGTTCCTGTAAATGAAGAAATTGCAACGGACATCGGGCGAACTTTTTCGTCAGTTGTAACAAGAAGCGGCCATAAATATTGATTCCACATATCCATTCCCTGAAGAATACAAACTGTGATAATCGGGCTTTTGTTCAGCGGAAGATAAACATCTTTGTAAATTTGCCAGAATGAAGCTCCTTCCAGTTCGGCATTTTCTGCAAGAGAAACTGGAACTTCCTTGAAATAATTGTAAAAAAGAAAGATATAAAGCGGGCTTGCCACAAACGGCAAAATCTGAACTGCATAAGTATCGGTAAGTCCAAGCGTAGAAACTTGATACATAAGCGGAAGCATTATTGATTCCATTGGAATTATGTAAAGCGAAAGAACCGCTAAAAAAATGTATTTCCGGCATTTTAGTTTTCCGCGTTGCAAAGCGTAGCCTGCCATTGAACAAACAATACTTGTAAGAATAACTGTTACAATCAGAACAATCATTGAATTTATGAATGCGCGTCCAAAATTCTGAACGGATTCAAAAAGAATTTCCTTAAAGTTGTGAAGCGTTGGATTCAGCACAATAAACGCTTTTAAGCTTCCCATATCTTTCATGATTTCGTAGCGGTCATCCTTTAATGATGAAACGAACATAAGAAAAATTGGAGTGATAATTATAAGTCCAAGCACAAAAAGAAATGCTGTAAAAATAATGTCTTTTGCTTTATTTCGTACCATAGTTTCCTCCTAAAAAAGCCAAATCGAAAATTAATCCCGAAGTTTTTCTTCTTTTCCACGAAGAATTTTGTTTTGAACAAGGAAAATAACGAGTATCAAAATGAACAGAATTACAGAAGCCGCCGAAGCGTAACCAATTTTCTGTCCGGCAAATCCATTTTGATATATGTAATGAACAAGAGTATTTGTCGCGCCGTTTGGGCCGCCTTTTGTCATGATGTTTACTTGAGTAAAAAGTTTTAAAGCCTGAATTGTTGTGATAATAAGCACAAGAGTATTTGTTTCTTTTAGACTTGGCCATGTTACATTCCAGAAAGTCTGAAAAGGAGTTGCTCCATCAATATTTGCGGCTTCATACAAATAAGAAGGAATGCTCTGCAATGAACCAAGATAAATTATCATCTGAAAACCGAATGCTTGCCATGCGGAAAGAATTGTAATTGCAATCAAAGCTGAATTTTTATTTCCCAGCCAGTCGATTGAATGAGCCTGACCAAAAGTAACAAGTTTTAGCGCAAGATTTGCAATTCCATCTGGATATTGATAAATTGATTTCCATACAACTGCAACGATAACCATTGGAGTAATATATGGAAGAAAAAACATACTTCGCAAAAAACCTTTAAAGAATCTGACTTTGTTCAAGGCATTTGCCATAAGAAGTGCAAATCCGCACTGCAATGGAATTACCATAATTGTAAAAAGAACAACGTTCCTAAATGCTTGCCAAAAGCTTGCATCTTTAAAAATTTGAATATAATTTCTTAAACCTACAAATTTTGCGGGAACCATAGGATTTGGAATGAGTTTTTGATTTGTCAATGAAAGTGCAAACGCTGAAAAAAATGGAACGACCATAAAAAATATAAGTAAAATACACGCAGGAAGCAGCATATAAATTTCTTGTCGAATATTTTTTTCTTTTAGTGTTGTGATAAACGAATTTTTCATACTGAACCTCTGATTTTTGTTGAAAATCAGGAAGCGCAGTTTTTATACTGAACTTCCTGTGGACGTTACAACTTGCAGTGATTATTTTCCAAACGGTGGATAACCGTCATTGTCTTTTATATCTTCATCAATTTTCTGAGCAGCTTTGTTAAGTTCTGTTCGTATGTCTGCACCGTTCAAAATTGACTCAAATGCGTCTGAAAAAGCCAAAGTTATTGTCGGGTAAGCTGGATGAATTGGTCGGCTTACTGCAACATTTGACTGTTCATAAGCGATTGCCATTTTTGAGCTGTCCATGTAATCTTCGCAGCGTGCAGCAAATTTGTTCAATGCTGGATAAGAACCGGTAAGTTTTATTGCGTCAAGGAATTCTGTGTCTGTAAGCATAAAGTTCAAAAGTTGCCCAGCTTTTTCAGGATTTTTTGAAGTTGCAGAAATTCCCCAAATCCAAGTTGCATTTGGAGAGCGAGTTCCTTTTCCAAAGTTCGGGAGAGGAAGCGCAATCACATCATCGCCCATTGCGGCTCGGCAAGTTGTAAAATTCCAGTTTCCGTTCCACGCGATTGCAGTTTGTCTTTTGTCGTTGTAAAGAGTATTTTCTCCGGCTGATTTTGGAACAATCCAACCGTTTGTTCCCCATTTTTGGAAGTAGCGCAAAACTTTTTCTGCTTCCGGGCTATTTAAAGTTCCTTCAGCCGTCCAAGTTTCTCGATTTATAAGATCAGCTCCTCCAGAAACAAGTGTTTCATAAAAACCGTAAGTTCCCCATTCTGAACCTGCGATATTCCAAGCCCACATAAGGTCGAGCGGCCATTTTACTTCATCAAGAGCGGCAAGTTTTGTAAGAATTTCATCAAATTCATCTGCGGTCCAAGCGTCTGCCACATTTTTGGGAATTCTTGCGCCAATTTTTTCAAGATATTTTTTGTTGCAGTAAAGCAAAACTGTGGAATCGGCATAACTTATTGCGTAAAGTTTATTGTCAATCGGGTATGTGCACTGAAGCACATTTGAAGGAGTCATATCGGCAATAATTTCTGGGTCAATGTACGGTTCGACACTCTGAATTACTCCAGACCATGCAAGACTTGCGAGCATAGGCCCATCAATGCTTACAATATCCGGAACTTTTTTGTTTTTGATGAAGCTTGCCAATTTTGAAGTGTATGAATCGTGCGGAGTGTACAAAAGTTCAACATTGATTCCAGTTTTTTCTGTAAAGCGTTCTGTAGAAGCTTTTATTGCTGACTGTTCAGCGTCTGAACCTTGAAACATTATACTGATTGAATTTGAGTGTTCTTTTTTTTGGCAACCGGTAAACACAGAAGCGGCAAGAATTGCTGCACCAATAATAAAACTGATTTTTTTCATATTTTCCCCCTATGAAAAATTAATTTAAATAATTTCTGCGTTCTGCAGATTTATGATTCTCTTTTTATTATGGAAGGCTCAAGAACGATTGTTTTTAGAGAAGTTTTGCCTTCTTTTTTTTCTTTTATTTTTTGACACAAAAGTTCAAAGCTTTTTGCCGCGATTTTATCCAAAGGCTGATTTATTGAAGTCAACGTTGGAAAAGTCATGTCGCAAAGCATTGTGTTGTCAAAACCGACAATATTCATTTTTTCTGGAATTTTGATTTTATTTCGATTTGCCGCGTTTATTGCTTGAGATGCAAAAAGGTCATTTATGCAAAAAAGTCCGATTTTTTCTGTGGAATCTTTTTGTTCCTGCATAAATTTGTTCATCAATTCTGAAGCCTGAGCATAATTATTAAAATACCAATCCTTGTCGCCAAATGTTTTGATTTTGCTTTCGGGAATTTTCGATTTTAACAATTCATTATAAAATCCTGTGAATTTTTCATCATCTTTTAATCCAAAGAAGAAAAATTGTTCGCAGCGATTTTCAATCAGATAATCAGCAGCTAGTCGTCCTCCTTCAAGGTGATTGATTGCAACTGAATCCAAACCGTTGATGTTTCTTGTCATCACAACAACAGGAAATTTTGCGGTTTTTAGAACAGGAATCATTTCTGATTTTACTCGAGTCATGCAGATAAGCATTCCGTCTGCCTGGCGAGCCATCATTTTTGTCACAATGTCTTTTTCTTTTTCACTGTCGCCATTTGAATTGAAAAAAATCATTGTATATCCATTTTTTTCGCATAACTGTTCAACTTCGCAAAGCAGGCTGGAAAAATATGGGTTTTCAATATCCGGCAAAATTACTGCAATAAGCCTGGAACATCCTGCTGCCATTGTGCGAGCAGTTTCATTCGGGTAAAAGCCTGACTGATGAACCAGTTCCATGACTTTTTCCTTTGTTTTTTCCGAAACCTTATTGCTTCCGCTGAATACTCGTGAAACTGTCGCGATAGAAACTCCAGCGGCTTGGGCAAGTTCCTGCATTGTTGTTATTGATGTAAGCGTTTTCATTAATTAAATGATAACGCTTACATTTTAGTTGTCAAGTTTTTTTTCAAAAAAAATGCCTTTTGAATTTTATCAAAAGGCATTTTATTGAATTTTTGTTTTTTAGCTCCATTCTGGTGAATGCCAGAGATTCAGTTTTGTTCCGATTTTGTTTTTTATCGCGGTGTCGTAACAGAATTTTCCCCAGGCAACGTCTTCTGTTGGCATTCCGCCGACTGCGTAAACAATTATTTGTTCATCGCTATCGCGAGCTTGTTTTTTGTTGTTTACAATATCGCCAATTTCTACCAAGTCTGATTCTTTTACAATGCCTTCTACAACTGCGTCGTAAAAACCCATTCCGATTAGGGTTGAAACGTTCTTTTGTGTTGGTGCGGGCTTTCCTTTTCCCCAGCCGACGTACATTTTGTAGTCATCGCTTACAAGTTTGAATTTTTTTGTGTCTTTCCAGCCTTCGTGGTTCATTAAAAGAGCACTTGTGCTTATTACTAAAGCTCCACTTTTTATCCATTCATCTTTCAGGAAAGGATTATCTTCGTATTTTGCGGCATTTGTTGTTCCAAAATAAATAATGTCGCTGTCTTTTGCGGCGCTTTCGATTGAATCGCAAACAACAAAATTTTTGAATGTAGGGCAGTATTCCTTGCAGAAATCTATAAATTCTTTTATTCCTTTTTCTGAGCGGCCTTTTATTTTTATTGTTGTTACAGAAGGTTTTTCTGTCGCGATTGCTAAGGCTGCGGTTCGTCCCATTACACCAGGACCTACAATTGTTGCAATTTTTGGCTCTTTTATGGAAAGATAGCGGATTCCCAGTCCTGGAACTGCGCCGGTTCGCATTGAACTTATAAGGTTTGCAGACATATATGCGTAAGGGGCGCCTGTTTCTGCATCAAGCAGCTGAAGCATTAAAACGGAGCGGGGCAATCCTTTTGAGCGGTTTTTCTGGTTTGAGCCGTAAGTTTTTATTCCGCAGGTATGAAATTCTCCGCCAAGATACGCAGGCATTGCCATAAAGCGATAGTCAGGTCCATTAAGAGGAAAATCCTTTATAGAAGAACTTTCCGGGAATGACATTTTTAAGCCGTGCTCATTGCCGTTTGCGCCGCCCATTCGGTAATCTCCTTTTCCAATCAGCGAAAAATGTTTTTCCATTACGTCGATGCAGTTTTTCATGTTTTTTACGCCGCATTTAATCAAATCTTTTTCGTTTAGAAACAGAATGTCGATATTAGGAAAAATGTTTTCATTCATATAAAACCTCCAAAGTGGTTCAGAAAATTATTTTTCAAAATCTTGATTCATTATATTTGCCGAAAAAAAATTTCCAATGCGAATTTTTACAAGAAAAATAAAAATTTTAGTTTTACATTGTTGCAAAGTGAGGTTGAACATGGAACGTATAGCAGAACATCCTATTTTAGGAGTTCCAGAAAAAGGGGAACTCGTAACGTTTATATTTGACGGAAAAGAAATGCAAGGGTATGAGGGTGAGCCGATTGCAATGGCCTTGCGTGCGGCTGGAATTTTAAAGCACAGAGAAACTTCTAAATTGCATAAACCAAGAGGAATTTTTTGCGCTATTGGGCGCTGCACAGACTGCGTAATGGTTGTTGATGGCGTTCCAAATACTAGGACTTGCATAACTCCTTTAAAAGCCGGAATGAAAGTTCAAACTCAGTATGGATGTTCGGCTGAAAAAACTTGGTAAGGCGGAAATAAATATGGAAAGATATGATTTGATTGTAATTGGCGCAGGACCTGCTGGTCTTAGCGCAGGAATAGAAGCGGCTAAACACGGAATGAATGTTATGATTTTTGATGAAAATCATAAGCCGGGCGGACAGCTTTTTAAGCAGATTCATAAATTTTTTGGTTCAAAAGAACATAAGGCAAAAATCCGTGGATTTAACATTGGAACGGAACTTTTAAAAGAAGCGGAAGAAGTTGGCGTTAAGGTAAAACTGGATGCGACTGTAACTGGCATTTTTGAAAACAAGGAAGTTACGGTAAATCACGATGGCGCGATTTATCATTATAAAGGGTCAAGTGTTATTATTGCCACAGGAGCGGCTGAAAATATGGTTCCTTTTGAAGGGTGGACTTTGCCGGGCGTTATTGGAGCTGGAGCGGCTCAGACAATGATGAATCTTCATGGTGTAAAGCCTGGAAAAAAGATTCTTATGCTTGGAAGCGGAAATGTTGGCCTTGTTGTTAGTTTTCAGTTGCTTCAGGCAGGCTGCGAAGTTATCGCACTAGTTGATGCGGCTCCTAGAATCGGCGGTTATGGTGTTCATGCGGCAAAAGTTGCCCGAACTGGAGTTCCGTTTTTTCTGGGTTATACAATCAAAAAAGTTGAAGGATCTGAAAAAGTTGAAGGCGTAACAATCGGCAAGGTTGACGAGCATTTTAAGATTATTCCGGGAACGGAAATTCATTTTGATGTTGACACAATTTGTGTTGCGGTTGGTCTTTCGCCAATGAGCCAGCTTTTGAAAATGTCTGGCTGTGCAATGGAGGATAATCCAAAGCGAGGCGGGCAAGTTCCGGTTGTTGACGAGTATGGCGAAACTTCTGTTCCTTGTCTTTTTGCGGCAGGAGACGTTAGCGGAATTGAAGAAGCAAGTTCTGCGATGATAAAAGGAAGAATGGCTGGTTTACGTGCCGCCTATAAGACAGGATTTGCAGAAGAAAATTTGATGGAGCAGAACGAGTCTTTGTTTGAAAAAGATTTGGACAGTTTGCGCCAGGGAATGTTTGCTCCTTGCAACCGTGGAAAACTGATTGAAAAGACAGACGAAGGAATTTCGGTTTCAAAAAATCTGCTTGCAAAAGGATTTGTTGCAGATGATGAAATTGAACGATTTCCAGGAGTTACGCACCAGAAAGGAATTCATCCGGTAATTGAATGTACGCAGAATATTCCGTGCAATCCGTGCCAAGATGCGTGCAGAAAAAATTGTATAAAAATTGGCTCGTGCATTACAGCCTTGCCAGTGGTTGCGCAAAACTGCGGTTGTACAGGCTGCGGAATGTGTGTTGCAAGCTGTTCAGGTCAGGCGATTTTTCTTGTTAATGAAGATTTTGAGCCGGGGTTCACGAGCATTACGATTCCGTATGAATTTTTGCCGCTTCCAGAAAAAGGAACTATAGGAAAAGCTTTAAGCCGAAGCGGAGATGTTCTTTGCGATGCTGAAGTTGTCGGCGTAAGAACGGCAGCTGCTTTTGACCACACGTATTTGCTTACGATGAAAGTTCCGAACGAGTTTGGCTATAAAGCCCGCTTTTGGAAAAAAAGCTAGGCGGGGCGTTACGGGGTGTCCCCGTTAGAAGGGGTAGCGGAAAAAAATGCGGCGGTTGAGAGTGTCGAAAACAGAGCAATTTTTGTAGCGAGGGGAAGACCTGCCCCCAAAAAAAATGATGGAGATTAAAAATTATGATGAATGATAGATTGCGCGATATTGGAGAATTTGTTCCGGGTCCTGATGATGATTTGGTGATTTGCCGATGCGAGGAAATAACGAAAGGTGAAATAAGGCGGGCTGTTCACGATGGAATGTTCACCATGCAGGAAATAAGACGTTATTTGCGCGCCGGAATGGGGCTTTGCCAGGGACAGACTTGTTCAAAACTTGTAAAAGGAATTGTTGCCGCTGAGCAAAAAGTAAGCCCGGCAACAGTAAATCCTGCAACAAGCAGAGGTCCAATCAGACCAACAGAAATGAACACTTTAGCAAGCGAGGTATTGTGATATGAAAACAAAGGCTGATGTTATTGTAATTGGAGCTGGAATTGTTGGAAATGCCACGGCGTATTATCTTGCCAAAAAAGGAAAAAGCGTAATTGTCCTTGAAGCGAGCGACTATATTGGAAATGGTGGCTCTTCGCGTAATGGAGGAGGCGTTCGTCAGTCTGGGCGAAATGTAAAAGAGCTGCCGCTCATGGTTTGGGGCGTAAAAAATATCTGGCCGGGATTAAGCGCGGAGCTTGGCGTTGACACTGAATATACGCAGGAAGGAAATCTTCGTCTTGGAAAAACTGAGGAACACTTAAAGATTTTGCAAAAACTTGCAGACAATGCTGTAAAATGCGGTGTTGATGTAAAGATGATTAATGCCGAGGAAGTGAAAAAAATCAATCCGTATATGAGCGATGCAGTTGTTGGAGCTTCCTGGTGTCCTACGGACGGACATGCGAATCCGCTTACGACGACTTTAGGTTTTTATAAATGCGCAAGAAAACTTGGAGCTGATTTTATAACGGGCGCGCCGGTTTCTAGAATTGTTTTAAAGGCTGGAAAGGTTTGCGGTGTTGAAGCGGAAGGTCAGTTTTTTGAGGCGGAAAATGTTGTTGTTGCCGCTGGTTACGAAAGCAACCCGATTTTGAATACAGTTGGAATTACAATTCCTATGAAAAAAAAGCGGTTGCAGTGCCTTGTAACGGAAGCGCAGCCACAGATGTTCAGGCAGATGCTGGGAACGGCAATGGCTGATTTTTATGGTCATCAGACAAAGCACGGTTCGTTTGTTTTTGGCGGACACGATGGATATGAAGATTTTGCAAATCCTGAATTAGAAAGCAATGAATATCCGCCAAGCACTGCTGATTTTACAAGCGCGTGCGCAAGAGGAATTCTTGGATATTTTCCGCGTCTTGCAAATGCAAAAATTGTTCGTTCCTGGGCTGGCTATGAAGATTTGGCGAGCGATGGTGTTTGCACTGTAAGCAAGGTTGATGAAGTTCCGGGACTTTATGTTGAATGCAGTTTTTCAGGACACGGATTTGGAATTGGACCGAGTGCGGCTTTTAATATTTCTGAATTGATTTGCACAGGAACTTGCCCTGCGGACATAAGCACTTTGCGTTACAATCGGTTTAAGCCTGCGCTGTAAAGTTAGTTGTTGCTTGTTGAGAAAATATTGACAAAATAAAATCTGTTTGCTAATGTTTTTATAGATATGGCAAAGACGTCAGAACTCTAAAGTTTTGGCGTCTTTTTTGTTTTAAATCTGATTTTGGCGAGGCGGATTATGAAAGAAGAAAAATTGCATATTCATACGATTCAGTCATATCTGGTTATGGAAACAGAAAAATTTTATCAGAAAATTATGGCTGATTTTGGAATTTCTCATTTTTATAGTTTTCAGACTGATGAAGAAAAAAAAGTTCCGTTTTTGGAAGACAGCTGCTCGAACATTTTGTTTGAATATTCTGGAAACAATATGAATTCTTTTGTAATCGGAAATTCCGGAAAACTTCAGACTTTGACTTTGAAAAGAAACTGCGATTACTTTGGAATCCGTTTTCAGCCGGGAGCAAATCCTTTTTTTGAAAACCAGGAAGTAAAAGATTTGGTTGGACAAAGAATCAATTTGCAGAATTTTGATATTTTAAAAAATCTTTCAGAAAAAATGTCTGAGCAGCAGACTTTTACAAACAGAATGTGCACTTTTATGGAAGAATATCGAAACTGGCTAAAAACAACTGAAAGCGGACAAAAGCATTTGTTTTTTCAGATGGTGGATTTGATTGTAAAAAAAGACGGTTTGTTAAAAATCAGCGAATTGATTGACTACACAGGATATTCCTCGCGCTACATAAATCTTTTGTTTGAAACATTTTTGGGCTGCAGCGCAAAGCAATTCTGCAAAAACGTAAAAATGCACACAATTATAAATGAATTGAACCGTTCAAATATTGATTCGTTTCCAAATTTTTACAGCAAGTTTGATTTTTACGATCAAAGCCATTTTGTTCATTCGTTCAAGGAATTTACAGGAGTTTCGCCAAAGGAATATATAAATCAGGTAAAAAAAAGTTCATATAAAACAAAGATTGTTGATTTTTAATTAGGGTGAATGTCGAGTTTTATAAATTCAGCAATTGAATGAGCTACCAGAAA
>DLKK01000023.1:19204-21542 GCA_002478955.1 Treponema sp. UBA7590
CTCGGTTGCCGCTTTCTTTTTCTTCCCGCTCATTCAATTTATTTCTTCAGAAAAAATTCGACATTCTGATTAATTAAAATTTTATTGCGATTTTTTACAATTCAAAAGAAAAAGAAATTATTATTATCATTTTTAACAAAGGCGTTGAAAGAATCCTAAGGGCAAGATGGACTTTATGGAATTTTTTGACGCTTTTTTATTTTCGTGAAAGCGAGGTGAACTATGAAAAAGACAGTTAGAAATTTTGTTTTCGGTGTTGGACTTGTTTGCATGGCCGTTGCATTGAATTCTTGCAGCAAGAAAAAGGCGGAAGTTAAATATGAATATACAGGAAAACCTGAGTATGCGGAATTTGCAAATCAAGTAAAAGGCGTTTTAAAAGTCGGAATTGAATGTGCCTACGCTCCGTTCAACTGGACGCAGCCAACAAAAGAAATTCCAGGTCATCCAGAACTGACTGCCGAGCCTATTTATGGTTCTGCGGATTACACTTACGGTTACGATGTTATTTTTTCAAAATTGCTTGCCGAAGAAATGGGGCTTAAACTTGAAATTCACAAGAACGACTGGGCTTCAATTTGGATGGGCTTAAAAGCAGGCGATTATGACCTTGTTGAGTCAGGAAGTATTTATTCTGCAGAGCGGGATACTTTTCTTGATTATATCGATCCTTACTACAACAGATTCAATGTTATCGTTGTAAAAAAAGGAAGTCCTTATGAAAAATACACAAGGCTTGAACAATTTAAAGGACTGAAATTTACAACGCAGATTAACACGAACTGGCCGGCATATATTAATCAAGTTCCAGAACCTGTAATTCTTCCGTATCCAGATACTTGTACAGAAGTAATTATGAAAGTTGCGATGGGCGATGTTGACTGCGGTGTAATGGACTGGCCTACTGCTTATTCAGGTTGTCTTTCAAATCCAAATGTTGTTATCTGCCAGCTTGAAAAGGGGTACGATTTTATAACGCCAGAAGGAGCTTCTGATGTCTGCACGCCTTCTGTAATCGAAGGAAATACAGTTGCGGTAGAAGCGCTGAAAAAGGCAATGCACGCAATTGGCTGGGGCCAGGAACTTATGGACAAATACATGAAATTGGCTATTGAAACACAGCCATTGAGCAACTAATTTAGCAACTAAAAATCTTGTGCTGTAAAAATCGAATGATTAATCAATTTTTGCAGCACAAACTGTGATTTTCTCCATCCGTGGCTTGCAGCTAACGCGGAGTTCTTATGGGAGTCTTTATGAACGATAAAGGACTTTTTTATTGGGTTTGGTTTATCTTTAAAAATTATTGGAGCTACTTTTTAAAAGGAACGGTTCTTACCCTTGAGATTGCAATCATTGGTACAATTCTTGGTTATATTTTAGGGTTTGCCATTGGATTGGTTCAGGCTACACCGGTTTCTAAAAGTGACAATCTAGTGCATAAAATAGGTTTTAGCGTATTAAAGCCTGTTTGCTCTGTTTTTGTTGCAATTTTCCGCGGGACTCCAATGATGGTTCAGGCAATGGTTTTTTATTACGGATTAAAAAATGCTGGAGTGGATGTTTCTCCGTTTCTGGCTTCTTTAATTGTTTTAATGATGAACACCGGAGCTTATATGGCGGAAACTGTCCGTGGAGGAATTATTTCTATTGATAAAGGTCAGTTTGAAGGCGGATTTGCGTTGGGAATGAGCCACACAAAGACAATGTTTGCTGTAATTCTTCCGCAGGCTTTCAGAAATATTGTTCCAGAGATGGTCAACCAGTTTTTGACCAACTTAAAAATGACTTCAGTATTGAATGTTATTGGCGTTTACGAGCTTTATTTTGCAACAAAAAGTGCGGCTGGAATTTATTATCGTTACTTTGAATCTTATATTATTTGTGCAATTTTTTATTTTGTTATTTGCACAGTCTTTACAAAGATTCTTAAAGTTGTGGAAAAGAAGGCTTTTCAGCAAAAGGATTATGAGCTTGCTGTTGAATATATGAGTGGAGCGGCTGAATAGACGGGAGCTTTTTTATGGAAGAAAAAGAAACTAAAAACTGTGAACCGATTTTAAGGGTTGAGCATCTTGTAAAAAAATTTGGAAATCACGAAGTTTTAAAAGATTTGGATTTTACCGTAAATAAAGGTGAAGTTGTCTGCGTAATCGGTTCGTCTGGTTCAGGAAAATCAACAATGCTTCGCTGCATAAACGGGCTGGAAATAAAAACCAGCGGAAAAATCATTTTTAATGGAAAAGAAGTCGGCACAAACTCAAAGGAACTTGCGAAATTCCGCACAAGAGTTGGAATGGTTTTTCAGTCATTTAATCTTTTTAATAATATGACAGTT
>DLKK01000060.1:0-8788 GCA_002478955.1 Treponema sp. UBA7590
GCGGGCTGTAATGAATCATCGCCATTCTTTTTGAGTTTGAGTCTCTTGCAATCGTCGCGGCCTGGCTTGCCGTCATGTGTTTTTTTTCTTTTGCCTGGTCAATAAGCTCATCTTCGAACATTCCCTCGCAAATCAGCAAATCAGAATTCCTGACTTCATTCGCAATGGAATCTTTGTACAAAGTGTCAGTGACAAAGCTGAATTTTCGTCCTTTGCGTGGCTTTCCCATCACATCAGACGGATGAATTATTTTTCCGTTTTCGGCCGTAACATCCTGACCTTTCTGAAGTTTTCCCCACAGAGGCCCGATAGGAACACCAAGTTCTGCGGCTTTTTCCGGGTTGAAAATTCCAGGTCTGTCCTCTTCCTCAAGCGTGTAGCCAACGCAAGTTTTTGTATGGTCAAGCGGAAAAGCACGGATTGAAAAATCTTCCCCGCTGTGAACTACACACGGAGCGGCAATTTCCTTTACAACAATCGGATAATTTATGTACATATCAAGGACTTTACGGCTTGTCTCAATATATTCTGCAATTTTTGGAGGTCCATAAATAAAAAGAGGTTCTTTTCTGTCAACTTGCGCTGAAAGCATAAGAATTCCCGGAAGTCCGGTCACATGATCTGCGTGCGTGTGTGAAACAAAAATCGCGCTGATTTTTTTCCATTTCAAGTTCAATCTTCTAAGAGAAACCTGTGTTCCTTCCCCTCCGTCAAAAAGAAAAAGATCACCGTCACGCCTAAGCAAGACAGATGTAAGATGACGGTAAGGCAAAGGCATCATTCCACCGCAGCCCAAAACAAATGCTTCCATATTCATAGTAAAATGATTTTAATGGAAAACACGTTTTGTTTCTACATAAACCGGATTTTTTGTTGGCATGAAAAAGATAAAAATTATCTTTTGAAAATTTATCTTCCGCGTATTTTTTTTAGGATTTTTTTATGCCAGAATGACCTTAAATTTTCCGCGGCAGAATATGCTTTGTAAAAAATGCCTGTTGGAATGTCAAAAGTTCCAGGACGATGGATATTTTTTCCGCCGAAACCTGTCTTGAACAGATAAAGTCCGTGCATCGGATGGTTCGGATCGTCTGTCGGCGGCATTCCGTACATATCATAATATCCGCTTCCGTAAGCTTTTGCGTCTTTCATCGCCGTCCACTGAAGCAAAAAATTCGGCATAAGATTACGTTTTTTGTTGCTTGAGCAACCGTAAAGATAGACGCTTTCTGTCTTACTGAATAATGTTATGATTGCGCCAAGAAAATCTTCCTCATGTTTCGCAATGTAAAGGCTGATTTTCGGGACATCTTTTCCGGCTTTTATCTCATCAGAACTTTTTTTGAGCAAATCCTCATAATATTTTTTTGAATGGATTGCAATTCCGTCGCGTTCCGCAGTGATTTTGTACAAATCATAAAAAATATCAAGATAATGTGAAAATTCCTGGCACTCGCCAGTTATGCAAAGAATTTCCACGCCTTTCCGCGCGCTCAGATTTATGTTGTAACGCCATTTTGCTTTCATAGAAGAAAGGATTTCTTCTTCTGGCCGCAATAAATTTATCTGTGTCGAATCCGGCGGCTGAATATCAACTTTATTTTTTTTGATTTTCAGGCGGTCCGCAAAAGAAACAATCCTTACACCAACATTGAATTCATCGCGTTCCTCTGGCGAAGAAAATTCAATCGCCGGATCAAAGCGGATGCACAAGGTGTTTTTGGGAAGAACTTCTTTTAAAGCTCCAGCGATATCAGAAAGCATAGCGCATAATTCAATTGTCTGCTCACCGGCAGGAACATCCTTAAACGGAAGAGGCGGAAAAAGAGGAATATAAGCGATTGTGAAATGCAGAACACCTTTTCCAAATTCGCGTGTCAAAACAGAAACTTCCAATTTTTTTTCTGAAAGTTCATGCTTCAGCTCTGTTTCAGGAGAAAGTTTCAGCTCATATCGCGCATTTTTCCAACCGTGAGCCGCCTTAAACTCAGCCCAGAATGGAGTCTGCAAAAATGAGCCAGAATTTGTCAAAGCTGTATTTTCAATTTTTTTTACCGCAACGGAGAACACTTTAGTTTACTCCGCCGTTTTCTGTAAATTCTGTAGAAATAACCTTTCCGTCCGCAGTAAGTTTTTTTCCACCGATTTCAACATTTTTATCCACAACATTGATTGCAATCTGGAAGAACACATCCGCAGAAATTTCAGCAGGCTTTTCAGCGTTCACATCGTCTCCTTCAAGGATGACTTTTGTTCCAGGAGCAGCCCAAGGAGCCGTAAGCGGTTCAACGCAATCTTTTCCTTCCTGATTTTTATAGTCTGCAGCCAAAAGCATTCCTCGGCTTTCAACACCGCGCATTTTTCTAGGAGCAAGATTATCCGCAATTATAACGTGTTTTCCCAGAAGTTCCGATTCTTTTAGGTAAGGAACTAGCCCAGACTGAATCACGCGGTCTGTTCCGCTTCCGTCATCAAGATGTTCAATGTAGAGTTTATCTGAATCCGGGTTTCGTTCAACAGAAACGATTTTTGCGACTTTAAGCTGGATATTTTTTGCAAAGAACTCAGGCTGTTTATCCGCCGGAAGAACTTCTGGTTCAGATTTCTTTTCCTGTTTCTTCTGTTTTTTTTCTGCCTTGCCGCCTTCTTTTCTTTCGTTTTGAGAACCAGCAAATTTTGCGCGGAATGCAAGCATTGTTTTTTGGTCCATAGGAGTAAAATACACCGCAGTTTCGCCGATTTCAGAAAGCCCGTCAGTTTTTCCCAAGTCGTTCCAGTCAAGTCCTTCCAAAGTCTCTTTTCCAACCTGAGATTCCCTGATTGTCTTTCCGAAATAACTCATTACTTTCTGGGTATATTGAGGCATATATGGATTCATCATAATCATAAGATCTTTTATGATGTAGCAAAGATTGAACAAAAGACTTTCCGCCTTTTCAGGTTCAGTCGTGCGCGTTTTCCACGGTTCTGTAGCCTGGAATTTCTTGTTGCAGATGTCGGCAATCTCAAACATTGTGTGGAACGCATCTTTCAGGTTTGCCCATTCAAGGTCTTCTGTAGCTTTTGCCTCAAGTTTCTTTACTTCTGTCCAAAGTTCTGTGTCAACATCAGCAGAAGGAATTTTTCCACCATAATATTTTGTAACAAAAAGCAAAGTCCGGTTCACCAAATTTCCAAGGTTTCCAATAAGCTCGCTGTTCATTTTTTCCTGGAAATCCTTCCACGTGAACTGGAAATCCTGTTTTTCCGGTCGGTTATAGAAAATATAGAAACGCCATGCATCGGCCGGAATTCCAGATTCAATCGCATCAGTTCCAAAAACGCCGATTCCACGTGACTTGCTGAATTTTCCGTCCTCGTAGTTCAGATATTCTGTTGAGCTCATGTGATAAAGCTTTGTCCAGTCGTGTCCGGAACCAAGCAATGTGCATGGGAAAATTACTGTATGGAAAGGAATATTGTCTTTTCCTATGAACTGGAACAAATCAACATGTTCCTTGTTTTTTCCTTCCTCGCTTTCTGAAGGAAGCCACCATGATTTCCAGTCAAAAGATTTTTTTCCGGCTTTTACAAGTTCATTCGCCAGCTGTTTTGTGATTGACATATATCCAATCGGCGCATTGAACCATACGTAGAAAACTTTGTTCTCGTAGCCTTTTTTTGGAACAGGAATTCCCCATTTCAAATCACGTGTGATTGCGCGTTCATTCAAGCCATCACGAATCCAGGCCTTTGTGATATTCACAGCATTGTCAGCCCATTTTCCTTCAACAGAAACTTTTTTCATCCATTCATCAAGTTTTCCGCTGATTTTCGGAAGATTTATGTAAAGATGTTTTGTCTCTTTTACTTCCGGTGTGCTTCCGCAGGTTGAACATCTTGGCTGCTTAAGCTCAATAGGGTCAAGCAAAGAACCACATTTGTCGCACTGGTCTCCACGGGCATCCTCATACCCGCATTTAGGGCAGACACCGTGCACAAATCTGTCCGCAAGGAACATATTGCAGTGGTTGCAAAAAAGCTGATTGTTCGTATGTTCTGTAATCAGACCGTTTTTATCAAGGTCATTGAACAAATCCTGTGTGATTTCAGTACATTCTTCATTTGATGTGCGGCCGAATTTATCAAAATTGATATGAAACCAGTCGTATATTTTTGTGTGCTCATTGTAATAATAATCACAAAGTTCGCGTGGAGATTTTTTTTCTTCAAGAGCTTTTGTTTCTGTTGCAGTTCCGTATTCATCTGTGCCGCAGATATAAAGTGTGTTATAGCCACGGTTCCGGCAAAAACGGGCAAATACATCACCAGAAAGCATCTGTATAAGATTTCCAAGGTGAGGAATATTATTTACATAAGGTAAAGCGGATGTTATTAATCTTCTGTTCATAAAGAAGATTATAAGATTTTTTGCGTATTCTAGTCAAATCAGAAAAAATTATTTACCTTGATTTTGGATGATTTTCAGTTTTTCCTGTTTTTTTCTGTTGGCTGAAAATGCTGAAATTTATGGTTTTTTCCATTTCCATTCCAGGGGCAAGAATTATGTCCCAGAACATTGTATCCGCAAAAGTCATTCCGGCTGGAACAAGCTCGCCAGTTGTGTATTCAGGACGTTTAAATACAATCGGATTAAAGGACATTCCGCAGGATTCATTCGGTTCAAATACAAAAGTGATATTGTTGTCCGTGTCAGTGACCCAGATTCCTTCAACATCGCTGAGTTTTCCAGAATCATTCAGCTCATGAGATGAAGTCTTTGTGTTGATTTCCTGCTTTTTTCCGTCCGAGACAATATCAAGGCTGAAAGCGTTAAAATCTTTCGCATTGAAATTTGTCTGTGCAAAACTTGACTCAACTGCGAATTTTGCATTTAAAATCTCATTGCTTTCATTCTTCAAAATATATTGAATCATCATTCCGCTTGAATAGCAGACATATTTTTTTCTGAGCGAAATTTTCTGCCGGCCCTGGAAAGTCGCCTCAGCCAGAAACTGAACTTCTTTATGCTGCGAGGAATAATTCAGCTCAGAATAAATGTACTTTGAAAAAATTCCGTTTCCAGAAGGTTTATTCTGAAGATAAGCGTTGAATTCATCATCCGTAAAAATGTGATCGATAAAAAGCCCGCGCTCGTAATTGTCGTTGTAGCCTTCAAAATCTTTTACGCAGTTCAAGTTATCTGCAAAGTTCCCGGAATTCTGAAGCACATCCAGTTCCCGTATTGCTCCGCCACCAAGACTGATTACTGCGAAATAATTGTTCATCCGGCAGATATATTCATTCAGGCCATCGCCAGTATAATCGTAAGAGGCAAACGATTCCTTGAAATCTCCGCACTGACGCACAATTTTTTCCGCTTCCGTAAGTTTTTTGTACGCCTGCTGCCTGTATGTGGCGCTTACAAACGCACCTTTCGAGGTACAGATAAAACCATCCCCATTCTGCGCTTCCCAGAGTTTTTCACGCGCTGACATTTTTCTTAATTTATCACCGTGGCTCTGATTAACAAGCATACTTACATAAAGCATCCGGTCATAGAGAGCCCGGCTCTGCGGATAAATCTGAAAAAAATCATAAATTGAGACAGGATAATGTCCGTCGGTTTTTACAGACTGATAAGGTTTGATTCCCCACTGCCCGACTTCTTTGCTCATTCCAGAAGCTATATACACAGGAATTCTAAGTTTTGCCTCTTTCACCAGTGTAAGTGGCGTCGCAAAATCAAAAACCTCATTTTTTTCGCTTACGGCCCTGCAAAGTTTTTCAAGATAACCGCTTCTTAACAGACTTTGGAATTCCTCATGCGTAAATTGGATATTAATTCCCTTCACGCAATCCTGAATCGGCTTTGCAGTATTTTTAGAGGCTTTTGTAACCTTCTTTAAAATATCATTAAGATAATCTTTTGCGTCATCCTGAATTTCAGGCTTGAATTCCTGGCAAAGAGGAAGAATAGAGATTGTTTTTCCTTTATCGGACATTATCAGCGGAATGAATTTCTGTTTTTCGGACGGAACCAAAGAATCATCAAGCAGAACATAATCCATTCCGCAGTTATAAAA
This sequence comes from Treponema sp. UBA7590, assembly GCA_002478955.1. Taxonomy (GTDB): domain Bacteria; phylum Spirochaetota; class Spirochaetia; order Treponematales; family Treponemataceae; genus Treponema_D. The sequence continues at coordinate 6,066 of DLKK01000060.1, forward strand.
ACATGAGACAAGCGAGTAATCCCAGATGCTTGCACAGATATTTATTCCCCTAGGTCTTTTTCCGGTGATTGAGCGCAATGTTGAAGTAAGAAGCTCAATCTGTCCGGTTCTATCCATTGGAAAAAGAAGCGGAAAAGCCGGATCGTAGTAGCCGCCGCCAAGAATTTCAATCTGTTTCCTGGAGATAAGCTCGTGCAAAAGCTCGATAAATTCCGGATATTCCTTCTGAAGAAAATCAATCTGCACACCATTGAATGCGAAAGACATAAAAAAATCAGGATGAGAATAAAGGAATTTTGCCGCAGGTTTATAGACATTGATGTAATCCTTCTCAAAAATTTCTTTTTGGTTCGGACCAATGCGTGAGGACTTTAAACTGTAGCAAATATGGATTCGGTTCATTGATTTTTATATTTTTGTCTATTAATGAGTTTTGTTCAACAGTTTATAGCACGATTGCCATATTTTAAACCCTTTTTTCTTGGGATAAGATAAATTTTCTGCCTTTTTGAATGAATCACAGGTTGTCAAAGGCTGTTCATTGTTTCTGCAGAGGACAAGACTTTGAGTGGACACAGGAACTAACTTTATCAGATTTTTTGGACAATAAGATACACATTTTCCGCAGCCATTACAAAGCTCGTTTATTACAGCTGTTCCATTTTTTATGAAAATCGCCTCCTGAGTGCATACTTTTACGCAGTCACCAAGCCCAAGACATGAAAAACGGCAATCGTTCAGCGAACCGCAGGCAGAATTTATTATTGCGCAGGAATGGCCTTTTTTTGCTGAAAGATCAAGATTTCTCTTGAATTTTTTGTTGCAATTGCAAAGAACTACAGCCTGCTCCATAACCTTGAATTTTTCATCCGGCTCGTAAAGTTTCTTGAATTTATGTTCAGTTTCAGAAACAAGCATCTCGTTTTTTATGTTCGTCTGTTTTTTTAAGGCAGGAACAAAAAATAACGCGAGAAAAACAATCATCAAAGTGACCAGAATCAGAATTGCAATCAAAACAAGAATTTTTAGCATCACGGAAGAATCCTTTGGTTAAGCCATGAAACATTGCCCACAGCCAAGACAGTAACAATTATGGCAATAGAAACTAGAACCAGGCTTTTCCGGTTGCCATGAATCTGAAAAGTTCCCACAATATCAATTCTTTTCTTTATTGAATAAAGAAGCGGAATCAAAATCAGGAACGAAATAAAGCTGCAGCAAGAAATAAGCACAACATCTACTATATTAAGACTTTCGTTTAAAGCAAGCAAAATAATCAGAAAAGAAAGGCTGAAGTCAGAAGTTGTCCTTTTTGTGGCAATGCGAACCAATGTCTCTATAAACACAGAAAGAACAAAGAAAATCAGCAGAGCCGCGAAAGGATAAAGTTCCGCAAGTTTCAATGGAATCAGAAAATATTTTAAAATCAGCCACGACAAAACTGAAGTGCTCAAAATATTAACAAGAATTTTTATTACCGGCAGAAAAAGCTCGTGGATTGAATCACAGATTATTGTCGCAGAATTCAACCCGACTCCGTAAAGAATCACCGCCGAAGAAAAGAAAATATAATAAAAAGCTGTAAAAATCACTGTAAATCACCTGCCTTTTTTACAATCTGAAGTTTTTTTTCAATGCAAAGATACAAAGAAAGAAGGAGCGCGTTCAAAACCAATGAGCCTGGAATTGTCGCAAAAAAAGTTCCAAAAGAAATTTTATCCGCAGAAAAAAGCACGGCCTCAAAATGGTCGCCGAGAGCAGGAAGCGTTATTGTTCCAAAACCAACAACATCACGCAGCAATGAAACAACAAGAAGATAAGACGCAAATCCCACCGCAACCGGCATATTTTTCACCAGAGATTCTTTCAGCGCCATATCTTTCTCTTCCAGCAGAAAAACAGTCGTAAATGTGGAAATCGGCGGAAGAAAAATCACAAAGCTTAACTGCAGCGCAATAACCGGCATAATCTGAACCAAAAGCAGCTTGTAAAAAATCGCAAAGAAAATCACAAAGCAAAGAGTTGCTGCCTGGGTAATTTTTTCCAGATTCATTTTTCTGAAAAGGCTTTTTAAAAGAAGTCCAAAAAGCATAAGGCAAACCAGTTCAACGGCAAGCACAATTCCGCAGACAAATCTTCCCGGCGCAACGATAACGATGGCACAAGTCGCCGCCATATAGATTGAAATCGCTTTTCGTGTCATTTTTTGCTCCTTTCAGTTTTTTCAGACGCTTGTATCACAGAAGGAATCCGTTCAAGCCAATACGATATGCTCGAATCGGCATAATTTTCTTCAAGAAGTTTTTTGACTCTTCCCTGAACCGCAGAATATCCGGCAAATTCCGCGCCTTTCGAGCCGCTGTAAACAAAAACAGCTGGCATATGTCCGTACAAAGTTGTAATCCGTATTATCAGCGCGTAATATTTTTCCGCGGATTCACTGCTTCTAAGCTCAAAAAGAGCCGCGCTCGTTGAGAACGGAGAATTCAGAGGCACAGAATTTCCCACGGTCCATATTCCGGGATTTTTCTCATCAAGAACATTTTGAACGCTTTCCCTTAAGCCTGAATCCCATTTTTTTTCAGAAAGTTTTATCATTCCGACCAGAACTGCAAGAAAAAAAACGATAATTCCTATAAAACATCCAAAAATGCGCCAGAATCTTTTCTGATTTTCCTTATTTATCATTTTATGCTCCGTCTAAAGTTCTTTCAGCTCGTCAG
>DLKK01000060.1:8818-12185 GCA_002478955.1 Treponema sp. UBA7590
AGGACTCAAGTTTTTTTCTTAAAGAAATTCTGTCTCTTCTGCTTTCCCACTGCTGAATCACAATTGAAAAAATGTTAGAGACAAGAACTGTAAAAATAAGTCCGCAAGGAGATGTTCCCGGTCCTGCTATAAAAAAAGCTGTGACACCTGCCAGAAATCCATAGATAATTTTTCCAGAAAGAGAAATTGGAACTGTTCCGTACCAGTTCAGGACAAAAACCGCAAAGAAAATCGTTCCGCCGGTAAGAAGCGCAAGCAGCATGTCTCCCTGGAAAGCGACTCCATTACAAATCAGCGGAGAAACAAGACGCACAAGAGCAATATAGACAACAAGGAAAGTTCCAGGAATCACGCACTTTACAAAATTACCCGCAAAAAGAACCACCGAAGAAAGCAACGTTATAAAATTGAATCTGAATGCAGGAATGAGCGACTGGTTGTCCCAGAACAAAGAAACATATCCGTTCGGAATCGAAACTTTAAAAAGTCTGAATACAGAAGCGTTCAATGCATCTGTTATTTCCGGGTCAAACGCGTACTGCGGAAGAGTTCCGTTCTCTATCAAGGTCTGGGAAGGATTTCTTACGGAAAGAATATCCATATTCACCAAATAAGACGGAAAAAGTCTTGCCCCGATTATCCACAGAACAACAACCGTGAAAACCGCCGGATTTACCCACGCATAAGAAAATCCGCCAAAAAAGTGTTTCACAACAAGCATCGTAAAAAAAGTGGCAATGACAACTGTAACCGGGGAATATGCTGAAGGAATCAAAAGTCCTGTAATCATTCCATGGGCTGCGCTTACAATAAACGAATACTCATCATTATCCTCATTATGAAAAAGTCTGTGGCTGAAAAAATCCGCGCCCAAAGACCCGATTACCGCCGCTAATACAATAAGAAGAGAATTGTAGCTTTTTGAAATAAAAAGCAGAACAATCTGCACCAAAAGCAACGCAATCATCTTTGTGGCTTCAAACGCAACTGAGTCGGTTATATATTTAAATGGCCGGACAAGAACTTTCCTTGTAAATTTATCGTTATTTTTCATAATCTGTTCCTTTTTCTTTTTTAGACTGCGCAAATTCATATATTCTCTGGCTCAAAGGCAATCTTGAAGGGCATACGGAATTACAAAGCCCGCAGTCTGAGCAATAATCTGCAGAATCAAGATAATCAGCAGATGCAATCATTCCATTTCTTATATATCTATAAATAATATCAGGTGACAATTTGCTTGGACACACCCGTCGGCAATTTCCGCAACGGATACATACAGTCTGCCGCTGGTCAGGACACTGCATTTTTGGGATAAAAGTCACAGATTTTACATATTTTGTAACAGGAGCGTCCAATGTTCCTGCAGAAACACCAGAAATCATTCCGTTCACAATAATTCCCTCCGGATTTTTCAAGAATCCGCCGCACTGTTCCGCAAGCATCCTGAAAGTTGTTCCAACAGGAACCCTAAGAATTCCGCTGGCAGGAACGCAGTCTCCGCTGATATGGACAAAACGGCTTATCACTGGAGTATCAAATTTAACGCAGTTCTGTGTCTCAAGTATTGTTGTCGCATCAACAAATAAATCATATTTTGTGATTCTGTTAAAAGGCTGAAGTTTAGCCTTTCTTTTTATTTCCGAGCAGAGATTTTTTTTGTATGTCGCAGGATAATCGCGCGAATTCAACTTAAGGAAAAAAGTCGGAATGTCAAAAGGATTAAAAATCTCAGGTTTTTCAAAATTATTGTCTGTAACAACCACAATTCCGTCTGCATCAACGGCTTTTATAAGAATCCTTATTCCTTCATTGATTTTATCCTGATAAAGATTTGAAAGAATTCCATCAATCATGCGCGAAGGATCATCGTCAAAAAGACGCACTATAACAAGACGGTTTTTATGTTTTCTGACTTCCTCAAGGTTTTCGGCCAGATATTCTGGCTTATCCGTTATAAAAGTGTTTAAAATTCCTTTTTTTGCAATGTCATTTATAATTTCAGTCTGAGTCAAGGTTCTTGCATCAATTTCGCGGCGTTTTTTTCCAAGATATCTAAAGCTTCCCTGAAGCCGGATTTTTACAGTCTCAATGTTCTTTCCGCTCGGCGAAGGATTCAGAAGCACCTGCTCAACAATTCCCGGCACAGAAGAATAAACGTAATGCGGAAAAACTGATTTTTTATCTTTATACTCTGCAAGGATTTGACCTTCTTCAACGTGTTCTCCGGGCTGAACAAGACATTTTCCGTCAATCTCAGAATCTTGGTTCAGAGGAATATAAACTTCTTTTGGAATAAATCCGTTTACAGTTATTTTATAGGAATTCTTTTTTATAGCATTAAGTTTTGGAAAAATCATTTCAGCTCCCATCTTTTCGTTGTCAAGTAAAAACTCAACGGAACAAAGAATGCGATTATCAGAATTATTATCATGACCAGAGAAATATTTTGCAAACCTGACGAAACATATCCGAATCTTGCGCCCTTTCCTTGATCCGCAAGCATTTTTTCCAGCGCCGGATAATCCAGTTTTCCAATTTCTTCTATGGCGTTTGTCTTGAATTCATCATTATAGCAGATTGAATTAACTGTTTCCTGAATAAATCCGTCTTTTTTCTGGAAATTTTTAAAAATAACCTCATCGCCTGTATTTTTTTTGCTTTTTACATTGATTGAACGGTAAGGAAATGTCAAGGCTTCCCACTTCCATTCCACAAAATCTCCCATTCCAGGCAAAGAAGAGACAGCCGCGGCACTAGAAGGAAGCTGTAGACCGGAAGTTTTTTCAGCCTGAAAAACAGAGCTGAAATTTGAGGAAACAGCCGATGAAAGCAAAATCAACAGAACAGAAAGAGCACAAAGCGGAAGAAGTTTCCGGTTTCTCTTGTTCAGAATTCTTATTGAAAACGCAGTCCTTATGCGAACCGGTCTGAACGAATATCTTGTATCAATCTTGTCGCGGACATTTTTATAAAGAAGAAAAATTGAAAGCTCTGAAAAAATCATGAGCAGGAAAAACAATCCTGCCTGGATTTTTGTAAAAACCATGCACAAAAAACTTGTCCCTAGAATTGTCATAAGCATGACATTCCTCAGAAGTTTTCTTGCGGAATTTTTCCGCCCCCAGAATTTTATGTAAAAAAACATGAAAAGCTCAAAAAGGCACAGGCCTGCGGAAATTGAACAGAACGGCATCATAAATGAAAAAACGACCGGAAACACAAAAGACAGACCACACAGAATTCTGTTCTCTGAAAAAAACACAAGCAGAACAGCAAAAACCACAACAACTGCAATAGAAAAAACAGGTAAACTTGCCGCAGCGTTGATTCCAGCCAGATATCCCTTTCCAGAAATCTCCTGGAC
>DLKK01000039.1 GCA_002478955.1 Treponema sp. UBA7590
CTGCCATCTATCCTTGCGGCTTTTCCATAAGTTACAGTTCCGTCTTTTTTACCTGTAAAAAGATTTGTAACGGAATCTATGGAAGGGGTTGCATCTGCGACTATAACTTTATTTATCTCTATTTTAGATATAGCTTCGTTGGTTTCCTTTGATGAAGTGAACTTTACAAGAAGTTTCTTTATTTCTGCTGTTTCGGCAGTGTTTCCAGTTGTTCCGGTTGCAGCAATGTAAAAAAATCCTAAATCCATAAGATTTACGCTTTCACCACGCTGCAAAGCTTCTATTATTTCTGCCTTTATAAGGGAAAGAATATGCTTTGCTGTTATTGCGTTTACACCGATGTCTTTTTTCTGTGTGCGCGCAATAAGATTGTCGATTGTTACATTTTTACGGTCAAAACGGGCATAATATTTTCCGCCCTTGTCAAAATGGTTTTCATAAAGAGTTAGATTCCCTTTTCCTTCTGTGTCTGAATAATTGATGTTGGTTGTATTACTCATATTGTAATCCTCGTCCGTGTTTGGACTGTTATATTGAAAATTGTATAAGATAAAAAAGGAAAACTTCCTTTTACGCCAGCTGAACAGAAAATTCTGCATTTCGCATGATTTTCTGTTGACCAGACACGCAGGACAGGATTATACTTCATTAATTGCATTTGAAGATTCTCCGTCTGGAGTGTCTTTTTTTAGCCCTTAAGATATGCCTTTTACACCGCAAATGTTTTGGCAAAACTTAAGGGCTTAATTTTTTGTTTCACTTTTCATACCACCTCCTTTAGCTCCGAAAGATTATACAGTTTCTGCATGAATGGCATTGTCCGCTGAGCATGGACTGCAAAGCAGTTGCATTCTGCCTGCATCTGTTCAGATGATTTTCCCCGGTTTTCGTACAAGTGACCAAGCTGAATATGTCCTATTTCATACCATATTGTAAACTGGACAATATTTGCAGGTAACTGGGCATTGTAAAAAATCATGTATTTTGATTTTGACTTCATTACAGAAAACCCATCATTGTATTTTGTTGTCATAAATTTCCAGTCATCTTTGTGGACTTCTGAATATTTTATAAGCTCAATGTCAAGCAGTTTTGCGACCTCAAAGCAGTCGGCATGGGATTTTTCTATTTTAAGGTCTTCAAAAAGACAGTTTACCTCTTCTTCTATCTCATCATTTTCACATCCTGAAAGCTGAATAGCTCTTTCCATCAGTACCTCTTTTTATGCGAAAAGTATTTTCGCAAACCGTTTGCGTTCCTCATCAGTGAGTGTCTTGGCATTCCGGGCGATAAGCTCAAAAGCCTGCTCAAGTTCCTGTTCTGATGAAGATTTGTGGGCTTCGTTGCTTTTTCCTGTAAGATAGTCAACTGTTGTGCCCAGTGCATTTGCTATGTTCAGAAGGATTGCGCCCTTCGGAACCCTGTCCCCTTTTAGGTAGTGGGAAACCGCTCCTTCGCTCAAATTCGTTGCATCAGCAAGAGCCTTCTGGCTCATTCCTGTTTCTGAAAGCAGTTCTCCGATTCTGTCTTTAACAGTCGTGCTTTCCATAATATTCAATTTTATCCTTTAATAGTAATAGTCGTTTATCTTTTATCATTTTTTTTCCGCAAGTGTACTTGGATTTTGCGGACTCTCGTGTGGTTTTTCCTCCTGAAAATAATATACGATTTTATCTTGTCATTGTCAAGTTAAAAATTGTCATAACTTGTATTTTTGTAAAGATTGTCAATTTTTTGTTGTGATTTTTTTTTTGGGGGGGGGACTTCCTGTTATAACAGGAAGTATGTTCCGGCTCTAATAGGAATGGTGTTCCTGTTCTAATAGGAAGCTCCTTCCTGTTTAAGTAGGAATGGTATTTTTGTTCTAGCAGGAAAGGCTTTCCGCTTGTAATAGGAAGATATGTTTTGTTTAAGCAGGAATGAAGTTTGACTTTTAAATGGATATTAAGATGTCTAAGTAAAAAAATGAGGTGTTCTGTAAAGTCCGAGGATTTTTACTGTAGGCTTGATATTGCCTGTTGCAGTAATTTTATTGTTTCTGAATTGTCAACTTTGGGCTGACTGAAAAGTAGATAGTCAGTTTTTACTTTTAGGTTTTCTGCTAATTCTACCAGGACAGGCAGGCTTAACTTTGTGCTTCCTGTTTCTATGTGGCTCATGTGAGTTGTAGATATTCCAATCTTTTCTGCCAGTTCTTCCTGAGAAAGATTCATCTGTTTTCTGTATTTTCTGATTCTTTGTCCTATTTCTTTGTAATTCACAATGCTTTGCCTATAGAATTAAATTTATTTTGCATTGTATAGGCAAGTATGATATATTTTAATAAACTGCATAGGCTAATTTGTGCTTATGTAGTTAAAGTTTTTGTAATGGAGATGGGAAATGAAATTTATTTGCTTTTTACCTAGCTCGCTTATAGATTGGGCTGCGACCGGAGCTATGATTTCTGCTGTAGCAACGCTTGTTATAGGATTTTTTCAGTGTATTCAATCAATGCGATTAAAAAAAATAGAAAGCGATATTGAAGAAAGAAAATTGAAGGTGGAGTTATTTGATAAGTATCATGAAGTTTATTCTTTGTTTGTAATCTTTTTTAATGCTTGTGAGCAATTGATTGAAGATTATGGTAAAAGAGATTTGAAGGGCGAAGTTTCATTTGAAGCGAGAGAAGAGTTTATGGATGCTCTGAGTTCTGATTTTAATAATTTATCAGGCTTTTTTGCAAAGCAGGATTATTTGGCGTATCTCAAGGATCATGGAGATGATTTGGGTTTTTGCAAAGATAAAATCATATTGCTTTATCAAAAATCAGATTTCTTGAATAAAAAATTTTTTAGAGAATCATTGGATAAATTGAAAATGGCAAACTTTCTCTTTTCTTCTGAAATATCAGATGTTGTTATAAAGTTTGCGGAAATTTTATTAAAGGACATTTTTATTGAAAGTAAGGCAAATGATGAAAATCAACGAGAAAATGAGGAGCATTGGAATGATTCTCATTTTTTTGAAAAGATAAAAAAATCTGTAGAAGAAATAAAATCAAAAGATATTGTTCGTAAAATGGAAAATGAGATAGGTAAAAATAATTTAAATGAATATAAATTTTCAAAAATTTAATAGGAGAAAAAATGCGTTGTTTGTTAAGAGTTTTTATGTATTTTGTTATTTATGGTTCTTTTTTTGTAATATTTGGCTGTAAAGCGGAAACTGAAACAGAATATATAACAAAAACAGAAACTGAATATGTGGAGAAAAAGTATGCAGAAGCCGTTGTTTTTACAGCGGAGGATGTTGCCAGTGCAGGTGTAAAAGTGACAATGTCTACTGCAACAAAAGAAGCCAAGATTTATTACACAACAGATGGAGTTGAACCTACAGAAAAAAGCGTCTTGTATTCAAGTCCTGTAAATTTTATAAAAGATGTTACTGTAAAAGCTGTCGCTGTAAAAACTGGCATGGAAAACAGTCCTATTGCTGTGGCGACAGTTTCTATGACAGAAAAAACTGTAACAGTTGAAGTTGAAAAAGAACCTGACACAATTCCGCCAGAAAAAATTATTCTTACAGAAAATTCTGTGGTTGCAGGAAATGGCAAGGTTCTTTTAAGCTGGCAAAATCCGGGTGATGAAGACTTTTACGGAACAAGGGTTTTGTTTACGCCTGCTGCGGAAGATGTAACCCAGCCGCTTGTAATCAAAGGGGCAAAATCAGGGAATAGTTCAATATTGATAAATGGGCTAGAAAACGAAACAGAATATACATTCAGTCTTATAGCTCTTGATAAGAACCAGAATGAATCAGAGGCAGTAACAATAAAAGCGACTCCGGTAACACCGCCAGATACATCAGATAAGATTGCTCCGGGAGAAGTTTTAAATTTATCTGCAACTCCATTCAATAAGCGTGTAAAACTGGAATGGAATGACCCTTCGGATGAAGACCTTTTTGGAATTGAGGTGAGTTGGGCTGAGGTTTCTGATGGCTCGCGCGCTGTCTCTGCGATGGATGAGAAAAGTCTATTTGTTGCACCGGGTATGGGGTGTATAGAAGTTCCTGTTCTAGAAAACGACATTGAGTATCAATTTGCCGTAAAAACAATGGATATAAGCGGAAACAAGAGTGATGGAGTTGTAATAAATTCAACGCCGATTGTTGGAGAGCCATTGAAAATCGAACTTAAACTTACTAAAGAGAACAATGATAACGTGATGGTGACTGCAGATATTTTTACCACTGCACAAAATATAGTAAGAGTTGTTTGTAAGAAAACTAGTTCTGACTCAGCTGTGAAGTTGCTTTCTGATCCTGATGCAATAGAGATGATTAAAAATGAAACTGATTTTTTAGAATGGACTTTAGAAATTAATGTAGCAGATAAAAGTTCTGATGGAATATATACAGTGGCTGCTATTGATTGTGACGGTCGTGCGGAAACTGCGCAATTTAAAATCAATAACTTTTTTATACCTCCTGAAAAAGTTGAGCTTGTTTCAAAAAAATATGAAAGAAATGAAAGTATGATAACTTTGGTTTGGAAAAATCCTACAGATGAATATTTTGATCATGTAGAGATAACATATAAAAAAAATGATGAAACGACTATTTCTGAATTGCCTATAATTATCCATGGAGATAAAAATAGTATTAAGCTTGATAATGATTTCTATCGGACTTATTACATTGTTAGTGTGGATAAACTCGGAAATAAAAGCGAACCTTTGATTTTTAAGGTTTATTTGAGTGTATTTGGGTTTGAAAAAATTCCTAATGCTTCAATCAAAGGTTCTGAGGTATGGATACCTGGTTCATTTGTGTTTGTAAGTGGGCGTTCTTTAGAAATTAATTCCTTTTATATGAGCGATCATCCTGTAACAAGGGGGGAATATAAGGAAATTATTGGAGATGCTCCGACCGTGGATATGGCATACGATGCCAATGGTAATAAATTAAAAGGCGATGATAGAGACAACAATCCTATAACCCATATCACATGGTCAAGGGCGATAATATACTGTAACAAACGGTCAATTAAGGAGGGTCTTGTGCCTTGTTATATAATTGATGACAAGATAGAGCCTGATGATTGGGGAGATAGAGGGGATACGTTTACACCTTCTGAGTCATGGCAGAAGGTAATATGCAATTTTGATGCAAACGGCTATCGTCTCCCGACTGAGGCTGAATGGGAGTGGGCTGCTCGTGGTGGTGAATCTTATTTATATGCTGGAAGCAACGATGTCAATGAGGTTGCATGGTATTATCATAATACGGATAAAGGTACAGGAACAAGAGTTGTTAAGACGAAGGCTCCAAATGCCTATGGGCTTTATGATATGTGTGGGAATGTCTTTGAGTGGTGTTGGGACTGGTATGGAGACATATCTAGTGATACTCCGTTGACAGGTCCAGAAATTGGGAGTGACTACCTTCGTTGTCGGCGAAGTAGTTCTTTTTGGAATGAAAGGTGTTTGGGAGTTTCTGGACGAGGTAGCTCTTACCAGAATTACACCTCTTCCAGAGGTGGTGAAGGCTTCCGCCTTGTTCGTGGTGCTAACTAAAGCTGTTTAGTTCCTGTTTTGCAGGAACTTGCAACTAAAACTTTTGAATGCGTTTTTATGAGAAAAATATTAAAAATGAAGAATTAAAAAAACTTTAACAAGTTAAAATATATAACGACTTGAGTACTAAATATGTGTAAATGATTGAAGAGGCAGATGTAAAACATATTTTTAAGTAATTATATCGAATTGGAATTTCTTATATTTTTTATTTTGGAGGAAGTATGAAAAAAAATCTAAAAATCATTTTGGTGTTACCATTCTTTTTCGCTATATTTTTTCTGTTTGGGTGTAAGGCAGAAACTGAAACAGAATATTTGACAAAAACTGAATATGTTGAGAAAGAAAAACAATTTGCTAAAACGGTTGTTTTTGTAGCTGAAGATGCTGGTGAGACTGGTGTAAAAGTAACGATGTATACAGCAACAGAAGGTGCTAAGATTTATTATACAACAGATGGAATTGAACCTACAGAAAAAAATGTTTTGTATTCAGAACCTGTAAATTTTGAAAAAGATGTTATCATAAAGGCGGTAGCTATAAAAAGTGACATGGAAAACAGTCCGGTTGCAGTAGCAACAGTTTCTATAGCGAAAAAAACTGTAACTGTGGAAAAAGAGCCTGATACAACTCCGCCAGGAAAAACTATTCTTGCAGAAAATTCTGTGATTGCAGGAAATGGCAAAGCTCTTTTAAGTTGGCAAAATCCTGATGATGAAGATTTTTATGGAACAGAGATTTCATTCACGCCTATTGTGGATGGTGTGATTCAGCCAATAGTTGTTGAAGGCGAAAAATCTGGAAATAGTTCAATTCTGATAAATGGTCTTGAAAATGAAACAGAATATACATTCAGTTTTGTGGCTCTTGATAAGTTCCAAAATATGGCTGCACCTGTTACTGTAAAAGCGAAAACACTACCTGATTCATCAGATGAAACACCTCCTGCTGAAGTTTTGGACTTGACTGTAACTCCATTGATTAATCGTGTAAAACTAGAATGGAATGATCCTTTGGATTCTGACCTCTTTGGTATAGCGGTAAGTTGGATTCCTGTGGGTGGCATTTCACGTGCTGTTTCTGCGATGGATGAAAAAAGTATATTTATTGCCCCTGGCATGGAATTTGTGGAAATTCCATTTCTTGAAAACGGAAATGAATATCAATTTACTGTAAAAACAATGGACGTAAGCGGAAATAAGAGTTCTGGGGTTATTATAAATTCTATGCCAGCTCCTAGTGAACCATTGAAAATAGAGCTTAGTGTTTCAAGTGAAAAAAGTAATACAAGTATAATGTTGACTGCGAATATTACTAATGTTGAACAAGATATAAAAAAAGTTGTTTGTAAGAAAAATGGCTCTGAATCAGCAGAAAAGTTGCTTTCTGATCCTGATGCTGTAGAGATGGTTAAAGATGAAAGCAATTTTTCAGGATGGATTTTAAAAATTAATGCGACAGATGAAAGTTTTAATGGAACTTATACAGTGGCTGCCATAGATAGTTATGGTCGTACTGGAACTTCCAAAATAAAATTTGATAATTTTGATTTTACTCCACCAGAGAAGGTAAAACTTGTTTCAAAAAAATATGAAAGTGATAAAACTAGAATAGATTTAGTTTGGGAAAATCCAACAGATGAAGATTTTGAACATGTGGAGATTTCTTACACAATATATGATGGAAATGAGAACTCAGAGCCATCTTTGCCAGATGTTGTTGTAGATACTAAAAAATCATTTAATGTTACAGAGGTTGGGGCTATATACCGTATATATTCTATTATAAGTGTAGATAAACTTGGCAACAAGAGTGAGCCTTTAAGTTTTAAAGTTGCTTTGAATGGGTTTGAAGAAATCCCTTCTGGAGTTGTTGAGTGGTGCGTGGAAAAAGTTGATTCTTTTTTTATGAGTGATCATCCTGTAACAAGGGCAGAATACTCCAATCTTATGGGAAAAGATCCAAGTACTGCAAAAGCTTATGATAAGAATGGAAACGAGCTTATAGGTGAGGCGGTCGGAAATAATCCTGTAAATAACGTTAGTTGGTGTGATGCAATCGTATACTGTAATAAATTGTCCAAGAAAGAAGGTCTTGTGCCTTGCTACTATTACAATTATAAAACTGACTACGGTTACGAAAAAGTTCTTGCTTGCACTAAGAGTACGGATCGCAATCTATATTGTGACTTTACGGCTAATGGGTATCGTCTGCCTACAGAAGCAGAGTGGGTATTGGCTGAGAGTGGTGGTGAAAATTACAAATATGCAGGAAGTGATAACTGGGATGAGGTTGCATGGTTTAAAGAGAATACGAACAAGACAGGAACAAGAGAAGTAAAAACGAAAAAAGCTAACGGTTATGGGCTTTATGATATGGCAGGAAATGTCTCTGAATGGTGTTGGGACTATTGTGATGAAGATGGTCGGAGCGATACATCTGTTAAGGGACCAAACGGAGGTACTTATCGTTGTTCGAAAGGGAACGATTTTGAGTCCAGTTATCAATATTATAATATTTTTAGTTATTATTGGATTCGGAATAATGATGATTCTGGAGCTAGTTATAGAGGTTTCCGCCTTGTTCGCTCTGTACAGTAGTCATAGCATCGGAAAAAAAATCACAGAAGTTTTACTAAACTGGTCTGTTTTCCATTCCGGCAGCCTTCAAGGTTGCGATTATTTCGCATCCAAATGCCATTGCGAAACCGATGCAAATAAAAAAGAGATGCTGTTCAAGCAGATAAAATAGTTTTTTACAGGAGAAATGAATATGCCAACAAGTAAAAACAAAAGAACTACAAAAACTTGGAAACAAAAAATTGATGACCAAAAAATAAAATATAAAGAAAACCAAGCTGTGCGTACATATAAATTAAAACTAGCGGAACTGAAAAATGAACGTATCTATAATGATAATCAGTATTCTTTAAAAGAAAAAGAAACAGAAATAAAACGGTTACAATCTCAATACGAACATGAAGAAAAAGTAAATGAACAAAAAACTCAATTTATTATCAGAATGACTGAATTATATAATGAGTTTATAAAAGTAATTATTGGTCCAATGACAGATATGGCAAAGGAGCATATTAATGCTCTAAAAGAGATTAGACAAGAAACTGTTGCTCTTTTGCAAAATCAGATTAATTCAACAAAAGATGATATAAAAAAACTTGAACTTGAAAAAGGAACTGCCAAAGAAATGGGAGAAAATTCCTTATTTTCAGAAATCAGTAGGCAAATACGTAAAAATCGAAAAGATGTTGCGTCTAAAGAAGCAGAGCTAAATGATTTTATAAAAACTAGTTGGAATGATTTAAATGAACTGGTTCATAGAGGTATACCTTTGCCATCACCGAGTGAGTTCGTTAATAATGGTAATGGACTCATTGGCAATCAGAAAACTTATTTAATTGAATAGAAATGATTAATTTTTGGATTATATGCAAATGAATGATTTAGAAAACCTTTGTGAAATATGTAATGATTGTGGTGATGAAATTTTTATATTTATGGAAAATATTCAAAAGAATAAAGATATAAATATAAAAGATCTTAATAGCTTTTTAAAAGATGTAGAAGAACTTTCAAAAGAAGATGATATTGGTTTTATTGGAAATAAGATTGTAAGGTTAAAAAAAGAATGGGCATTGTTGGTAAAATATTACGCTGATATAGAATTGACAACATCAAAAAGGGCTTATTTAAATTCGATTACAGAATGTATTGATAAGATTGAAATAGAAGATATAACTGCTGCCTATCGTGTTTTTGATTTATCCGATGATGAAATAGAAGATGTTTTTGCTTCTATAGACAAATCTATAGAAGATTTTAATGAAACTATTGATAATATTGAACAACTTCAAAAAGAAGGAAAGACTGATTCTGATGATTATAAAAAATTGTTAAAAAGTATAAATGATTTATCAAAGTTTAATGAACTGGAAAAGTCTTTGGAAAATTTTGAAGTTTGCGATATTACTGCGATTTATAATGAATTGACTACTCGTCAGTCGTTATGGAATAATTTTGAAGAAGAATATAAGAATTTAGAGTTTGAAAAAAACAATTTTGTTAGTGAACAAATTTTAATAATAAAAGAGAAGTTTGAAAATATCTTGAAAGAGATTCCTGAAAGTTATCATAATCCCATTGATGACAATGAATTATTAACACTTGAAAACGAAATAAATGAATTTGCTGCTAATGCATATAATTCTTTAAAACCAATAAAAGAAAAAATGACTGATGGGGTAGAGGCATATAAATTAACGGAAAACTTTTCTTATGATTGTCAAAATTTTATTACTTATATTTCAAACGAAAATTTTTATACCCAAAAAAGAAGGGTGTATAACGAATATAAAGTAAAGAATGTAAAAATTAATGGAGATACAATTTTTTATGAGCAAGTGTTTAAAAACGGTAACTCCATGGAGACAAATCGTAAACTTCAACTTGGAAATATTACAGAAAGAATCCCTGAACTAGAAAATCAGTATAGTAACTTGTTTAATAGAATTGATGAAAATTTAAATAAAATAAAAGATTTTCCAGATTCCGAAGAAAATGATAAGTTGAACACTTTCATGAATAAAATTAAAGAGATTCGAAAAAAGTATTCAAATAACATAGAAAAATAATACTTACTTTTCTTAAAACCCCAACTTCTTTTCTCCAAGTTTTTCTTATAATAAAAATAAAGAATACCTTGAAAAACTGTATCTAGGAATTTCAAAACGACAGACCTTGCAATGAAAATGTGCTTTTATAGGGATTTTTTTTTTGATTTTTGTAAATTTTTTATTTTTTTTCTAAAGTCGATTTGCCATTCTCCGATAGTAAAGTAAAGGGTGGTGAGACCCTTGTAATAAGTTTTGGAAACTTACCAAGGAGATAAACTATGGTTATTAATCACAATATGAGTGCAATGTTCGCTCAGAGATCGCAGGGAATTCAGGATTTGGCTCAGCAGAAGAGCATGGAAAAACTTTCTTCTGGTATGAAAATTAACCGCGCTGGCGATGACGCTTCTGGACTTGCTGTTTCAGAAAAAATGCGTTCACAGATCAGAGGTTTGAAACAGGCTTCTACAAACGCTCAGAATGGTATTTCTTTTATCCAGACAACTGAAGGTTATCTGCAGGAAACTACTGACATTGTTCAGAGAATCCGTGAGCTTGCTGTTCAGTCTTCCAACGGTATTTATTCTGCTGAAGACCGCATGCAGATTCAGGTTGAAGTTTCTTCTTTGATTGCTGAGGTTGACCGCGTTGCTTCTGCTGCTCAGTTCAATGGAATGAACATGTTGACTGGTCGTTTTGCACGCCCGACAGGAGAAAATGTTGTAACTGGTTCTATGTGGCTTCATATTGGTGCAAATATGGATCAGAGAACTCAGGTTTACATTGGAACAATGTCTGCAATGGCTCTTGGTCTTCGCAATGTTGGCGATGAGACAATCATGTCTTTGGAAGGTCCGGATGAAGCAAACCGCGCAATCGGTACTTTGGATGAGGCTTTGAAGAAGATTAACAAGCAGCGCGCTGACCTTGGTGCTTACCAGAACCGCCTTGATATGACTGTTAAGGGATTGAACATTGGCGCAGAAAACCTTCAGGCTTCTGAATCAAGAATCCGCGATACAGACATGGCTAACGAAATGGTTGAGTTCACAAAAGACCAGGTTCTTTCACAGGCCGGAACAGCAATGTTGGCTCAGGCAAACCAGTCAAGTCAGAATGTACTCAGTTTGTTGAGATAGTTCTAGTTTTTTGCTGAAAAGATAAAAGCGTCCGAATGGACGCTTTTTTTTATGGAGCAATCTGTTTTGCCTGAGCCTGTGAGGAAAGAATAGAAGCAAGTTTTTGCCAGGCAAAAACTTGATAGCGGGCTGGGGAGACTTGATGGCGAAGGAATTTTGGCCCGCGTGCAAACCAGTCAAGCCAGAATGTACTCTCACTCTTGCGCTAGAAATAAAGTTTCGTAAAAAGATAGAAAAATGCGTCCGAAAGGGCGCATTTTTTTTGAATAAATCTGTTTTGCCTGAGCCTGTGAGGAAGGAATAGAAGCAAGTTTTTGCCAGGCAAAAACTTGGTAGCGGGCTGGAGAGACTTGATGGCGAAGGAATTTTGGCCCGCGTGCAAACCAGTCAAGTCAGAATGTACTCAGTTTGTTGAGATAGTTCTAGTTTTTTGCTGAAAAGATAAAAGCGTCCGAATGGACGCTTTTTTTATCTCTATTTATTTTTATTAATGATTCTTGTTTCGTATTTGCCGGTTTTTATGTCTATGTAGCGCACAAAAAGCGAGACTTTATTCTGCTCGTTCAGCCATGACCAAAGGTTGTTTGCAAAAGTGTCAATATCGCCTTCAATTTCTACCGGGGTCGGTTCACCTTCGTAGCTTGAAAGTGGATTTCCGTCTCCTATGTATGTGTGGATGTAATGACCTTTGCCCGGCTGCGGATTGTCGTATGTGAATGTGAATCGCAGGCAGTTGTCCGGGTTTCCGTTGTCGCTCTTGAGTATGGAGATTGCATAGTTGTATTTTGCGCCTTCAATATCAAGAACGCTTGAGATTCTTGGAGTGAAATTTGGAGCATCATGCTCGTATTTGCGGCTTCTGAGCGATTCTTCGAATGTTTTGCCTTCTTTTAGTCCATCAAAGATTGTGTCAGTCTGGTCGCCATTTGTAACGATTGTTTTTGTTCCAAGAACCCGTACTGCGCGGTAGATGATTAATGTCGGGTCGCCTGCAATAAGGCTTGGATCAAAAGCCTGGGTTCTGATTCCTTCCTCGTCTGTTACAAAAACGCGGTTTCGGCTGCCTGCGCTGCGTCCCATTGTCCAGTATGCGCTGATTGCAGTTTTTCCATCTTTTGAAAGACCGGCAACGATTCCTCGGCCAGGATATGAGTTTTCTGTTAATTCTTGTTTTAGAGATGCGGTTTTCATTTTAATTCCTTTGTCTGGATTTTTTTAGAAATTATAATGAAAATCCGCTGTTGATTCTACGCGTTTTTTATAAGTTCAAGAATTGCGTCTTTTGGAACCGCGCCAATATTTTTTGCCTTCTGCTCGCCGTTCTTGAACACAATCAGCGTTGGAATGCTCATTATTCCGAAATTCTTTGCAAGTTTTTCTTCCTCGTCAACATTCACTTTGCAGAATTTGAATTCGCTGTGCTCTTCCGCAAGTTCGTCAACCATCGGTGAAAGCATTCTGCAAGGTCCGCACCAGGAGGCCCAGAAGTCAATCAGAACCGGCTTGTCGCTCTTAAGAACTTCTTGTTCGAAGTTTTTTTCTGTTAAAGTTGTAACGCTCATGTTTTCCTCGCTTTGTTTTTTTTGTTTAAGGTGAATTTTTGAGTTTTAATTCATTTGAAAGAACGCTCTCGGTGAATTTCCAATTTGCTCCAGATGGTTGAGCTCGCGCTGCGCTTGTATTGATTCGGGTGCTACGCACTTTAGTTGGTTCAATCGCTCAAAATCTTCACAAATTGTAAATTCGCCTGCGCTTTTATTCATCTTGTAGATAAAACTCAAAATTAATCTTATTCAAATATATAACTGAACTTCTAAAAAACAAATAAAAATCATCTTTTTTTTGCTATTAGGACTTATTACTATTTACAAAACAAAAAATCTGTTTATAATATTAATCATCAGGGGCGGATGAAAGGAAAATTTATGCAGAGCAGAAACACAAACCAGCGGAAATTGATTCTTGGGCTTATGACAGAAAATTATTCTCATCCTACAGCTGACGAAATCTACGAGCTTGCAAGAAAAGAGGATTCGCACATAAGCCGCGGAACTGTTTATAGAAATTTGAATTTTCTTGCGGACAATGGTTATATTTTAAAAATAAATGTTCCAGATGGCGCTGACCATTTTGATAGCACGATAAAAGAGCATTATCATTTTCACTGCCTAAAATGCGGAAGAATGTATGATGTTCCGGAATCTGTTTCTGTTGAGATGGAGGAAGCCACAAAAGAAATGGAACAAAAAGGCTTTTTGGTTGAAGGACATAACCTGCTTTTTACAGGAATTTGTCCATCATGCAAAAATATATAAAAATCTAAACGTAAGGAGAACAACGATGGATTTGAAGGGAACAAAAACAGAAAAAAACTTGCAGGCAGCTTTTGCTGGTGAATCTCAGGCTAGAAATAAGTACACTTATTTTGCGAGTGTGGCAAAAAAAGAAGGGTATGAGCAGATTGCCGCAATTTTTGAAGAAACTGCAAACAATGAAAAAGAGCATGCGAAAATGTGGTTCAAGCTTTTGGGTGGAATTGGAAATACTGCCGCAAACCTTAAGGCTGCTGCAGACGGTGAAAACTACGAATGGACAGATATGTATGATGAATTTGCAAAGACTGCCCGCGAGGAAGGTTTTGAGCAGATTGCAAAAATGTTTGAAGGTGTAGGAAAGATTGAAAAACATCACGAGGAACGCTACAGAAAACTGCTTAAGAATGTTGAAGATAAGCTTGTTTTCAGCAGCGAAGGCGATGCAATCTGGGTTTGCAGGAACTGCGGTCACGTTTGTGTTGGAAAAGAAGCTCCTAAGGTTTGCCCGGTTTGTGCGCATCCGCAGAGTTACTTTGAAAAACTCAGCGAGAATTTCTAATTAAAAATATGATTTGTAAAAATGCCTGTGCTACTTTATTTTCAGCGCAGGCATTTTTTTTCTTTATTCATCTTTGATATTCTGTTAAACTTGTTCCATTATGGAAAACAAAAGTCAGACTGAAAAACAGAATGAAACTGAAAATTCAGGAATCGGGGAAAAAACTGCGCTTGTTGCGATTCTTGGGCGACCTTCTGCCGGAAAATCAACTTTTATAAATACGGCCTGCCAGGAGCCGGTTTCGATTGTTTCGCCGATTCCGCAGACAACCCGGAACGCAATCCGTGGAATTGTCAATACTTCGTTTGGTCAGCTGGTTTTTGTGGATACGCCGGGCTATCATGATTCAGAAAAAAAACTTAACCTCCGCCTGAAATCTGTTACAGAAGAGACTTTGGAGGGTGCGGACTGTATTCTTTATGTTATTGACACAACGCGCGTGCCTGGTGAAGAAGAAAAAATGAACGCAACTCTTGCTTCTAAATATGTTGAGCATCTTGTTGTTGCGCTTAATAAGATTGACGCAAACGATTCAAAAGTAAAAAAATCAAGGGAATTTGTAAAACTTTATCTGCCGGAATTGCCGGAGGAACGGATTCTTGAGATGTCCGCAAAAAATGATTCTGGAATAAACGATGTTCTCCGTGCGCTTTACAGTGTCTCGCCGGTGGCTCCTGCGCTTTACACCGATGATGTGTACACTGATCAGGATATTGCCTTCAGGATCAGCGAGATTGTCCGCGGAGAGGCGATAAACCGGCTTCAGCAGGAATTGCCGCATTGCCTTTACGTTAGCGTTGCCGATTTGGAGCAGCGTGGAAACAACGGAAAAATCTGGGTTCGCGCATTTATCTGTGTTGAGCGCGACAGCCAGAAAGGAATGGTTATTGGCAAAGGCGCAAGCATGATAAAACAGATTCGTCTTGCGGCTATAAAAAAAATACATGAGGTTTTTCCGTTCAAGGTTGATTTGGATCTTCAGGTGAAGGTTGATAAAAACTGGCGGCAGCACGACAACACAATCACAAAGCTGATTCCAGAGTGATTTTTTTTGTGGAAATCGAGTTGTATTTGTGTTAAGATTAACAAATATGAACGTAGGTCAGATTTCTGAAGGCCGTCCTGAAGTACTTGGTGCAACTCCATCAGGAAACGGTGTTAATTTTGCATTGTATAGCAAAAACGCAGAGAGAGTTGTTCTGGATTTGTTCGATGCGCCTGACGCAAAGCAACCGTCTTTTTCAATAGATTTTGATCCTGTAAAAAACAAGACTGGTGGTGTCTGGCATATTTTTGTTGAAGGACTTTCTGCGGGGACTCTTTATCTTTTTAGGGTTGATGGACCGTATAATCCGCCGAAGGGACACAGATTCAACTTTAACAAGTATCTTTTTGATCCTTATGCAAAGGCTTTTTCTCAAGGCTCTGTTTTTCAGTCCTATAACCGGCAGAGGGAGCTTGGGCTTGCGGGGCTGGAAAACGGAAAACTTTCTGATTTGTCGAATTTTCCAAAGTGTGTTGTTGTTGATGACTCGGATTTTGACTGGCAGGGTGACAAGCCTTTGAATTACCCTTTGAGCGAGACTGTTATCTATGAGGCGCATCTGAAAGGATATACGGCTTCACGGACTTCGGATGTAAGCGCGCCGGGAACGTACAAGGGATTTGTTGAGAAAATTCCTTATTTGAAGAAACTTGGAATTACCTCTGTTGAGCTTATGCCAGTCTTTGAATTTGACGAGCATGAGACTGGAGCCATAAATCCGAAAACTGGAGAAACTCTTTCAAATTACTGGGGCTACAGCACAATCGGATTTTTTGCGCCAAAGACAACTTACGCTTTTGACCGCACTCCTGGGGCTTCTGTCCGAGAATTTAAAACTCTTGTGCGCGAACTTCACAAGGCTGGAATCGAAGTTATTCTTGATGTTGTTTTTAATCATACTGCAGAAGGAAACGAGCACGGCTATACATTCTGTTTCCGGGGACTTGAAAATTCTACTTATTATATGTTGCCTGAAAATGAAAAACAGTATTACCACAATTTTTCGGGTTGTGGAAACACTGTGAATGCGGCTCATCCGGTTACAACTAAATTTATTCTGGACAGTCTGCGCTATTGGGTTGGCGAGATGCACGTTGACGGCTTCCGCTTTGATTTGGCGGCGGCTCTTTGTCGCGACCAGAAATCTTATATGCAGAATTTCCCATTTCTTACAAACGCGATTTCAGAGGATTCAATTCTTTGCCATTCAAAGATTATTGCCGAGCCATGGGATTGTGGAGGCGGCTATCTTGTTGGCGGTTTTCCAGGCGGAAGATGGAGCGAATGGAACGACCGTTACAGAAATGACATAAGACGGTTCATCCGTGGTGATGAAGGTGTCGCAACCGCTGCGGCTACACGTCTTGCTGGAAGTTCTGATTTGTATAATCATTCGGGAAGAAATCCTGATGCTTCAATCAATTTTGTAAGTTGCCATGACGGTTTTCCGATGAATGATATTGTGAGCTACAACGGAAAGCACAATGATGAGAACGGCGAGGACAACCGCGACGGTTCTGATGACAACAATTGCTACAACCATGGATATGAGGGTGTTACCGTAAATCCAAAAATTGAGGCGTTGCGCCTGAAAAAACTGAAGAATTTTATGGTCTGCCTTATGGTTTCGCAGGGTGTTCCTATGTTTGCGGCCGGAGATGAATTCCGCCGTACCCAGATGGGAAACAACAATGCTTACTGCCAGGACAACGAGATTTCCTGGGTGAACTGGAATCTTGAAAAGAAAAACCAGGAGCTTTTCAGCTTTACGCGTAAGGCAATTCAGCTTAGAAAACTGCATCCAGTTTTCCGCAGAAAAAAATTCTTTTCCGGTTCAAAGGCTGAAATCGAATGGTATGATGTTGACGGAAAAAATCCTGACTGGTCAAATATGAAAAGATTTTTGGGCTTTAAATTGGTGGGTTCTTCTGTCTTTGATAAAAATGGAAAGCCGGACAACGATTTTTATGTAGCAGGAAACACAGATATTTACGATGTTACAATAACTTTGCCGACTCTTCCAAAGGGAAAACGCTGGTATTATGTTGCGGACACTTCTGTGCTTGGCGAGGAAGGTTTCGTTGAGCCGGGAACGGAGACATTGCTTCAGGAGCAGCAGAGATATGTTCTTCCGACCGCAAGTTTTGTGATATTGATTGCTAAATAATCTGTTATTTTGGGAATTCTAATTGAAAAATCTTGTGATTCTGTGTACTCTTTAACACATTGAAAAATACCGTGGAGGTTATTTTAAATGAAATTTGATGCCGCAAAATTTAAGGAAAATCTTGAAGGTCGACTTAAGAGACAATACGGTAAAGATATTTCGCAGGCAAATAAACATGATCTTTTTGATGCAGTTTCAGCTTCTGCTCTTGAAGTAATCATGGATAACTGGATGGCTACTCGCCAGGAATATGAAAAGAAACCTACAAAACAGTTGTATTATTTATCAGCAGAATTCTTGATGGGCCGAGCTTTGAGCAACAACCTTATCAATGCAGGAATTTTGGATGATGTAAAAAAAGTTCTTAAAGGAATGAACATTGATTACAACATGGTGGAAGATCAGGAGCCGGATGCGGGTCTTGGAAACGGTGGACTTGGACGTCTTGCAGCTTGTTTCTTGGATTCTTTGGCAACTTTGGATTATCCTGGACACGGATATGGAATCCGCTACCGCTATGGTATGTTTGAACAGAGAATCGAAAACGGTTACCAGGTTGAATATCCGGACAACTGGCTTGCTCACCGCGATCCATGGGAAATCAAACGTTCTGACTTGGCTGTTACAGTAAAATTCGGCGGAAACATCGCCTATGGAAAAACTCCTGATGGCCGCGACCGATATTACGTGGAAAATGCCGAGGAAGTTACAGCTACTCCTTATGACATGCCGATTGTTGGTTATGAAACTGGAACTGTGAATACACTTCGCTTGTGGCAGGCTTCTTCTCCGAACGGATTTGACTTGCAGCTTTTCAATAATATGGAATATAACCGGGCTGTTGAGCGCCAGAACAGCGCAGAGAACGTTTCTGCTGTTTTGTACCCTAATGACTCTGGTCCGTCTGGAAAAACTCTACGCCTTAAACAGCAGTATTTCTTCAGCTCTGCTTCTTTGCAGGATTTGGTTCGCCATTATGTTTCTGATCATGGAACAGATTTCAGCAAATTTGCAGACCTCCATGTAATTCAGTTGAATGATACTCACCCGGTTGTTGCAATTCCTGAGCTTATGCGCATCTTGATGGATGAATATAATGTTGGCTGGGATGACGCTTGGGATGTTGTTACACACACATTTGCTTACACAAACCACACAATTTTGGCGGAAGCGCTTGAGAAGTGGCCGATTGAGATTTTCCGCGGACTTCTTCCACGAATCTATCAGATTGTAGAGGAAATCAACCGCCGCTTTATGATTGAGCTTTGCTCAAAATATCCAAACGACTATGCGCGCCACGGAAGAATGGCAATCATCAACAATGGAAAAGTTTATATGGCTTGGCTTGCAATTCACGCAAGTTTCAGCGTAAACGGTGTTGCGGAGCTTCATACACGTCTTCTTAAGGAAAAGGAACTTCATGACTGGTACGAATTGTATCCGGAAAAGTTCAACAACAAGACAAACGGTATTACTCAGCGTCGTTGGTTGTGTTGCGCAAACCCTGAGTTGTCTGCGTTTATCACAGCACGTGTTGGACATGGCTGGGAAAAAGATCTTACAAAACTTAAGGGACTTGAAAAATATCTTGATGATGACAAATCTCTTAAGGAGCTTATGTCTATCAAGGAAGAAAACAAACGTCGTCTTGCTGAATACCTTAAAAATACACAGAACGAGCTTATCGATCCAGAGTCAATTTTTGACGTTCAGGTAAAGCGTCTGCACGAATACAAACGCCAGTTGATGAACATTTTGCACGTAATGTATGTTTACAACAAAATGCTTGAAGATCCTAAATACAAGCCTGCTAAAAAGACTTATATTTTTGGAGCTAAATCTGCTTCTGGTTACCGCCGTGCAAAAGCAATCATCAAACTTATCAACACAGTTGCAGACAGAATCAACAATGACCGCCGCGTAAACGACAGACTTCATGTTGTGTTTGTACAGAATTACCGAGTTTCTGTTGCAGAAAAGATTTTCCCTGCGGCAGATCTTTCTGAGCAGATTTCTACAGCTGGTCTCGAGGCTTCTGGTACATCAAATATGAAATTTATGTGCAACGGTGCTTTGACAATGGGAACAATGGACGGTGCGAACATTGAGATTGTTGAGGAAGCTGGAAAGGAAAATGCATTTATCTTTGGTCTTCTTACAGATGAAATCAAGAAGATTGAGGATTCTCATAGCTATAATCCGCAGGAATATATTGAAAGAAATCCAGGATTGGCAAAAGTTCTTAATCAGCTTGTTGATGGAACTTACGATCCGACACATCAGCTGTTCAAGGAATTGTATGATTCTTTGGTTTACGGAATCGAAGGAAACCGCGCTGACGTTTATTATGTTCTTGCTGACTTTGATGATTATTGCCGTGCGCAGAATGATGCGGAGAAGCTTTATTCTGACAAAAAGGCTTGGGCTAAAGCTTGCTTGAAGAATATCGCTAACGCTGGTAAATTCTCTTCTGACCGAACAATCGAGGATTATGTCCGCGACATTTGGCACTTGAAAAAAGTTCCGCGTCCTTTGGATGGAGGAGCAAAATCTTCTGCTAAAAAGTCAGGAAAAAAAGCTTAAGTAAAATCTAAGGCTTGATATGGACCGTTCAAAAAGATTTTCTTTTTGGGCGGTTTTTTTTTGAGGTTTTTATGGTTCGTGTTTTAGCCGCCTTGGGAATGCTTTTTACAGCGGCAATCTGGGGTTTTGCTTTTGTTGTTGTAAAAGATAGCCTGAACGATGTTAGCGCAGCGTATATGATTGCCATACGCTTTACAATAGCCACGATTTCTGTCGGGATTTTGTTCTTCAAAAGACTCAAAAAAATCAATGTCCAGTATTTGAAGAAAGCCGGATTGATTGGAATTTTTTTATATCTGGCATATATTACCCAGACAATTGGATGTAATTTTACAACACCTGGAAAAAATGCTTTTCTTACAACTTTTTATGTGGTTCTTGTTCCGTTTATGGGCTGGATTGTCTATAAAAAGAGGCCTTCCTGGTATGTTTTTCTTGCGGTTTTTCTGCAGGTTCTGGGGATTGGATGTCTATCGCTTGGCGATGATGTGAAAAGCGGTTTTTGTTTTAATTTTGGTGATTTTCTTACGCTTGTCTGCGCTGTTTTCTTTTGTCTGCAGATGTTTTTTCAGGCATATTTTTCAAGGAATTCAAAAGAGAATGATCCTGTTGTCTATGCGTTCATTCAATTTGCGGTTGGCGCTGTTCTTGCCTGGCTTGTTGCGCCTTTCTATGACGCGGAAAAGAATGTTTTTACATTGAATCTTCAGCCGTTTTCTGCGATTGATTTTACAGGCAAGGGATTTTTGATGTCCGCTTTGTATCTGGGTCTTGCAAGTACAGCGGTGGCTTTTGTGGTTCAGAATATTGGTCTGCGTTTTTTGAATCCTGCGCTGGCGACAATTTTGCTTAGCCTTGAAAGCGTTTTTGGAATGCTTTTTAGTATTCTGATTCCGGTGAATGGCACCCGTGAGACTCTTGGTGTATGCGGAATTGCCGGCTGTGTTTTTATTTTTGTGGCGGTTATTATTGCTCAAAGGCAGAGTGATTAAGTTTCTGGGAAGAAGGGGCGTTGCGGGGAAGCCCCGCACGGTGGGTAGCGTAAAACCGCAGGTTTGGAGCGAGGGCGGTTGTCCGCCCTTTGATGTAGGAAAAATTATTTTTCGCTGTTGTCTTTTTTGATTCCTGGAATTTTTTCAAGGATGACGCTTTTTACGGAGCTTAAGTCTTTAAGGTTGTCCGCAAGGTTTCCTGTTAGGCTGCTCAGGCCGGAAAGTCCCTGTGCGATTACTGAATCGCTGAACATGGAGGCGATTTGCCACTTGTAAAGCTCGTTGACTTTGCTGCGGATTACAGTTCCCTTTGCTGTGAGTTCCACCCCGACTTCGAACTGGCGGTCCAAGAAACAGAATGAGCCGACTTTTTCAAATGGCTTGAATCCGTTTTTTGGCGTTATAAGGCGTTCTAGCTCGGAATTTATTAAGTTTTTTATCTCGGTGCTTTTTAAAAAGGCGCCTACGTTCTCGCAGTCAAGGTTGTTTGATTTTGCATATTCGATTATGTTTTCTTTTTTTGGAATCAAAAGCGCACCAAGATAATTTTTGTCCTGGCCTACGATTACGGCTTGCGCGATGTACGGCGATTCGACCAGCTTGTTTTCTATTGGAAGCGGTTCTACGTTTTCGCCGGAACGCAAAACGATTGTGTCTTTTGCCCGACCTTTTACCATTATATCGCCTTTTCTGGAAAGAACTACAAGGTCGCCTGTGTTAAGCCAGCCGTCTTTTAATACTTGCTCTGTGAGTTCCGGTTGCTTGTAGTAGCCTTTCATGACGTTGTCGCCGCGCACATAAAGGACTCCCATCTGGCCGGGCGCACATTCAACGCCGAATTTATCCACGACCTTTATTTCGTTGTAAGGCATTGCCTTGCCGATTGTTCCCATGACTGGTTTTCTTGGATTTCTTATGCAGATGATAGGTGCTGTTTCTGTTAGCCCGAATCCTTCTACAAGCCTTATGCCGATTGAGTTAAAAAATCTGTCGAGCCGTGGAGCCAATGCGCCGCCACCGCTCATTCCGACTTTGAAGCTGCTTCCGAAAACTGCCCGCGCTTTTGAAAAGAACATTATATCGCCAAGGGCTTTTAATGGCAAAAGAAATGCGCGTGGAATGTAGAGCCATTTGTTCAATACTGTAAGAATCCACAGCGGTTTCTTGAACTGAAGATTTCGTCCCATGATTATGTCTATCATCCAGCGGCGGGTTGTTACCGCTCCGATGCAAATTTTGAAAAGAACTTTCTTGAAAGATGATTTTTCCGTTGCGTTTTTTTCAATCTGCTTGTAGATTGCATCCCAGATTCGTGGCACGCAGGCGATGAACGAAATATTGATTTTTTTGAAATCCGCAATAATCATGCTTGGAACAGGTTTTGTGTAGCACATCGCAATTTCTTTCGCCATGTAATAATATTCCATTTCACGTTCATATACGTGCCATACAGGAAGAACGCAAAGTGTTTTGTCTCCGGGCTTTAAATTCAATGTTTCTGAGACATCTTCTATCTGGCACATGAAATTTTTGTGGAGAAGCTCAACTCCTTTTGGAGTTCCTGTTGTTCCGGAAGTAAAAATGATTGTGGCTGTATCATCCTCTTTTCCGTTTTTTATGCTTTCTTCGATTTTCCCAGGATTTGAATTCCTGAAATCCTTTCCAAGCGTCAAGACTTCATTATAAGAGATGACTTTTACGTCTGTTGCTTCTGTATCAACATTTTTTGTGTCAATGACGATGATTGTCTGCAAATCTTTTAAGTTCGGGCGACATTCAACGATTTTTTTGTAGCTTGAGTTATTTTCCGCGACAATTATTTTGCAGTTTGCAAAGCTCAGGATGTAAGATAAATCCTTTACGGTCGCTTCGCTTCCACGGGGAATGTCGCAGCAGCCGGCAGACATGATTCCAACAGATGAAACTAGCCATTCCTTTCGGTTGTCGGCGATTAATCCTATGTGCTCGCCGTGATTTGCGCCCAGGGAAAGGAGTCCCGCGCCAAAATTCAAGGCTGATTCAGAAAATTCTGCATAAGTTACAGGTTGAAAAATACCGTTGCTGTCTTTTGAGTATTGAATAACTGCATTTGGAGAAGTTTTTGCTTTTTCATATAACATCTGTGGAATAGTTGAATACATGGTTTCCCTTCTTTTTGTATTGCCAAATTGACATTTTTTGTATTTTTGTCAGTATACTTGAATACTAGCACAAATTCCATAAAAAAAATAGATTTAGACACATTTTTTTTGGAAAGGTTGCAGAAAAAATTAAATTGAGAAAATTTCGGATTTTTAAGATTGTGAAAAACCGCTCTCAGAGAATTTGCAATTTGCTCCAGACGGTTGTGCTCGCGCTTCGCTTGTAAGAATTTGGGTGCTACGCACTTTAATCTATCTTATCGCACAAAGTCTTCACAAATTACAAATTCTCTTGCGCTTTTATTGATTTTCCTGAAAAAATCCGAAATTTATTCAAATAATCCTGTTGACGCAGATATTTTCTTAGTGCTAATGTATTGTATCGTCATCAGCGTTACTGTACTGGCGATTCTCTGGAGAGTTCCCATTTTCAGGTGGGACGCCGAAGGGTTAAGGTTATTAAAACCGATATCTCAGGCATAAGGGACAGGGCTAAAAGATTCTTGTCATACTCTTTAGAGAGCGAAATACGATTGTGTATTTTCGCTCTTATTTTTTTTAAAGGACAAGCAAAATGTTCGACACAATTATCAACAAGATTGATGATATTGTCTGGGGGCTTCCGACAATCATCTTGATTCTTGTGACTGGATTGATTTTGACAATCCGGCTCCATGGTATGCAGTTCCATAAATTGGGACGCGCATTAAAATCAATTTTCCGCAAGTCAGACGGAGAAAAAGGCGAGGTTTCTAGTTTTGGTGCTCTTTGCACGGCACTTTCCGCGACAATCGGAACAGGAAATATCGTAGGTGTTGCAACAGCTATTGCGGCTGGTGGTCCAGGAGCTCTTTTCTGGATGTGGCTTGCCGCTCTTGTGGGAATCGCGACAAAATACACTGAATGTATGCTTTCTGTAAAATACCGCAAGCATATGGCTGATGGTCACGTTCTTGGCGGACCTTTCTATACAATCGAAACAGGATTGAAAGAAAGAACTGGTTTTTCATGGAAATGGCTTGCCGTTCTCTTTGCAATCTTCGGTGTATGCGTAGGTCTTTTCGGAATCGGAACATTCACTCAGATTAATGGTATTGCTTCTGCTGTAAAGAATGCTTTTGACCCGGACACAACTCATGTTGCATTCACTTTGTTTGGCACTAAGTATTCTTGGGCAACAGTAATTGCCGGAGCTTTGGTTACAATTTTTGCGGCCCTTGTAATTATCGGCGGACTTCAGAGAATTTCAAAAGTTGCTCAGGTTATCGTTCCGTTCATGGCAATTCTTTACGTTTTCCTTGGGGTTAGCGTTCTTGTTATGAATGCAACAAAAATTCCTGCCGCATTTGCGCTTATCTTTAAGGCCGCATTTGCTCCAAAAGCTGTAACAGGCGGTATCGTAGGTTCTGTAATCGTTGCAATGCAGAAAGGTATTGCCCGCGGAATTTTCTCTAACGAAGCCGGACTTGGTTCTGCCGCAATCGCCGCTTCCTCGGCAAAAGTAGAGGAACCTGTTGCGCAGGGACTTGTTTCCATGACAGGAACTTTTATTGATACAATCATCGTTTGTACAATGACTGGTCTTTCAATCGTAATCGCATTCAGCAACGGCGGAGTTTTCACTCTTCCAACAAACGGAGTCGGCGAAACCCTTAAAGGCGTAGAGCTTTCTTCTGCGGCATTCAATGCGGTTCTTGGCGGAGACGGACGTTCGGTTCAGTTCCTTCTTATGATTTGTCTTGTGTTCTTTGCTTTCACAACAATTCTTGGCTGGGATTATTATTCAGAACGCTGCCTTGAATATCTTTCAAACGGCAGAATGAAACTTGTAATGATTTACCGCGTAATCTATATTCTTGCTGTTGCAATCGGTCCGTACATGACAATCAGCCAGGTTTGGACAATCGCAGACATTACAAACGGTCTTATGGCTTGGCCAAACTGTATCGCGCTTATTCTTCTAAGCGGAGTTGCAGCGCGCACAACAAAAGACTACTTTAACCGATTCCCTACATTAAAGTCAGAGAATGTCTAAAGATTAAATTTTAGAGGGGAAAAGCCTTTCCCTCGGCTCAAAATAAAAAAGGCGGTTTTA
>DLKK01000061.1:0-1478 GCA_002478955.1 Treponema sp. UBA7590
CTACAAGCTCCGCGACTGGGTTTTCAGCCGTCAGCGTTACTGGGGCGAACCAATTCCATTGATTCACTGCCCTACTTGCGGAACCGTTCCTGTTCCAGAGGAAGAACTGCCTCTACGCCTTCCAGATGTAAAATCTTATCAGCCGACAGGCACGGGCGAATCTCCGCTTGCCGCGATTGATTCCTGGGTAAACTGCACATGCCCAAAATGTGGCGGAAACGCAAGACGCGAGACAAACACAATGCCTCAGTGGGGCGGTTCATGCTGGTATTATCTTCGATACCTTGACCCGCACAACGACAAACAGTTCTGCTCGCCTCAGGCTGAAAAATACTGGATGCCGGTAGATTTGTACATAGGAGGCGCAGAACACGCTGTTCTTCACCTTTTGTACGCAAGATTCTGGCACAAAGTTCTTTATGATTTAGGAGTTGTTTCAACAAAAGAACCGTTCCAGCGGCTTGTAAACCAGGGAATGATAACTTCATTCGCATTCCAGCGCGCAAACAAGACCCTTGTTCCTGTTGACGAAGTTGAAAAACGCGATGACGGCAATTTCTATGAAAAGAAAACCGGCGAAAAACTTGAGCAGATTGTCGCAAAGATGTCAAAATCACTCAAAAATGTTGTAAACCCTGATGATGAAGTAAAAGAATACGGCGCAGATTCAGTGCGAATGTACGAAATGTTTATGGGACCGCTCACAATGTCAAAACCGTGGTCAACACAGGGAATTGTGGGAATCCACCGCTTCCTTGAAAAAGTCTGGGCCATAAGCGAAAAGCCACTTTCCGACATTGACATCACCGGAAAACTTACAGACGAAAAACTCATTTCCGCACGTAAAACTTTTGCACAAACCGTAAAAAAAGTCACCGCAGACACAGCTTCTTTGAATTTCAACACTGCGATAAGCCAGATGATGATTTTTATAAACGAAATTTCAAAGCTGGATTCAGTTCCAAAGGCAATGTGGCAGGATTTTGTAAAAATTCTTAGTCCGTACGCGCCACATCTTGGCGAGGAACTTTGGCAGAAACTCGGAAACAAAGAATCAATCGCTTATGTCCAGTGGCCGGTTGTAAATGAAGATTTTGCAAAAGACGAAGAAAAAACAATTGTTGTAATGATAAACGGAAAACTCCGCGGAAAATTCAAGGCAGAACCAGGTGCTTCAGACGAAACATTGCGTTCTGCGGCAGAAAACAACGAGGATGCAAAAAAATTCCTTGAAGGNNTTCTAATGAAGAAATGTTAAAATGTGCTAAAGAATTAAGTAATGTTTTAAAATATTTAGAAGGAAAAACAATTGTAAAATGCGTTATCGTAAAAGATAAGCTTGTAAATTTTGTTGTAAAATAAAATCAACTGAAAAAAAACGGACTGAAATTATTCAGTCCGTTTTTTTTTGACCAATTATTACTCAATAAATTTTATGCGACTTCGGTAACAGAAGAAATTATATTGAACTCTTCCTT
>DLKK01000061.1:1501-18768 GCA_002478955.1 Treponema sp. UBA7590
CCTTGAATCCTGTGGCAAGAATCTGGCGGTCAACCTCATTTGAGATTGAAAGCAAATACAATTTTTTGCCGGTTTCCTCCGAGTCATTATGGGCAGCCATAATAACACCGATTGCCGCAGCGTCCAGTTCCGTCACATTTGCCATATCAAGCACGACATTTGTTTTTTTTATGGAATCGTAAATTTTGCTGGCAATGTTTACAAGCGTATATGCGTTGAATCCGCCGCTCAATTCATAAAGTTTATAGTCTGTACCATCTTTTTCTGTAACTGTAAGTAATTCCATAGTTTCTCCTTAACCAATATTTTCAGCATCAGCAACATTCGGCTTCATTTCTTCCAATGTTTTTTTGCCCGCTTCCGCCTCGGCTTTTTCAGATGCGTTAGACTGAAGATATTTCATCACAAGAACACTCACATCATCTTCCATTTCGTGGGACATAAACTTCATCAGTTCGTCATATTCAAACTGCGCCATACGGCTCGCCGGATACATTGCGTTTGCAACCATATACCTCTGAATCCTGTCTTTTCCGAATTTTTCACCACGAAGCGAATGCGACTCAATCAGACCATCCGTGCAGACAAGAACAATATCATTCTTGTTAAGCTTAATCTGTTTTACAGAAACATACGGAGACAAATCCTTAACGAACCCAAGAATATGACCTTCACCCTGGATTTCAATTACGTTGTTATAGGATTCTGTGTACAAAAGCATTGCCGGAACACCACAGTTTATGTAATAAAGCGTGTCATTGTCAAAATTCATGATTGCAAACATTCCGGCAAAAATTGTTCCTTTTGGAAGATTATCGCGGATAAAACGGTTTACTTTTACAACAAGCTGCTTAAAATCGTGCGTTTCTGCAAGATATGCGCGGATAATCGCCTTAAGGATGACCATGTTCATCGAGGCCGCGATACCTTTTCCGCTCAAATCGCCGACAACAAACATGTGGCGCGAATCCGTAAGTCGAATCATGTCTACAAATTCACCACCAATATTGTGAGCCGGAACCATTATACAGCCGGCATCCATCTTCGGATTTGTAACGTTGTCAATATTGTCCTGAATTGAAGTAATAATCTGGCTTGACATACGGAGCTCGCGGTTTACCGTACCAATAATTTCCTTGTTGGAAATGTTTCTCATAAAATAACCGAATACGAAGAAGTATGAATAAAGTTTTGTAAATACAGTGTAGTCATAATCTTTGTAATGGTCTTTGCTGGTCTTTATTCCAAGAAGAATCAAACCATGAACGTCACGTCCTTCATTCAAAATAAAAAGCGCGTCCGATTCTGTTTCGGCAAAAAATTTCATAAGCTCAGTTCTGATATTAGAAAAATCATGCGAAGAATCAACCTGAGAGGAAATAACCACATTCCGCTTCAAGTTCAAAAGTTCCTCAAAAAGTTTTCCTTTGTTTTCAAGCTTGTGCGCCTTTCCTGTGGAAGAATATGCAACTTCAAAAGAATCGTTTCCTCCATTTATATAGACAGTCATAGAAGAAGATTCCGCATTGTTCTTAAAAATCTGGAACATATTGTCCGCAATTGCGTCCATTTCACCATTGTAGTCAATTGAAGCCAAATCCTTTTCAAAAGCCACAGCGTAATCCGCAGAATGTCCGAATTTTGACTTTGAGATAAGTTTATTGATTGTCTGGACAAGATAAAGGACAAAACCGGTCGCGGCGAATCCGCAAAGGATAAAAAGAACTGGGAAGCGTGCGCGCAGCGGGTAAAGAACCATAAAAATCAGTCCCATTATTCCTGCCGGCAAAATATACATGAAAACAGACTTAATTATAAAAGAAACAGTTCCTCGTCCAGATGGAGCAGCCGCAAGTTTTGAACCGAGCGGAAGAATCACCAGAACCGGAATAAAAATTATGTTGTGAAGCAAGGAATAAACAGGACATCTCTGTACAACAGCATCAAGGAACAAAGCAATTGCCCACATTGACGCAATTCCGAGCGCATAAATATAACTTTTGAATTTATCAAGCTTTGTGCCGACAGCTTCCGTCTTGCAAAGCATCACGACCGTCATGAACGCAGGAATAAGAAAACGGTAAACCAAATTGTAAAGAGTCACCCAAGTCCACGGGAAAAATTTTCTTGCATCGCCAGAGAACAGATAATCCGAACGGACAGAAAGTCCAAATTCGTCACTTAAGGAAACCTGCTTGAACTTAAAGAAAACAATCCACAAAGCAAAAGCGTAAAGAATCATCTTTGCAATTGAAGTCAAAGTATTTGTGTATTTCCACGCATAATAAGTAAGACAGTTTGAAATATTCACAAGAAGACACGCTTCAATCAAAAAGCAGATTCTCATCAGAATTGTAAAAAGAGAAGAAGTTATTGAGCCTCCGGTAGCAATAAAGAAAGTAAACAGACCGGCATTCACCGCCATAAGAAGAATATTAGGAATAATCGGGTTTGTTCCGACTTCATCTGTATTTCCAGAGCGATCCGTATAAAAAGTCTCAAATAAAAAGAAAAGTGTAAGAACTAAATTTATAACAATGAACAAAACCATATTAACCTACCTTTGCAACCATCATAGTAACGTCGTCATGCAATCTTTTGTCGCCGTTATAACGCATTATAAGATCAACAATATCATCAACAAACTGCTGCGGCTGTTTTGCAGCGCTTGATTTTAAAGTCTGAATGTATTCTTCTGTATCACCAAGTTCCACACCGTTATCATCCATAACTTCTGAAACACCATCTGTCGCAAGAAGGATTGTGTCTCCGCGGAAAAGGCGCATCTCATTCACCTTGACGTCATCCATATCAATAATACCGACAACGCTGGCGTTAGAAGTAAGCTCCTTGATTCGGTAACCGTCTGGCGCACGAGAAAGAACAATCGGGTCAGACATAGACGCATTTATGTAGCGGATTTTCATTTCCTCTGTATCAACAATTCCCAGGAAAAGAACCGTATACTTATCCTGAAGGTGCATTCCCTTGATAGCGCTGTCTACCGCCTGGATAAGCCCGACCAAATCTTCCTTGTTTTCAATGATTTTAACAGTGTTCATTACCAGACCCATGATAAGCGCAGCCGGAAGACCTTTACCAGAAACGTCTCCAAGCATAAGCAGAGTCTTTGAACTGTCAATCGGAAGAATTGAATAATAGTCACCGGAAACATTTACCAGCGGCCGGTAATAAGTTGCAATCTTAAGGTGAGGAATGTTCGGAATATTGTGCGGAAGAAACGAAACCTGCGTCTCCGCAAGCTGCTCCCACTCTTTTGTAAGAGAAGAAATCTCGGAAAGGTTTGAAATAATCTTTGTTCGTTCAATAAAACGGTAAAATTCTTCTGTAAGCTTTGAATAAATTTCTGTATCAAAAAGCATTGTATATCTATTAAATACAAAAAACTGCTTTCCCTGATAACAGATAAAGAATCCACGGGCCTGATGATATGACGAAACTACACCAAAATTCTTTCCAAGATAATAGAATCCGTCTTTCCAGCCAAGCGGAAAATTATTTGCAAGCGCATCACGCGTTGTATAATATGAAGAAATTCTGTCCGGGCTGTTGTAAAGAACGTAATTTTTCTCACGGTCAATAAAAAGAACCGCACAGTCAGCCTGAAGCTCAAGAATCTCGGAAATCTGTTTATAAAAATCATCAAAAGAATAGCAGAACCTTAACGCATCAATAAATTCATTGATATAAGCCGTATAGCCAGACTCGAGGTTTTTTACACGAAGATATTTGTCTGCATGGCGACGAATTGAAGAACCAGCAGTAAGAAAAGAAAGAAATATAAGCGCAGGAATTCCCAGATAAACAACTTTCGAATGACTGTCGCTGTCCTTTATGACAATCAAAATTGAAACGATTACCGAAAGAAGCAATACTGCGGCATTTATTATAAAATATATGACCCGTCTTTTAGTCTTGTACATATTTACCTCGAGTATGTCAAATTTTCTACATTTAATTATAACACACTATCGGCAAATTCGCCTAAAAAAAGAAGTATTGTTTTTATAAAGTATCAGACCTGGTTATCCCAAAGGACAGCCAGGTCTGATACTTTATTTTTTTTCGTTCGAGTCTAATTGTCCAGCTCGCTAAGGGAAAGCATCTGCGGATTTGAAACTGGATTTTCAAGCTCCATATATTTTGTAAGCAAATCTTTTTGCGCGCCCGAAATTCTCTGCGGAATACGGACGATTATCTTTACATACAAATCTCCACGGCGAGAAGTTCCTGTGTACGGAACGCCTTCTCCGCGGATTCTCAGAAGTTTTCCAGAAGCAGTTCCCGCAGGAATCTTCAAGTCAATCTGTTTTCCATCAAGTGTTGTAATGGAAATATTCGAACCAAGCGTAGCCTGCGTAAAAGAAACTGGAATTGCACAGTAAAGATCCTGTGAACTGCGTTCAAAGAACGGATGACTGTCAACATGAAGAATCACAACCAAATCGCCAGCAAGTCCGCCATTTGCCCCGGCATCTCCCATTTTTGGAATTGTAATCCTTTTTCCGTCATCAACACCAGCCGGAATCGCAAAAGAAATCTTTTTAGCTTTTTCAACAACTCCGCGTCCGCCACATTCGCGGCAAGGTTTATCAATTTTTGTGCCGGAACCGTTACAGTCAGGACAAGTCTGCTGAACAGAAAAAAATCCTGCGCTGCGTCTTACCTGCCCCATACCGTTACAGGTAGGACAAGTCTTTCTTGTTGCACCGTCAGCACATCCAGTTCCGTGGCAAGCCTCGCAAGTCTCGTTATGTTTAAAGTGAATCTCGCTCTTTGTGCCGAAAACAGCATCCTTAAATGAAATATTAAGGTCATAGCGCAAACTGGCTCCTTCTGTAGGACCGCCCTTTCTGCGAGACGAAGAACGTGCAGAAGCGCCAAAAATATTGTCGAAAATATCGCCAAAACCGCCGCCCATTCCACCAAAAAGGTCACTGAAATCATGGAACGCATGCGAATACTGAGCCCCACCTGCGCCCTGATCCATTCCATCAACACCGGCAAAACCATACTGATCATACAAAGGACGCTTTTTTTCGTCAGAAAGAACTTCATAAGCTTCTGTTGCCTCGCGGAATTTTTCCTCCGCCTCTTTATCGCCAGGATTTCTGTCCGGATGATATTTTATAGCAAGTTTTCTGTAAGCTTTTTTAATTTCTTCTTCTGTAGCACCTTTCTGGAGCCCCAAAACTTCATAATAATCACGTTTTGCCATTTGTATTTCCTTTTGTAAAATATAACACTGTATAAATAAAAATTGCAACTGCCTGCGCAGTTGCAATTTTAAGATAAAGCCTATAAGAACTTTATGCAGCCCGTTGATTAAGGCTATTTATCATCATGAACTTCAAAATCAACATCATCAGCTTTGCCTTTGTTGAATTTTGAATCATTTCCTGCATTCGAATCAGAACCTGCGCTTCCAGCATCTGCTCCAGGTTGAGCACCAGATGCACCCTGAGCACCCTGCTGTTTGTACATTTCCTCAGCCATCTTGTAAGAAGCCTGCTTCAATTCCTCAGACTTAGCCTTGATGTCAGCAGTATTTCCGCCTTCAATAGCCTTCTTCAAGGCAGCACAAGCGTCCTCAATCTTCTGCTTTTCAGCAGCACCAATCTTGTCGCCGGCTTCCTTCAAAGTTTTCTCAGTCTGATATACAAGTGAATCAGCCTCGTTCTTAGCATCTACAGCCTCACGTTTCTCTTTGTCGGCAGCAGCGTTTGCCTCGGCATCCTTAA
Organism: Treponema sp. UBA7590; assembly: GCA_002478955.1. Taxonomy (GTDB): domain Bacteria; phylum Spirochaetota; class Spirochaetia; order Treponematales; family Treponemataceae; genus Treponema_D. The sequence continues at coordinate 7,264 of DLKK01000061.1, forward strand.
CCATTCTGTTGATTTCATCTTCGCTCAAACCTGAAGAAGAAGTAATCTGAATGTGCTGTTCCTTTCCTGTTCCCAGGTCTTTAGCAGAAACATGAACAATACCGTTCGCATCGATGTCGAATGTAACTTCAATCTGTGGAACTCCACGTGGAGCCGCAGGAATACCTACCAAGTCAAAGTTTCCAAGTGTACGGTTCTGGGCAGCCATTTCGCGTTCACCCTGAAGTACGTGGATTGATACAGCAGTCTGACCATCAGCAGCTGTAGAGAAAACCTGGCTCTTCTTTGTAGGAATTGTTGTATTTCTTGGGATAAGCTTTGTCATAACGCCACCCATTGTTTCAATACCAAGTGAAAGTGGAGTTACATCAAGCAAAAGAACATCTTTTACATCACCTTTCAATACACCGCCCTGAATTGCAGCACCAATAGCAACTGCCTCATCCGGGTTTACAGCTTTTGAGCCTTCTTTTCCGAAAATCTGTTTTACAACTTCCTGAACTTTTGGCATTCGTGAAGAACCACCAACAAGCAAGATTTCATCAATCTTGTCAGCAGTGATTCCTGCATCAGCCAAAGCCTTGCGGCAAGGTTCCTTTGTTCGTTCAAACAAATCTTCTGTCATCTGCTCAAACTGGGCGCGTGTCAAAGTCTTCTGCAGGTGTTTAGGACCTGTAGCATCAGCAGTAATAAATGGAAGATTTATATCTGTTGAAGTCTGGCTAGAAAGCTGAATCTTTGCATTTTCAGCAGCTTCCTTAAGTCTCTGCATAGCCATAGGATCTGTGCTCAAATCGATTCCTGTGTCATTCTTGAACTCTTTAAGCAACCAGTTGATGATTGCGCGGTCCCAGTCATCACCACCAAGCTGAGTATCACCGTTTGTTGATTTTACCTCAAAAACACCATCTGCAAGCTCAAGAATAGAAATATCAAAAGTACCACCACCAAGGTCATAGACAGCAATTGTCTTTTCCTTGTTCTGATCCTGCTTAAAACCAAAAGCCAAAGCAGCAGCAGTAGGTTCGTTGATAATTCGCTTTACATCAAGACCTGCAATCTTACCAGCATCTTTTGTAGCCTGACGCTGAGCATCATTAAAGTAAGCTGGAACAGTGATTACAGCCTCTGTAACAGGTTCGCCAAGATAATCTTCCGCAGTCTTCTTCATCTTCTGAAGAACGAAAGCAGAAATTTCCTGTGGAGAATACAGTTTTTTCTCGCCATTCTGCTCAATTTCTACACGAACATCAGCACCGTTATCAATAACTTTATAAGGAAGTTTTGTAGCTTCTCCCTGAAGTTCGCCAAATTTATGACCAATAAGACGTTTTGCAGAATAAACTGTGTTCTTCGGATTTGTTACCATCTGGTTTTTAGCTGGCTGACCAACAACACGGTCACCTTTTGCAGTAAAACCTACAATAGACGGAGTTGTACGGCCACCCTCTGAGTTCTGGATTACAACCGGTTCACCGTTTTCCATTACGGCAACACAAGAGTTTGTTGTACCCAAGTCAATACCAATAATCTTAGACATATATTGCTCCTTTAATAATTACTAATTTGAAGGGAAAGGTCTTTCCCTACGTTCGCACTTCGGCTCACTACCAACCTTCAAGTCAAAAACTTTCGGTTGCACGTTCGCACTTCGTTGCGACCTACTCTTTCGCCTAGGGCTACGCCCTAAAACCTATTTGTTCTTCGGAACGTTCACCATAACTTTCGCATGGCGAATGATTTTATCGTTCAATTTATATCCCTTCAGATAAACCTGCTTCAAGGTTTCGCTCTTTGCAGACTCATCTTCCACGCGACCAATAGCCTCATGTTCCTCAGGATTAAATTCATCACCTTCCTTTCCAAAGCTTTTCAGTCCATATTTAGACTCAAGCATATTTACAAGATTCTTGTTGACCATCTTAATTCCGTCCGCAATCGACTTGGCATCTTTTGCGTCCTTGGCAGCATCAAGCGTTCTGTCAAAATTATCAAGACTGTCCAACAAGTCCCCCAAAAGAGAAGCGTTTGCGTAAGCCACAGCATCATCTTTCTGCTGCATCATACGTTTGCGCCAGTTATCATTCTCTGCAGCCTTGTAGAGCGCCTGATTTTTCAAATCCTCAATCTGCTTTTCAAGAGCCGCTATTTTTTCTTCTGGAGAAATCTCTTTTTTTTCTGTTTTGCCTTCCTCAGGCTTTGCATCAGTTTTTTCTTCTTTTTTATCAGAAGCGTCTGAAGACTCAGCCTTTTTTTCGACCTTTTCTTTCTGTTCTTCAGCTTTTTTCTCTTTTTCCTGTGCCATCTCTAATCCCTTATTCTATCTTGTTAATATAAAAATACTCACAAAGAAAACACTTCGTCAACAAAAAAATAAAATTAATTCAATAAAAAATCCGGGTCAGATTCAATGCAAATTCTTTGCCCACTAACCGGATGAATAAATTCCAGCCGCGAAGAATGCAGCATAACCCTTTTTTCAGGTTTTCCGCCATAAAGCACATCGCCTAGAATCGGTAGACCAACAGAGCTCAAATGCACGCGGATTTGATGTGTCCGCCCAGTAAAAAGATTGGCCCGGACCAGAAAATATTTTTTTTCCCCGCGCAAAATCTTATCCACAACAGAAAAATCAGTCTTTGAATAAAGTCCACCAAGTTCTTCCGGAACATAGCCCCATTTTGCCGGCTGGCTTTTCGGACTTATGCGGTTCATGAACATTTCAACAGAAACTTCTTTGCCAGGCTTTATTTTTTCAGAACCACCACAGCAAAGCGCAAGGTAAACCTTTGTAAAATCATGCCCGGAAAACATCTTTTGGATTTCTTTATTGACTGAACGTTGCTTTGTAAAAAGAATAATTCCGCTTGTCTCGCGGTCAAGGCGATGCATAATTCCCACGTACGGAGGATTTCTTAAACCAGGATTTTTCTTCCATAAATAGCGGACGAGCGCGTCATGCAGATTATCACGCTTTTCGCCACCTACAACAGTTTCCTCCGTAGGAAAAAGCGCGGGTTTGTTCACACAGATTAAAAATTCGTCCTCAAAAAGAACATCTTTTTCAGAAAGCTCAAACTTTATGTCGTCCGGCTGTTTTTCAAAAAGAAATTTTTCCTTCTCGTAATTTATTGTGATATTTGATTTTCCACGCAATTCAAACGCCGGCCGCCGGATTTGCCTTCCGTTCACGCAAACTGCGCCGGCAACCACAAGCCGCCTGATTTTTGAATTGCTGACATTTTCCTCATTTATTGCCGCCGGCAGATTTTTCCGCAAAAATTCGTCGAGACGTTCCTTTTCTGAAGTTGAAAAATTCAAAATCATCGTAAAAGCCTTTAAAGAACCTTAAAATCCGGCTCACCGTCTTCATTCAAGAAAATCTTTACAGTGCAGTGTTCCATGCAAAGGTCGTTTACAAAAGCGTTCAAATCCATTGCTTCCGGCCCAAAAATTTCCTCCGGGTCGTAATCGGTCTCAAGAACAGATTCTGTTCCGTCGGCAACAAGCCTGCTCAATGCGCCGTTCATGCAGACAATATCATTGCAGGCCGTAAACATGTTGCTTTTTTTCTTTTCCTCAAATTTCTGCTGAAGAAAAAGCAGCTGCATTTTCTCAATATCGTGATGATTAGCTTCTTCCGGCACAAAACCTGATTTATAGTCACAATTATTGCAACGCTGCCATTCGGCAAAATCACTGAAAAATGCCGCGGGAGAAATACGCAGGGCGCACAAGATGCTTTTGAACCACGGAACAGCGCGTCCAGCAGAATAAAATGTGCGGCACGCAAAGGCAATATTCCGCGCGGTTCTTATCTCTTCCGCGCTAAAAGTCTGTCGCACACGCGCCGTCTGCGCCATCTCAGAATCTTCTGTCTGAGGAAAACAAATATGGTTCGGAAACTGTTCAATTGTAAAATCAAGCCTGTCTTTGAATGCCTTTAATGAATCTTTGTCATTGTCCGCATAAAAAAGCTGAACTCCAAAAACAAGCTCGGAATTATTGAGCATTGTGGCGCGGCGCGCAAAGAATTTTTTGTCAAAAAGACCGTTTTTCTGCGCGCGGAACGGAATTTCCAGCGAAGAATTTATTCTCATGCACTGGCGGCAAATGTCCATGTCAAGAATCTCTGGATTCACAACAACAGAAACAAAAAGTCCAGGCACATTTTTCTCAACATACTTAAGAAAGCCCAGCAACTTGTTCTTGTCGCCCGCATAAACAGAATCATGAAGATTGAATTCCGTCATGCCATTTTTCACACATTCTGAAAGCTTAAGCTCTATTTCATCAGATTTTAAATTGAATACAGTTTCCAAAACGGCTCCTGGCCAAAATTTTATTTAAAGAACCGGAATTCCAGCTTTTTCACAAGCCGCAAGTTCGCTGGCAGGCCATTCGCTTACCTGAACTTCGCAGATGTGTGCTTTACGCAAAAGGAACATGCAAAGGCGCGACTGACCAATTCCACCACCAAGAGTAAATGCAAGCTCACCGTTCAAAAGTTTTTTCTGGAACGGAAGTTTCGCACGCTCCTCGCAGCCACGTTCGGCAAGCTGGCGCTTTAAACTTTCAGGGCTTACTCGAATTCCCATTGAAGAAAGCTCAAACGCGCGGCCAAGAGTTTCATTCCATACAATAATATCTCCGTTCAAACCAACATGACCGTCTCCAGCATCGCTAATCCAGTCATCATAATCAGGAGCACGTCCGTCATGAATAGAACCGTCCGGCAATTTTCCACCTATTCCGGCAATAAAAACGGCACCATATTTTTTTGCCACAGCGTTTTCCCGCTCCTTCGGAGTAAGATTCGGATATTCACGCCATAAATCATCCGAATAAACAAAAGTTATTTTTTCCGGCAAAGTCGGTTCAAGCACTGAATAGCGGTCGTACAGGAAAAATTCCGTGCGCTTTATTGTGCGGTAAATCTTCTTTACAATATCCTGAAGATAAAAAATCGTACGGTCCTTCTCGTCAATGCACATGCACCAGTCCCACTGGTCAACATACAGCGAATGAACCGCATCCAGCTCCTCATCCGGGCGGATTGCGTTCATATCTGTATAAATTCCAAAGCCTGGCTTTAGGCCAAGTTCTGTAACCTTAAGTCTCTTCCATTTTGCAAGCGACTGCACAATCTCCATTTTCTGGCCACCGATTCCTTTTGCCTCAAAGGAAACAGGTTTTTCAACACCATTAAGATCATCGTTTATACCAGTTCCTGCAGGAACAAAAAGCGGTGCTGTTACGCGGGTAAGATTCAATTCAGTTGAAAGTGAAATCTGAAAAAAATCCTTTATGCTTACAATTGCGTGCTCAGTTTCTTTTACACCAAGAATTGGCTTATAGTTTTTTGGTAATTCAGACATAATTCTTCCTTTTTATTTTCCACTGTAGTTAATTAAAGTTGTAACCCGCGTAGGGGCTAATTTTTCTTCAAATTTTAATTCCGGCAGACCGATAACGCCAAAAAAGTCGCTAACAACTCCGCCGCCCTGCTCAATAAGATTCTTTGAGGCAGTCAAAGTTCCGCCAGTTGCAATCAGATCATCAACAACAAGATAGTTCTTTCCTGCCTGAATATCAGCTTTGTGCGCCTCTATGACAGCTGTTCCATATTCAAGCGCATATTCGCAGGAATAAGTTTTTCCTGGAAGCTTTCCTTTCTTTCTGATTACAACAAGAGGGATTCCGACACGTTCCGCAAAAGGAGCCGCAAAAAGAAATCCACGCGACTCAATTCCTGCAACCGCATCGATTTTTCTATCCTTGTAAATCTCCACCATTCTATCAATACAGTATTTAAATACATCCGGCTGAGTAAAAATACCTGTTATATCATAAAAAAGAATTCCCGGCTTAGGAAAATCAGGAACCCGTCTAATTGCCTTATCAAGCGTTTCAATAGTCATAATCTTTATTCTAGTACGGTTTATGTTGTTTTTCAATAATTAAAAGCCGACTTAAAAACAAATAATAGGTCAAATGTCGAGTTTTTTCTCCAAATCAACAAATTGAATAAGCAGGAAGAAAAAGAAAGACTCATTTCTTCACAGTTCTGATTGAACCCATACGCAGACGTTTTTCGCGCGTGTCGGAAAGCAGCGCATTCAACTTTTCCGAGTCCTCGTTTTTTATTGCAGACTTGAATTCATCCATCATTTTTTCAAAATTTTCTATGTGATGAACCAGCTTTTCCTTGTTGGAGATAAAAAGTTCCGTCCAGAGCGACGCGTTTATCATTGCAATCCGGGTCAAATCCTCAAAGCTTCCACCGCCAAAAGCAGTTATCTCAGGATCTTCCGCAGACTCAACCAACGCACTTGCAATTATATGGCAAAGCTGGCTTGTGAAACCGATTTTATAGTCGTGGATTTCGCAGGTTGTCTCTGTGATTCTGGAAAATCCCATGTCTGTAATCAATGCGCGCATTGTCTCAAGATTTTTAGGTTTATTGTAGCTTTGCGGAATCAGAATATAATTGTGGTTAACAAAAAATTCCGCCCGGGAATTAATATATCCTTCCTTTTCGCCGCCAGCCATTGGATGCCCGATTATAAAATCAACGTCCGGACGGAGAATTTCCGGAAGAGATTTCTCGAATATTCCTTTCACGCCGGAAATATCTGTGACAATCGAGCCGCTCTTAAAATCATCCTTATGCTGAACAAGAAAATCCAAAGTTGCATGCGGATAAAGACAGATAAAAACAACATCACATTTTTTTATCATCTCACCAACATTTTCTGTTGAAAACCCTTCGTCTATAACGCCTTCAGAAAGCGCCTGCTGAATACAAGCCTGACTGCGGTTGCAGGCAAAGATTTTTCCGCCAGATTCCGCCATGCTCAGAATATTCTCGCGGATTGACTTTGCAAATGAGCCGCCCATAATTCCAAGTCCGACGATTCCATAATTAAGATTCTGTAATTTCATAACAAAAACATTTCCTTACTGAAAATTCTTTAATCCGCGTTTGAACTGAGGGATTCTTGCGCAGGCTGTTGTGTCCCAGCCAGAACGGTCCCCGCGCTTCAGGAAGTGGAACGCAACTCCGGCAATCATCGCGCCATTGTCGCCGCAAAGTTTCAACGGTGGAAAAATGCATTTCAAGTCATTACGTTCCGCAAAAAGCGCTCGAAGCCTTGAATTTGCCGCGACACCGCCACCTGCAACAACTGTCTTCAATCCAGTGTCCTCGACCGCCCTGAAAAGTCTGCTTATAAGAGTTTTGCACGCAGTCTCCTGAAAAGCCGCGCACATATTCTCCTTTGAATGTTCATAACCTTTGTTCCAGAACATATCGCACTGGTGGATTACAGCCGTCTTCAGTCCGCTGAACGACATATCATAGCGGTGCTCATCGCCGTCAAGCCTTGGAACAGGAAAAGAAGCCGCCTTTGGATCACCGTTTTTTGCAAGATTGTCAACTATCACTCCGCCCGGATAGCCAAGACCATAGAATTTAGCGACTTTATCAAAAGCTTCCCCGACAGAATCATCAACAGTTGTTCCAAGAACTTCCAAATCATCAAAACCGTTCACTTTTGCAATAATTGAATGTCCGCCAGAAACAAGAAGTCCAAGATACGGATAAGGAATATCATTCTGAAGGTGAGCCGCATACATGTGCCCCAGCATATGGTTTATCGCGATAAACGGTTTGTTCGCCGCCCATGCAAGAGTTTTTCCAAACGTAAGTCCAACAAGAAGAGACCCCATAAGTCCCGGCCGGTTTGTGGCGGCAACAGCATCAATGTCATCCAGAGTCATATTAGCCTGCTCAAGAGCCTGCCTTACAACCGGAAGAATCCATTCAGCGTGCTTGCGGCTTGCGATTTCCGGCACAACGCCCTTATATATCTGATGAAAAGGAATCTGCGTCGCAACAACATTGCTTATGATTTTGTGCCCGTCCTCAACAATTGCCGCCGCAGTCTCATCACAACTAGATTCAATTCCCAAAACTTTCATAATTACCTTCTATATTTGTTCATATTATCCGCGTTTTAAAGCACCACTATTTGACACAGTGGAAAAGCTATAGCCTTTTGCGCTAAGCACAGGATAAACTTCCCTAAGGATTCCCGGCAGAATTTCCGCAGACCACACATGTCCTATCATTATAGCAACACCGTTCTTATTTGCAAACTCAACACCTTTTTCAATCTCTGAAAGAATGTCCTTTCTATTTTTTGTGTTATCCAGAAATATATTCCGCTCATAATAAGGATAACCCATGACGCTTGAAACATAACGCACTTTTGAGTCAGAGTTTGTCCGGCTGTCCAAAAAATAAATTTCCTGCTGCGAGCAAATCTTCATAACTGTGGCGATTTTCTCTGCGTCTGCTGTTATAAGCGAACCTTCATGGTTGTTCATCCCTGCAACCGGCCAAATTTCGTAGATATTCGCAAGAACTGTTGAACGGATTTTCTCCTCATCCATGTCAGGAGTTATTGCTCCGTCGCCCGGATTCACGTTCAGATTCACGGATTGCATCGGCTGGTGAAGAATAACCTCATTCCCGGATTTTCTTACGCGCTCCGCGGCTTGTGCGGAATGACCAAGACGTGGAAGAACCGCAACTGTCACAGGAAAAGGAAGAGAAACGCATTTTTCAAGCTGCTGCATGTTGTGGCCGCCGTCGTCAAAAATGAACACAAGCTTTGCATTATTTTTTGCCTGCGGAAAATCCGGAATATCCCACGCGGAAGATTTCCCATCAGAATTTTTATTTTCTTCTATTATAGATATATTTTTTGCAGCCGAATTTAAGCTGACATCTGTTTTTTTTGGGCCGGGCAAATCCTGATTTTTTTTATCAGCAGGCTTTTCAAGCATTTCAGATTTTGGTACAGGATTTTTAGCTGTTTTTGACGCAACAACTAAATCTGAAGCCGAAGATTTTTGACCGGATGCAGATTTTTTTTCAACCTGTTTGTCTGTCGCTGTTTTTACATTGTTTTTTACAGAAGATTTTTCTTCTGATTTTCCAGGAGATTTTTTTTCAACACTTTTATGGATTTCAGTATTCGCAGAAACCTGGCGCGGAACTTTCTCATTTCTTCCGGCAAAACTAAAAGCAAAAAGCAGAACAGTACAGACACCGACAATAACCGCGCAAAGAGTTATAACGCTGTTCAATGGCAGATAGATTTTTCCACGCAAGGATTTTCGCCTGCTTTTCCGTGCTCTGGAAACAGCCCTTTTTCTTGAATATGAACGTTTTTTTTGCGGCATAACGCTTAATATTCTAGTGAAAACTTGTACTTTTCGCTATACTAAAAAAAATCAAAATTAAAAAAGGAACAAAAAATGTATATTACTTGTCTTGACCTTGAAGGTGTACTTGTGCCGGAAATTTGGATTGCGTTTGCAGAAGCCACAGGAATTCCTGAACTCAGAAAAACAACACGAGATGAGCCAGACTACGACAAACTGATGAAATACCGTATCAATATCCTAAAAGAACACGGATTGGGATTAAAAGAAATCCAGGAGACAATCGCAAAAATCGATCCGCTTCCTGGTGCAAAAGAATTCCTTGATGAGTTGCGCTCTTTTACGCAGGCAATAATTTTAAGCGACACATTCGAACAATTTGCCTCACCTCTTATGAAAAAACTTGGACTTCCAACAATCTTCTGCAACACACTGGAAGTCTCTACAAGCGGAGAAATAACTGGCTACAAAATGCGCTGCGAAAAATCAAAATACACAACTGTAAAAGCGTTGCAGTCATGCGGGTTCGAGACAATCGCATCCGGCGACTCATTCAATGACCTGGGAATGATTCAAGCATCAAAAGCAGGATTTCTTTTCCGCACCACCGATAAAATCAAGTCTGAATACCCGCAGTATCCGGCATTCACAGAATACTCAGAACTTCTGAACGCAATAAAGAAAGTTGTAGAAGGATAATTCTCCCCAAGATGTTTATCCGCGCGAAAGCCCATATATTCCATCGCCGGATAAACAGCATTGGAATTTATTTTAATTCGTTCTTGATTTTAAGAACTTCTTCAACAGGAAGTTGCGTTGCACTTGCAATCTGCTTAACAGAGCCAAGGTTCATTTTCAAAAGATTTTTTACTGTTTCAATCGCTTTCTTCTTGGTCCCTTCAGCCAAGCCTTCCTTCAAACCGGCTCGCCTTGCGTCGTGAAGCGGCAGTGCATCCATCATATAGTCGCTCCTGAATATCTCGTTGATTTTGAGCCTTTCGACACGCTGCTCCAAGTTTTCTGTAAAATGGTCGGAAGGCTTTTCATTAAAAGGAGAGATTAATCAGGATGCTGCTGATATATATTAAGAAATCAAGATGTCACCCAGGTTTAAAACTTTCCACTTGCAGATTCCGACAGCCACAGTGTTTTTACATACTCTCTAATATATATAGTGATTGGATTTTCAGCCTATGTTGAGTAGTAAAAAACAACTTGATTTTAGATAAGAAACAAGTTGGTTTTCACTGGAAATCAAGTTGCTTTTAACCAGAAAACAACTTGTTTTTAACTATAAACCAAGTTACTTTTAACCAAAAAACAACTTGATATTGAATGAATTTCAACTTGTTTTTTTAAGCAGGTTACAATCTTTCTGCCAACAAGCTTTTAAAAAAAACTTGCAGAATTTTTTGTGAAGCATTTCCGTTTCTGCAATTTTTTTGCGTTAACTAGTTATATGGAAAACTTAGAAAAAAATATCTACCGCATAAAGCCGGTTGAGGAGCTTCGCTTCACTGACGACTTTATGTTCTGCCACGTGATGAAAAGCCCTGAAATATGCAAGGGCGTTATCGAGCGTCTTCTTGGAATCAAGGTTGAAAAAATCGAGTACCCGGAACTCCAGAAGGAAATCCGTCCGTACTACAGCGCGCACGGAATCCGCATGGATGTCTATGTAAAAGACTCTGACCGCATTTTTGACATTGAAATGCAAACAACAATCCCGGATGATTTGCCGCGACGTATGCGTTATTACCAAAGCATGATAGACGTTAACTCACTGATTTCCGGCAGCGAGTACGAAACCCTAAAGGAAAGCTATGTTATATTCCTCTGCACAAAAGATCCTTTCGGACTGAACCTGCCGGTATACACGTTCAAAACAGCCTGCAAGGAGGCGAAAGACTTTGTACTGGATGACGGAATCAACAAACTGTTCTTCAATGCGAGCGCCTTTGACTCGGAGAAAAATCTTGAAATAAAGGGCTTCTTGGGTTATCTTTGTAGCGGAAAACCTTCCGACCATTTCACAGAAAACCTGGAGCAGCGTGTCGAAAGGATGAAACTCAACGAGATATTCAGGAGCGACTATATGATGGACGCACTACCACTACACGACGCAAGACGAGCCGGGCTAAAAGAAGGACGCATTGAAGGTTTAGCAGAAGGTGCCAAGAACAAGGCTATTGAAACTGCAAGAAAGATGTTTGAGAAAAACATCTCAGCAGAAATAATCGCTGAATGTACTGGGCTTTCTTTGGAAGAAGT
>DLKK01000112.1:0-2506 GCA_002478955.1 Treponema sp. UBA7590
ACGCAACTGATTTTTCATATGAATTTGATCTTTCTCTTATGAATCATAATCTGAATCCTGAAATTGAGACAATGTTTATTCCAACTGACCAGAAATATATCCTCCTGAAAAGCAGCGCAATCAAGGAACTTGCCCAGTTCAAGGGTGACATTTCAGGAATGGTTCCGGCAATCGTTCAGAAAGCTCTTGAGCAAAAATATTAATGCGATTGACATTTTATCTTAATCTGCTATACTTTATTGACATACTGATTCGAACTGTTGTATTATAGACCGCAGTAAATCAGATAATAATCTTATTAGTGAGGTTTATAAATGGCAGTACCTAGATCGAAAACATCTAAAGCCGTTACAAAAAGACGCCAGTCAATCAATATGCGCTTGGCATCACCTCAGCTTGTTGAATGCAACAACTGTGGAAACTTGATCCAGTCGCATCGTGTTTGTCCTAAATGCGGATTCTACCGCGGACGCCAGGTTATCACACCTGAATCAAACGGCTAAATTAAGGGGAAAAATATGGACGAATTGTTCGAAAAAATCAAGAAGCTTATCGCTGAAAAATTGGATATTGATGAATCTAAAATTACTCTTGATTCATCATTCCGTGGTGATCTTGGCGCAGACAGCCTTGACACATACGAACTTGTTTATGCTATTGAAGAAGAACTTGGCGTAAGCATTCCTGATGAAAAAGCAAACGAATTTGAAACTGTTCGCGATGCTTACGATTTCATCAAATCACAGCAGTAAACTATTTTATTGTTATGACCAAAAACACAGGCTATATGCTTGTGTTTTTTTTTTGTTAAAATTATAGTTTCTGTAATGAAAAAAATAATTTCCAATGAAAGAAAAAAAACTCTCCTGGATTTCTGCAGACCACTTGGATTAAAATTCAAAAACCTTGAGCTTTTGGATCTTGCTTTTCATCATTGTTCGTATTCAAATGAAAACCATTCAGAAAGACTTTACAATAATGAACGGTTGGAATTTCTTGGTGATTCAGTGCTTGGACTGGCAACCGCAGATTTTCTGTACAATGATATGAGCCGAACACACGCGGAAGGCGATTTGGCAAAAATAAAAGGCGTAGTTGTATCTGAAAAGACTCTTGCGCCAATCGGGCTTCGTTTTGGAATCGACAGGATGCTTATCCTTGGCCATGGCGAGGAATTGAGCGGCGGACGTAAAAAGCCTGCAATTATCGCGGACTGCATGGAAGCAATTATCGGAGCGTATTACCTTGACTCAGGGTATGAAGCATGTGAAAAATATGTTCTTTCCTTTATTGTACCGGAAGTAAAAAAAGTCCAGGAATTTGGCGGAAAAGATTTTAAGACTCTTCTTCAGGAATTTTACCAGAAAAAACACAAACAGGCGCCTCGCTACGAGCTTCTGGAAGTCTCTGGACCAGACCATGCGCAGATTTTCAAGGTGAATGTTCATCTTGGAGACCTTGTTTACGGACCTGCATCAGGAAAATCAAAAAAAGAGGCGGAACAAAAAGTGGCAGAAATGGCATATAATTGTTTGAAATGACAAAAAATTATGCTATACTGTTTATATGGAAAAAAGTTTAAAAAATCAAAGTTTTCTGGAAAAATCGGACATTGTTTTTTACTTTTTTTTCCTTGCGTTTTTTGCGGTCTTTTCTTATCTTGGATTTTTCAAGTCTTTTGAGGCAACATTTTATGAAAATCTGCTGCAGCTGCGGAAACATATTTTTTTAGGCAAAAACACAACTGAAATTCTGGTCAACGATGAAAATCTTTTTTCTTTTGAAGAAGATTTTTCATACACATTGAATGCTTTGCACGATTTTGAGGCGGCTTGCACAGTTGTTGAGCTTTCCGATTTTGACAATTCTATTTTGGCATTAAAAAAAGACGATTTTATTGAAATCCTAAGAAAATCGGAGCATCCTGAGGCTGACCTTGAGAATTTTCTTTATTCAAAAGACAGGATTTTTACAGAGGCGTTTAAAAACAATGGAAAAATCTGGGTTTTAAATAGTCCGTTTCTTGAAAAAATAGAAGGAATAAAAGGACACGGAAACTTCTTGTCTTGCAAAAATTCAAAAATTCCAGAAATTTTCCTTTCAGACAATGACAATATTTTTTTAAGGATCGTTGCTGATTTTCTTTCTGCTTCTGAATGTACACAAAAGGCAAATTCTTTTGTTCTAAAAAACGCAAAAATTCCAGGAACAAACAAGACAAAAAATATTCTGATTCCGGTTGACAAGCGAAAAAATATGCTTTTGTTTCCATATAAAAAGAATTCTTTTAGAAAACATAATATTGAAGAAATTCTTTTGTTAAAGGGGCAGGAACAGAAAATTCAAGATTTGATTTCCGCGGAAAAAACTGCGGAAGAATCCACTGAGCAAAACGAAAATGCTGAGATTGATTTTTTTCGGAACGAATATGAGAATAATTTTAACCGCCTGAAGGAAACTTTCAGGAACAAGATTGTCTTTGTTGGTAACGGAAAAAGCTTTGAGA
>DLKK01000112.1:2513-4992 GCA_002478955.1 Treponema sp. UBA7590
GCAGCAGAGCAGGTGGCTTCCGGGAATTTGATTTACCCTGTTTTCTGGGGATTTTCATATTTTATTCTTGCCCTGATTTTTGGAACAGTCCTTTTTATTTCAAAAAAATGCGCCATGGCAGTCCAGATTTTTGTAAATTCGGTTCTATGCCTTGTGCTTTCTGTTCTTCCTGTTATTTCACTTGTTCTATTCAACGTTTACATAGAATTTTTCGCGTCGCTCATGTTTCTTTGTTGTTCATGTTTCTTTTGCCTGAAATTCAGATTTTGCCAGGAAAATAAAAAAAGAAAAGAAATTTATCAGGAGTTTGCTCCTTATGTTTCCACCACGGAAGTTGAAAAAATCATTAAAAATCCATCTATTGTCAGTCCTGACGGAAAAAAAATCGCAGCTTCAATATTGTTCAGGAAAATAAAAGATTTTTCAGGACTTTGCGAGAAACTTGAAAATCCTTCAAATTTAAAAAATATTCTGAACGAATATTTTTCACTTATGAACAAGAAAATTTTTGAACAGAACGGAAGCCTGGACAAGTTTATGAATGGAAATATACGTTCGGTTTTTGGCTATCCTGTTGCATTCCGGGATCACGCATATTTTTCGTGCATTGCGGCATTGAACATGAAGAAATCAGAGGATGATTTCAATAAGAAACACCTTATTCTTGGCGATTTGCCGTTCGAGATTCGCTCTATGATTCAGATAAACACAGGAAATATGATTGCCGGCGATTTTGGCTCCGACAAAAAAAGGAATTTTACAGTTCTTGGAAAAGAAGTTGATTTTTGCCAGAAGCTTGAAACTATAAGCGAAATGTACGACGAATGGATTATCTGCACAGAAGAGACCTGGAATTCTATCGATTACGGCGCACACAAGAATGAAATCGCCGCAAAAAAACTTGACAAGGTGATTTTCGAAGGAAAAGAGCGGCCGATTCAAATTTATTCAATAATTGGTCTAAAAAAAGAACTCACACGCCAGCAGCTGGAAGAAATTAATGTTTTTGAGGGAGCGCTTGAGCTGTTCAATGAGCACGAATTTGAAAAAGCCACAGAAAAGTTCATTTTTGCAAATGAACTTATTCCAGAAGATAAAGCCGCGCTTATTTTTGCAGAACGATGCAAAAAATATCTTTGTAAAAATATAAATGAAAATTCAGACTGTGTGCTTGACCTTTCTGAAAAAAAATACAATTAAGGAAAAATCATGAAAAAAGTGTTATTGATTCTTGCCGGAATGATTTGCCTTGTTTCGACGGGAATAGCCCATTCTAGGAAAAATAATTTCTTCTCTGAAACAGGAACTGTGCGTTCGTTTGGAAATATGCCGTTTAACTTTCCGGGATTTGTTACAGAAAACGGAAAACAATATCTTATAGAAGCAGATGACGCAATGAAAAAAGAGTTGCTTGACGCTCAAGGAAAAAAAATCATATTGAATGGAACAATAGCGGAAAAAGAAAATAACGGTTTTCCGATGTCAACGCTAAAGGACGGAACAATAAAGGCCGACTCATTCAAAATAATTGAACAGGAATAAATATGAAAAAAATTGCTTTTTCAATCTTTGCGTTTTCCGCATTGCTTTGCGGATGTTTCTTTGAAGATTCTTCCCAAAAAAGTTATAAAGAGAACATAATCAACGTGAATAATACCGGAAGTTATTCTGTGCCGCAGGAATTCCAGAAAAAAGACGCTTATCTTGTCTGCTACAATGATTCCGGCTTTACAAAAGATTCTTCAAAAGATTCATATTTCTGTAGCGAAAGCGGATATTCAACGCAAAACACCACAGAAAATTCCTTTAGAAATGCAAATACTGCAGAAGATGAAGATAAAACAAAAGCTTTTTTTTGTAGACCAAAAAGAATTGACTATATTCAAGAGCCTTTTGACCTAAAACTTATCCCGGCCTCAGAGACAAGATCTGTTTCCGGCTCTTCGCCTGACTATACAGGTGATACGGCTAACTTTTATCTTGATGAAGAATATAACTATAAACAAGTTACTGCCACAAAAAAAGTGGAGGGAACATATTGCCGAGTCTGGTATTATGAAAGTTCTTCCATAGAAAATCCTTCTGATTTAATTTTTAACGAACTGGCAGATTGGTTCGACAAGATTTTCGAAAAAGAAACAGAGTTATTGTGCTCAAACGTTCCAACGCGAGGTTATGAAAATATTATTTCTGTATCAAGAACAACAAAAATCAATATTCTTGTCTACGACATTTTTGGAGATTATGAAGAAACAAAAAAAAATAACGGTGGAACTTACGGATTTTTCGCTCCGAAAGATATGTATACAAAAAGCAATAATGGACAAGAAATTTATTCTAATAAATGCGAGATGTTTTATATAGACACATATTTTCTTACAGAAAAGGGGTCCGATGGAAATAAAGTTTTGTCACATACGATGATTTCCACTTTGGCACATGAATTTCAGCACATGCTTGGTTTTATACAGAAACATTT
>DLKK01000025.1:0-209 GCA_002478955.1 Treponema sp. UBA7590
CTTTCTGAATAAACAGAACCGCCTTCATCATTTTTTACAAGCTCTGCCAAAACGCTTTTTATTCCAGAGCCATTTTCAGCTTCAATAGAAAGAGAAATATTTCCTTTTCCATCAGTCTGAGGCAGCATTTTAATAGAAATTCCGCTTTTCACAGAATTTTCGTCCTCAACAGAAACGCTCGCGCTTCCTTTTAATACTGAAACAGTTTT
>DLKK01000025.1:244-5399 GCA_002478955.1 Treponema sp. UBA7590
AAAAACCTTCCGCCGTGATATTCCACGTGCCTTTTGAAAGTTTTATGGAAAAAGCAGAGCCTGAAACTTCCGCCGTGTACGATTTTTCAGAATTTTCTGCGTTTTTTGCGATTACAGCATAAAAAATTGCGCCGGGAACTTTAGCAGAAACGCTTCTTGCCTGATTCGTGTTTTCAAAAATCTTTGAGTACGAGCCGTCTACGAAAAGATTTCCATTTATCTCATAGAATTTTTCAGAATTTTTCTCGCCGTCAGAAAGAGAATTCTCTGGCGAAAACAAATTTGAGCAGGCAAAAAAGAATATTGAACAAAAAACGCACATCAAACTCAAAAAAATAATCTTAATTCTATTAAAAAACGCATTTTTCATAATTTTCTCCATTCAATTTATTTTGTAAGTTCAACATCAAGCACAGAACTGTAAGTAGAGCCAGCAAATTCAACACTAACAAAAAGCTGATAAGAACCCGCTGGCCAATTTTCATCCATTTCTATAAAGTTTTCTGAACTTTGCTTTCCAGTGAATGTTCCGTGATTGAAAAGTTTCAAGTTCCAGTTTGCAAAATCAGAATCCGAAGTCTGAACGCTTTGTCCATCCGAATCCGTCACAGTTACAGAAACGCTGATTTTTTCTCCAGCCTTAACAGAGTCCGCCGCCGCAAAACTAAGCGTATATTCTTGAACAACAATACTTCCGCCGGAAGAATCCAAAACGCCTTTTTTGCCGGAAGAATCCACAGTTATCGTCCATTTCTCTGAATCCAAATCAAAAAGTTTGCAGGTTTCGCTCATTGATTTTTCATCGCCAGATGCAGAAACTAAGATTTCAGCACCTTTGCTTCTTGAATCAACCCCGGAAATTGCCGCGACTTTTTGCGCCGTAAGATTTTTTACATAAACCACAAGCGAGTCATCGCCAAACACAATTGAATCAGAAACAACAGTGCCGCCTTCCAAAATAAGTTTTCCGCCGTTGTAGTTTATTTTTCCGCCAACAGCGCAGTCTTTTAGCAAAAGCGTTCCGCCGGAAAGCGTTATATCTCCAGAAATTGTTCCGCCAAAAACAGAAAGCTCTCCACTTTCCATAGCAACCGCGCCAACAACATTCAGTTTGTTCGCCTTCAATTTTCCGCCGCTCGCCGCCATTTTCAGAGACGAGACAGAATTTCCGTTTCCGTTGATTACAACGTTCGCGTTTGACACAGAAAGCTCCACATCTTCGTCAACACTTCCGGCTAGCTGAACTGTTCCTAAAACCGTTATGTCAGAAAATCCATCATCAGAAAAAGTTTTTGTAACTGTCGCAAACGGAGAGTCCGCGCTTCCAGTGTTTTCCGTGTCGCTTCCGTTCGGAGAAACATAAAGCACAGATTTCAGAACCTGAATTCCAAATTCTTTCGGAATTGAATCCGCGTACAAATCTTTGTGGGAATAGACGCGCAGAAAAACTTTTCCGGCAGGAATTTTCAACGAGATTTCGCCGCCAGAATTTTTTCCGCTGTAAAGAACTTTTCCGCTGTCGTCCGAGCCTTGGTAAAGTTCATAGACCACAATCGAGTCCGAAGTGTCCGAACCGTCGCTTGCCTTTTGTGCAGGAGAAAGGGTTATTGTCGAATAGGAACTGTTTTCGTCCTGACTTATAACATCGCCAGTTTGCAAAACTGAGCCGGAAGAATCTTTTACAACGACGCTTTCAAGCCTGATTGAATTCACGCTCGTTGAAACTTGCGAAGAAAATCCAGCCTCGTCTTCAAGAATTATCGCATACGTTGTAATTTCGTCTGTAAAAATATCGTCCGTAACAAAATATGCCGCCTGTCCGTATTCTGCAAAAGAGGCTGAAGAAGCAGAATACAATGAAGAATCGTTTCCGACTTTAAAAGAGTCGCTCTCAAAGCCAAAAGTTCCGTCCGCGTTCAGAACAACAGAAGTTTTTTCACCGTTAACAGAAACCGATTTTATGTCGCTGTGGATTCCACAAAGCAAGCCTTTTGACGGCATGTTGAAGAACACAACGTATTTTCCGCTAGAAGAATCCTTGTAGACAACCGCGCCAAAAACCAGCGGCGGCGCGGAATTGCAAAGCGCGCGCAAACTTGTGTAAGAGCCAAAATCTGCTTTTGAAACAGGATGAAAAAGCCGGATTTCAGGCGAAATATTGAATCCAGTTTCCGAAAGAGCTAAAAATTCAGCAGGATATTTTAAAATCATCACAGAAGAGTCCGATTCGTCCTGCAAAATTGAAACAACGCTTGTATCGATTTGAGTTCCAAATTTTTCCTCCGCAGAATCTTTGTCAAAATCCGGGAAAGAAAGTTTTATGCAGTCCGAAGGAAAAACATATTTTTGCGGATTTCTTAAAAAAAGCCGCACTTCAAAATCCTGAGCAGAAGAGACAAAAATGTTTCCAGAGCCGTTTTAGTAAGAGCCTGAAACAATTTCATACTCTGTAACCGCGGAAGTTTCTGTGTATTCCTTAAAATATTCTTTTACAGGCGCGTTCCAGGAATCTGTAAAAAACGAGCACGAATCAAAAATCATAGGCAGAAAAACAAGCGAAAATCCAAATATTTTTTTTGCAAAACTGATTTTTTTCACATCATCCTCCTGCTTAAAACTGCCAGCCAACGCTAACTGAAGGCAAAATCATTCCAAAATCCATATCGTTCAAAAAAGCCATAAGATAATCTGTGGCGATTTCTGTGTAAATGCGGTTTGTTATGTAAAGCTGAACTGCTCCGCCTGCAATCGCATTTAGATTTATGCTGTTCAGCGGGTCAGAGACAATATCGTGTTCAAAATGGAATTTTAAATCATTGAAAAACGAAAGCCCCGCTCCGCCGTGGAGTTCAAAAGTAAGAATATGGCGGCGTTTCTCTGAATTTTTAATTTTTACGCGGACTGGAAGCTGGTACACGAAAAGCGCGTCCGCATTTATCAAATTTCCGTCAATCTGATAGTTGCTGTAGTCCGCAAAAATTCTTGAATAACTTCCAAAGATTCCGAAGCCAAAATAGCCAAAGCGGTGCTTAAAAGGCACAAAAGAAGCCCGCGCGGTCGCGCTAAGCGGAAGCAGATTTGTGTCGAGATACTTTTCAAAAGTGCCGTCGTAAAGAACAACAGGAAAAACATAGCCTGCGCTCAAGTCAAAATCCACGCGCTTCTTGAATTTAACCTCAATTTCGCTGCGGCGGTCAACACTGCTTTTCAAGCCGCTTGCGTCGGTAGCAACAAAATTGTATTTTCCAACGTCAAGTTTTTTTAAATCAAAATAAACTTTAAGGCGGCGGTTCTTTTCGTTTTCAAGAATTTCTGGAATTATCGGCTCGGCATTTTTTTTCTTTGAATTTAAAAGCGCGTAATCTGTAAAGGAAATATCAGAATCAGATTGCGGAAGCTCAAAAAGATTCTTCCCGGAAATATTGAAAACGCCGTCGTTTATTTCTTCCAAGAACAGCGTTCCTGTTCTGTTTGCTAAAGATTTTATATCCGAAACTTCAGGCTGATACGCCTTATAGATTTTGAACTCAAACCAGCTCGACTCAACTTCCGGAACATCAACAAGATTGTAGGAAATGACCTTGTAGCGGTAAACGCCCGGCGCAAGAAGCGGATTCACCTGGACCTTGCTGGAATTGTCCTCAGTCATAATCCGATTTATTTCCTCAAAAGTTTTTGTCTTTTCAGAAAAAGATTCAATCACAACCTCATAATGCAAAACGTATTCAGGATTTTCTTCTTCCCATTCAAGATACTGCCACAGCTCCTGCGCGGAAGGTTCGGTTTCTTCTTCTAAAATGGATTCTTCAAGGTTTGCTGAAAAATCTTCCGCAGTTTTTTGTTCCTGCGCAAAAATCAAAGCTGAAAAAAACACAAAAACCACGGCAAAAATGAGGAATTTTATTTTTAAGGCTGAAAAAAGTTTATTTTCCATAAGGATTTGCCGCTCCTTTTGCCTTTGATTTTTTTGGAGTTGGAATGTCCGTTTCAAAAACTGATTCAGAAACTATTCCTTCCTGAAAAATTTTGTCAACAATTCCGTCTTTGTCCGTGTCTATTCTTCTAACGCCAACGACCGACCAGGCGAACTGCCCTTTTGAAAAAAGCAGCTTGTCATCTGGCGAAATCGCCGTAAAATCAATTTTGTATGAAGTTCCAGTTTTTATATTTTTTTCAAGCAAAACGCGGCCTTTTTTGTCTTTTATTGTAACAAAATAATCGGTTGCCTTTGGAACTTTGCCCCAGGAAAGCGTTATATTCTTTGGATTTCCTTTTACAGAAAGATATTCGCGGTTAAAAACTGCCGGCTTTGCCACAAGATTCTGGGCTTTTTCAAGCGGTTCTACTGGCAAAATTGTAAATGTCCGCCGGTTTTTCTTATCGGTGTTGGAAATGTCAATCCCGTCCAAAGTTTCGGCATAAACGATGATTTCATAATTTCCAGCCCTAAGACCGTCTGCCGTGTCCAAAAGAACTTCGCTCGGAGCAACAGAATTCTTTTTTCCGTTGAATTCCTCATCAGAAGGAATTTTTATTATCGTTTTCGGCGGATTTTCGTCAGTTTTTGCAAGCACGAACTGGGCTTTTTTGACTTTATCAACAGAATCCCACTTTGCCGTAACAGGATTTAAAATCGCGTCCGCGCCGTTGATTTTTGCATTCTGACTTGGAACTGCAACTTCAACCGGGCGAAGCTTTACAAGATAAAAAGATTTTTCCGCAAGCTTACCGGTTCTTCGGCTTGAAATTCCCGGAACTGCGTTTGACTGAGCCTGAACCTGCCAGCGGTAATTCGACTTGTCAGCAAATTCTTTTGGATTGAACATATCAACGCCAACTTGTGTGCCGTAGACATTTTCCTCATAGACAGGATTTTTTGAATCCGCCCGGTAAATTGCAAATTTATAAAAATCAGCGTCCTCAATTTCTTCCCATTCAAATTTATAAGGAACAGTTTCGCGGGCAACGGCCTTGCTTCCCGGGTTTTTCAGTTCAGGAGCTTCAAGGCTGTCTAAAACAACAAATGTCTTTGCTGATGAAATCAAATTCATTTCGTCAGTTGTGCTTTTTGAATTTATGCGCCAAAAATAAGTTCCAGGCTTCAAATTCAATCCACGCAAACTAGAATTTTTTGTCTGCTCAGAATATATTAGAT
>DLKK01000057.1 GCA_002478955.1 Treponema sp. UBA7590
GCGCTATACAGACAAGGATTTGGAAAAACTGCTTAAGCAGGCGCAAAATATTTATCCGGGAGCAGAACTTACCCGGGACCGCGCCCATTACGAAATTCCATACGAAGATTAAAAAATGATAGAATTGATGGATTTTTCAAAAAGCTATGAAAAAAATCTCTTTGCGGTAAAAAATGTTAATTTCAAGGCTGAGGACGGTCAGATTACAGGACTTCTTGGATTGAACGGTGCCGGAAAAACAACAATTATCAAGGCAATAACAGGAAATCATTTTGCAACAGACGGTAAAATTCTTATAAAAGACAGAAATGGCGTTGAATTCAATATTGAAGATGATATCGAGAAGGCAAAAAAACTTATTGGCTATGTTCCGGAGCAGATTTTTTTTCCAAAACGTCTAAAGGTAGAAGAATATCTTTTGCTTGTGAAAATGCAGTTTTCAGTTTCTGATGAAAATTTTGAAAAAACAGTGAGCCTTTGCGGACTTTCTGAAGTTCTTTCAAAAAAAATCGGAACTCTTTCAAAAGGTTACCGTCAGAGGCTGGGTTTTGCTCAGGCCTTGATTCACGATCCTGAAAATATCGTTCTTGATGAACCTGTAAACGGTTTGGATCCGGCTCAGATAATTCAAATGAGAAAACTTATAAAAAAAATCGCCGAAACCAGAACTGTGATAATTTCAACACATCTTATGCAGGAAGTAGAGGCGCTTTGCACAAAAATCTATATTTTGAGCAACGGAACAATTTCACTTGAAGGAACCGAGCAGGAAATTCTTCTGAAGACCGGCACACAGAATATTGAAAAAGCTTTCCTAAAAGCGACAGGAAAAGAATCTGATGAAAAATTATCTTAAATATAAATTTTATAATATTTTTACAAGCAGTCTTTTTTATATTTCCGCATTGATTTTTAATATTTTTGTTGCGGGACAATTCTTTTTTGTGCAGAAATTTTTTGGCGGAAGCGGAACAACGGATCTTCATTATTTTTTTCACGGAGTTCCATTGATTTCTGCGATTATTATTCCACTTCTAAAATTGAATGAAAGTTTTTCATCTTTTGATGAGATAATTCCGCTTTGCACGGCAAAAAAAATCCTTGCAAGCTGGATTTCACTTTTTGTCCAGTTTGCGGTCATTCTGTTTCCGCAGATTTTTGTGCCGCTATGCGTTAATTTGTTCGGAAACGTAGAAATTGGGCAAGTTTTTTCAGGCTTTTTGGTTCTGCTTCTTTACGGAGCGATTTCTGCAAGCCTTTGCGTTTTTTTCTCACAAATCTGCAGATCGCAGACGGTTTCTGTAATAATTTCAATTCTTGTGCTTTCTGTGCTGAACGGAATTAATCTGTTTTCAGTTTACGCCGGAAGCAACGCATTTTTTTCTGGAATTATAAAAATTTTCAGTTTTTACTGGCATTTTGATGCAGCGGAAAAAGGAATTCTTGACACACGAGATTTATTTTATTTCCTTGTTGTTTCTGCCACACTGATTTTTGCTTCTGTTGTTTTAGCTGAGGCAAAAAACGGAAAACACTTTTCAAAAAATGAAAAAAAACGTATCGCACTTGTTTTTTTCTGTGCTTTATTCTTGCTTCTTGACTCAACAAGATTTTATGCAAGGTTTGATTTTACAAAAGGAAACAAATATTCAATCTCAAAATATTCAAGAAAACTTGCGGATGAAGCTACAGAAACAGTGGAAATTTCATTTTTTCAGAGCAAAAGTTTTACGAATTATTACCCGGAAGCAAAAAATATCTATGATTTGCTGAAGGAATATTCGCTGCAGAAAATGATTTCTGTGAAATTCTACAATGCGGATAAGCCTGAGAACGCAAAAAAAATCGAACGATACGGAATTTATCCGCGGCAAATTCCTGTAATCGGGGAAAACAAAACTGAATATCTGAACATTTATTCAGCAATCATCCTTGAATACAAGGAAAAAACAGAGATAATCCCATTCATTTTGGCAACGAACACGTTTGAATATGACATTGACACAAGACTTCTTGAGCTTTTTTCTGAAAAACGCCGGACTGTGAACCTGATTTGCGGAAACGGAATGGATTTTGAAAATGACTACAGTTACGTTATTCCCTGGCTGAATTCCAATGGAATTGCGGTGAACAAGATAAATCTAGACAAAAATCTATTGCCGCAAATTGAAACAAATCCAGTTCTTGCAGTTTTTGGCTCGGATAAAATCTCAAGTTCCCAGTGCGATGAGATTTCTTCCTATATCGAAAAAGGAAATTCAGCTTTTTTTGCGGTTTCCCCTTACAATGCAGACATTGAGAATTCATGGTTCATCACAAAGCCAGAAAACCAGAATCTTGTAAAAATGCTGAAAAATTTCGGCTTTGAATTCACAGGAAATCTTCTGGCCGATATTTCTTGCGCAAGAATTCTTATGCAGAGCAATCAGAATGAAGATGGAACCCCGGCTGATTCCGTTTATAGCCAGCAGATAAATTACCCTATGTGGATAAATATCATGCCGCAAAAAAACGCTGTCCAGGGAATCACTGAATATTGGCCGGCGGAACTCGCTAAAACTGAAAACACCGAGCCTTTGTTGTTTACAAGTCCTCTTTCATGGGCAATTGAGCCTGATAATCTTAGCCAGGAAAAACTTTTTGAGAATAATCCGTTTGCTGTTAAAGAAAAAAAATATGAGCAGCCGAAAAACACAAAGATTGCATCTCTTGCCTCAAAAAACAAGAAACTTATCCTTGTTCCTGACCAGTATTTTGTGAACAGTCTTATGCTTGGCTACACAGGCGGAGAAAACGGCGACTACAGGAACCTTGATTTTCTTGTGAACCAGATTTTAAAGCTGAACGGAGAAGAAAATCTTGCGGAAATTCATGAACATTCAACGCTTTCTAATAATTCAGGTCTTTATAAAACCTACAACGCAGAATTGTTTTCATCCGCAAAGGCAAGGACATTGTGCTGCATGTTTATATTTGTGCCGGCTCTGATTGTTTTTTCCGGAATTTTATTCAACTTGAACAAAATAAAACTTCTTAAAATAAAAAAAAGAACAGGAAACAAAAATGAAAGATAAAATTCTGTTTTTTTTCGCGATTTTTTTGGCTCTGCTTTTTCCTTTGAGTTTCCTTCTTGAAAAAAAAATAAATTCAATAGAAACTTATGAAACAGCATTTCTGAACCCAAAAAATGAAAATGAGATTGAAACAATCACGCTTCAAAAAAATGACTCAACGCTGATTCTTGAAAATAAAAACGGATTTTTTACTGGAGGCAACGAAGAAAAAACTTATATATTTCCAGCGGACCAGAAAAGCGTAAAAAATCTTGTCTCGGCCATGAAAAAAATCAGGAAAATCACAAAAGTGGAAAGCTCCGGGGAAAATCTTGACAAAAAAAATTGTGATTTTAGGATTTCATACACATTGAAAAACGGTGGCGAAACCGAAATTCTTTTTGGAAAAACCGATATTACAGAAACAAAGAGATTTGTGAAAATTCCTGGCAAAAATGATATTTTTAAAATTGAATCTGATTTTGAGCCGTTCCTTACAACAAGCGCCGATTTTTGGGTCTGTCCGGAAATCATCTGGAATTCCGGACGGGAAATGCTCCGCGCGGATGAAATCCAGAAAATCAGTCTTGTTGAGAATGGAAAACGAAAAACCCTGATTCCATCCTCAAAAGATTTCCTGAAAAAAGCGGAGACAATTTTGTCCCTGCGCCACGGAAAATTGTGCCCTGAAATTGAAGTTCCTGAAAATCCCGCACTTTTTGAAGTTGAATTTGAAAAAACTATTTTTTCAGTGGAAATTGTTCCATCAACAGAAGATTTTGTCATTGTCTATAAAAATGCAGGGGCAAATTATGCGGCAGAAATCAGCGGATGGACATACAGCCGCCTGAAAGAAATTTTTACTGACTGAGCATAACAAAAATATTCAGAATATTGTAAAAAAAATGAATGGAATAATTCAGGAGAGGACTGGAATCTTTCAGGAACACGAACCGTAATATTATGTGCGCGGTAAAAGCATTTAATACCGCAAAAATGCCAAGATAGCGGTGGCAAAGCGCAAACAGAATGCACGGAAAAAATTCTGGAACCAGCTGCAAAAATCCAAGTCTGAAGTTTTGTGGAAAAAACTTCCTGAAAAAACAAGGAAGATAAATCCTGAAAATATTCTCCTCAAGAATTGCACCGGAAAAAAATGCCAATATGCAGAAAATCCATTTTCTGAAATTTTCAGGACGGATAAAATTCACATCCGGAAAATAAAAAGTGGAAAAACTTGCGGCAAACTGAAAAAAAATTGCGGAAACAAAAAGAAGCAGAAAACCAGAAAAGAAAGAAATCAGTCCGCGCCTTAAGTTTCCTTTGAAAAAAGTCCCGGATAAAAAATCCATTAAAGAAAAGCTGTTTGCCTCAAAGAACACGAAAAAAAACGAAAAAAGCATAAAGATAATCTGAGCTAGCGGAAAATTCCACGTGGAAAACGTTCCTTCCTCTGGAATTGACTGAAAAAGCGACGGCATCAGAAGAAAAACAAAAACCACAGAAAAAACGGCGATTTCCTTAAAAAAATAATGTATTTTCATGCTTAATATGATATTATATAATATTGAGGAATTTATCTATATGTCTTACATTTTTATAGCATTTATCATTTCTGCGGTGATAATTGCAGGACTTGTAAAATTATATCTGCTCTTTAAGGAAAAAATCAACTTTTTTCTACGTGGATTTGATGAAGGTTTTCGCCTTTTTGAGTTGAGCACTTTGTGGAAAGTTTCTCAAATCTGCAATCTGAATGAACCTGTCTCTCTTTTTTATTCAATGCCGTCGCTTGCAAAATGTATTTCCCATATAAAAACTCAGGCGGAAGCCACAGGTGCACTTAATTCCGCGAAATTCCAGCGGCTTCTTACAAAACTTTATGAATTCCGGAACAAAATAGAAAAAAAAGAAGACAAGAAACGAGGTCTTGAATCAACTCAGTCTCTTTCAAACCATCAGAAACTAAGGATAATTCTTCCGGGAAAAGGCGTTTTTTCTTCTGAAATTGTAAATAATGGGCGCGAACTGGCGATCAAGCTTCCTACACAAAAAAATCAGATTACAGTAGACGGAAAAGACTGGGTAGGGCAAACTGTGAACGTCTATCTTTGGCGAACAGGAGACGCCCGTTATGTTTTTGACACAATGGTTCTGCATGAGGGGCTTTTTCTGGGAAAACCGTCGCTTTTCTTGAAGCACACAACAAATCTTATAAGAACACAAAAAAGAAACGCAATCCGCTCAAAATGTCACATTCTGGCAGAACTTTATATTCTTAAGGAAAAAGTGATTGATTATAATATTATAGAAACAAAACCTGGCTATAAATGTCTTCTGGAAGATATTTCTGAAAATGGCGCGCTTATACGGATTGGTGGAAAAGGGCTTCCGAACATCCAGATAAGGCTTCAGTTCCAGGTTAATAACCGGCTTGTTGTAATGTTTGGGATTGTGCGCACTGTTGAATATAACGAGGAACTGAACCAGTCAAGACTTCATTTTGAGTGCATTCACATAGATCCGGCTATGAAAAACCAGATTTTAAGCTATGTTTACAACATTATGTCCGACAGCGAAAAAGAAATTTACGATGCGATAAAACTCACTGACACAGATGGAACTGAAGAAGACAAAAATGACGGAAATCCGCAGGCTTTTGCGGAAAATACTGACAAAAAGGCCGAGGAAATCTCTGGAAAAATAGCAGACACGGACGATGTTCTTTCCAACGCAAAAAAAATCGCTGACGCAGAGGCAAATTCTAAGGAAACTGAAATTCCTGAAGAAGAAAATACTGACACTTTGAATGAACCGAATTTTGACGGAGAATAATATGAAAAAAAATATCCTGTTTTTGATTTTATCTGTTTTTTGCGCAAAAATTATGTTTTCTGAAGGAACTGAAAATATAAAGAATTTTGTAAGAGGAAATCTTTCTGAAAAAACTGCCGCGGTAAAGGCTGCTACAAAAGATGAGGTTGAGGAGCTTTCTAAGCGCGCAATTGATTTTGCGGTTGAAAACAAGGAAATTCTTGGCGAGGACAGGGAACTTGCGGCTCTTGCTGTATCTGGAATCCTTGCAGTTCCGCAGAATTTTGCTGATGAATTTTCCGAGGCAGAAAAAACAAAACTGGCGGATGAATTTCTGAATCTTTACAATATTTTTGATGATGAGACTGTGAAAATCGCGGTTCTGACAAAAATCTCAAGACTGGATATTTCCACAGAAAAATTCAAGGAAACCTTGAACAATTATTTGGCAAACTGCAATCCGGAAACTGAAAACCGGGCAATTCTTTCAGCTTCAATCCAGACAATTGGCAACATAGGTGATTCAGGTTCGTTTAAAATCCTTATGAACAATGCCCAGAAAGCCGAATGGCAAAAATATCAGGATGAAAATGAAAAAGCGCTTGGACTTCTTTGCGTAAAGGCTGAAAAAGAACTTATTGAGATAATCGGAAGCGGAAATGCCACTGAATGTAGAAAAATTTTTGATTTTGTGATGAAAAATCAGAAAAATAATCAAATTTTTTGTGCAAAAATTTCCGAAAGTGTGCTTGCACGAGCGATATATATATATGAGAATTCAGGCTCTGCAAGCGAAGAGATTATTTCACTGCAGATAGATTCGTTTTGTGTTCTGAGAGATTTAAAATGGACCAGATCATCAGCGACAACAATCAGTTTTTTTGACACTGCTGTCAAGGAATTTGAGAATGAGCAGATGAATGAAAAATTTTTCTGTCTGGTCATAGAAGGAATTGCAGAAACTTCGCCGATTGAAAGCGTTTCTAGACTTTCTTCTTATCTTTCTAAACTGAACAAAAGCATGGAATATGAAAAATCGAATGTTTCAGAGCCGGTAGTTCTCTCATTAATAAAAACTCTTGGAGCTATCGGTGATAAAAATGCTTTCGATTCATTGCTTGCAGTTACATACTATAATTATTCTGACACAGTTATTGCCGCAGCCCGAGATGCTCTGGCAAAACTGAAATGGTAGAAAACAAAAAAATCAAATTAAAATTATTTCATCCGCTGGTTTT
>DLKK01000091.1 GCA_002478955.1 Treponema sp. UBA7590
ATACCTATTACAACTTTTTTTTAAAAAAAGTCACTTTTTTTTGTTTTTTTTTCCCGTCCCGAGGCATATCAGTCCCTCCTTTCTCCTTCTTTTGCACCTCCACACCACCAACGGAAAACCGCCCCCCCCTGCGGCGCCATTGCCATGGAACAGGACAATGACAGGACAGGCCTGCTGTGATGATGACAGAAGGAACAGGACAGCCTGAAGGAAAAAAAATCCGGCACGGACGAGGAACGGCTGCGGGCCCAAGAGATGAAAGGACAGGACGCCCCGCACACACAAAAAAAAAAAAAAGAAAAAAAAAGATGAAAATCCCGGAGAGGCAGATGCCGGCCATGCCTGGCAGAACTTGGTAGCATGCCGGATAAACCTGCGGGCAAACATGACATGCCCTTTTATGCCGCATTTGCGGAGCAAACGCGGAAACAAAACTTGAAAGGACAGAATTATGATGAATACATAAAGAGTTTTGTTACGGTAGCTGATTGGAGGGGCGCCGGAGGCGGACACCGCAGCGCGAGCGCAGCCCCGGAAAGCACGACGTCATAGGGCGCAGAGCGCCCTATGACGGACCGCCCAAATATGAAAGTATTTTATTTTTTTTGTTTTAGAATACCGGCAAATGCACGGATATAATCGATGAAAGAAATATAGCTTAAAAGAACACAGATTGAGAACATCACGCAAGCAATGGCATGAAGTGTTGTTATATAAGAAGAAACATCTATTTCTGAGCCAAAACGGATGAATGATTCTACGGCAAGCATGAAAAATCCGGACGCAATATAGAATACGGTTTTGAGTTTTCCGCCTTTTCGGGCCGCAATTGCAGTTCCGCGGCTTACGGCTACCATACGGATAAAATTCATTGTGAATTCGCGGTAAAGAATCAGGACAAAACATACGGTTGGCATATATCCGGTCGGATTTAGCTGAGCACTGAAAGAATGCTGGGCACAGACAAAAAGCGTAAGGTTCAGCATAACGTCAGCAAATGGGTCAAAAAGTTTGCCAAAATCGCTTACCTCACCGTTTTTGCGGGCGTAATGTCCGTCAAAATAGTCAGTAATCTGGGCAAGCGCAAGCAGCGGAATCATCATGCAGGCAGAAATCTTTGCAAGATTTTCGTTTTGAGTCCAAATCGGAATAAAATACAGGAAAAAGAATATCGGGGCAAAGCAAACTCTGGCTAGTGTAAATTTGTTAGACGTTTTCATAATATTTATAGTATTTGCGTTCCTTTATAAAAAGTCAATGAGTAAATTTCAACTGGAAAATCCTAGAGATGCGTCTTAAAATCCTGCACAACACTGATTGATGATGTGATATTATAGCCAGGAAGCTCAACCGCACTGATTTTTATTGCCCGCTCAACAAGGACGGATGAATCCGCAACCCCCTGAAGGGTCAACGTATTTCCATTTATAACTGCACGCAAGAATTCAATATTGAGTTTATATTCAAAAATCAATTTATTAACAAGATGCTGGCAATTTATCAGTTCCTGGAGCTTGGCTTTTCCGGCAGCTTCTTTTTCTGGAGTAATCATGGATTTTGTCACAGCAACAATCGTATCCGAAGCGGACTCAACATCGAACATTCCTGTGTTCATAACCATAAGAAACTGCTGAGGATTTTCAATTTCTGCATTGAAGAAACTTTTATGGAAACCTTTGCGGTTGTTGTCCGACTCTGAAATACGCTGAAGCGCCTGCTTTTCATTCCAGTTATGTTCTTTCATCAGACGTTCCATGCGGACAGAATCTTTTGCCACAAAACGGAGCGAAATAAGATTTGGCAAAGTTTCAAGAATAAGAAAAGAGCCTCGGCCAAGCAAAATGCAGTCGCCTTCCGCAGCTGTATCAAGAACCGCAGTCTGAAGATAATTCAGATATTCATCACGGTCTTTTACAAGGGAAGCGAAAAATCCAGGCTTCCTTTCATCATATTTCTTAAGTTTTTCCGCAGGAAAACCCAAATCAACAATACGTTTTTCAAGTTCCTTTCTATTTACAAATCTATAACCAAGTTTTTCAGAGAGCGCCTTTGAAATCTCGTCTCCCAATGCTGCCACTTGCCGTGAAATTGCTATAATCGCCATGCTGCACCTCCAAAGAATAATCCAACAATCACTCGCTCTTGATATTTAATAATAGTTCGTTTTTTTGCAGATGTCAAAAAATTATTTGAAAAGCCGGCGACATTCAAGATAAAAGCGTTTTTCATCTGCCTCGCCCATCGAAAAACTTTTCCGTGGAAGCGGTCCGTGACTGTTGATTGTCGCAAAGAAACTGTCTTTTGCAACCGGCGGAAGAAGAATTCCCACCGCGTTCTTTTTTGCGCCAAGCCTGAAAACCTCCTGCGCGCCGTGAATATAATCAATTTTTGCAGAAGGAAATTCAGATTTCAAGATTTCGTCCAAAACCGGCTGAAAACGCGCAACCGCAAGCTCGGTGATTTTTGTTTCAAGAAGAACAAATTCATTCGTTCCATTTTTTGTGAACACAAAACCAAAATCCGCGGCAGATTTTTTTACAGAATTTTCAAGTTCTGTGGCAGAAGAAACTGATTTTACGGTGGCGTTCAGCTTTTGCGCGAGTTTTTCTATTAAAGTTTTTGGGTCAGAATCGAAAATAACGCGGTGAATAGGCTCAAAAGTCAGCCCTGAATCGTAAATATTTACAATTTCGACAAGCGCATATCGGACCGAACAATCTTTTTCCTGAGCACAATGCGGATGCGACATTTTGTATTCATCCCAAACAGCTTTTGCGGTTGCAAGAGAATGATTTCCGTCTCCGACTGCAAAAAGAAAAACAGAACCGTCTGAAGAAGTATTTTTTTCAGCAAGTTTTTCCAGCGCGGCTCTTACATATTCAACATCCGCCCCGGTCGAAACAGCCCACCCTTTTATGCTTCCAGAATTTTGCATCAGCTCGCCAGAATAAAGCGGATTATTCTTTGAGACACGCGCACCAATTCCTTCAACAAGTGATTTTTCTGGATCATTAACAAGAAGCATGATATGAGGAGATTCAAGTGGCGCGCCCCGGCGGATTTCCATACGTGGAGGAATTCGTTCAACAATCGTTGCCTCAGTCGCACGGACAAGGGCTTTGCTGAACGGCTTCCATTCGTAAGTTTCCAGATCAATCGCGGCAACAAGACCACGGCGAACCCGACCATAAGCGGTTGTCCGCTCAACATAAACGAATTCTTTTTGCGGTTCTGAAAAAATTCCGTTTCCAAGATATTCGTTCATAGTTTTGCGGATTTTTTTTATCCTTTCAGGCTTGTCAGAATCATTAAGATAAACTTCTGGCAAAATTATATTTAAAGTTGTAGGTTTTCCATTAACCGTTTTTCCCACAGAATTCCAATATTCCCGGTCCTGCGTGTATTGGTCGCAGGCAACAACAGACCAAGTTGAAACATCAAGATTTTTTGGCAATAAAATTTCAGGGATTTTAATTCCCATTTGTTCAAAAGTTTTCATAGTTCAAAATATAACTTAAACTTTCAGTTTGTGCTATAATCAAACTGATGGCAGAACAAAGACTTTCTCTTGAACAGAAAAATGTTCAGATTCAGACAATGAAACTTTCCCAGCAGCAGATTATGGCGATGAATCTTATTGCCATGGGAAGCCTTGAGCTTAGGGAAGAAATTCTTGAAAAAGTTGATGAAAATCCCGCCCTGGAAATAAAAGAAGACAAATTTTTAGGGAATACAAATTCCGTCCACACAGGAAAAACAAGCCGCGCAGGTGAAGAAGCCGCCGAAAAATACCAGAATATGCTTGAAAGCGCCCCGGACGAAACAGAAACTTTGCAGGAACATCTACTTCATCAGCTTAACATGATAAATTTGCCCGAAAACGAGCACAGAATCTGCAAAAAGCTGATAGAAAACCTTGATGAGAACGGATTTTATATTTTAGCGCCAGTAACTTTGCTTGAACCGGAAAAAGGAGACGATGAAAACCTTCTGGAAAAATGCATTCAGACCGTCCGGCATTTTGATCCTGAAGGAATTTGCTGCCAGAACGTTAC
Organism: Treponema sp. UBA7590; assembly: GCA_002478955.1. Lineage (GTDB taxonomy): Bacteria > Spirochaetota > Spirochaetia > Treponematales > Treponemataceae > Treponema_D. Next base: position 4,056 of record DLKK01000091.1, read on the forward strand.
AGAAAGCCTTGAAATCCAGGCAAAACTTAAAAAAAATGCGCCGAAAATCGCGCTTTATATTCTGCACGGTCGCCTTGAAATCCTAAAACCTCCTGTCGCAGAAAAAGTCCTTAACAAAATCGAAAAAAATATAGAAGAAAATGAAAAACTTTCGTTCTGGACGCCAAATCCAGACGACATTCAGCTTACAAAAAAAGATCTTTCGCTGGAAAATGTAAAAAACTCAATCGAATTTATCCAGAAGCTGGAGCCATTTCCTGCCGCAGAATTCAACTCAACGCAGGAACATTTTGTTCAGCCGGATGTTTACGTTGCAAAATCAGAGAATTCGGATGAGCTTCAGGTTGTCCTTTCAAACCAGGCGATTCCAGTCCTAAAAATAGCAGAAGATTTTAAAAGTGAAGAAAAATCCGGTTCATTGAGCGAAAAAAACAAAAAAACTCTAAAAATGCAGCTGAAAGAAGCGCAGAATTTTCTGGACACGCTGAATTTCCGGGAACAAGTGCTTTTCAATGCGTTCAAAAAACTTGCAGAAATTCAAAAAAAATTCTTTTTTAAAGGACCGGGAAATCTTGTTCCGCTCACACAACGGGAATTTGCAAAAATGATAAATGTCCACGAATCAACTGTCTCAAGAATGGCGGAAAGCAAATTTTTAAGATGTGAATGGGGAACTTTTCCGGTAAAATATTTTTTCTCAAAGGCGCTGGTTTCAACAAAACCCAAAACAAACAAAGAAAATGAAAAAAAAGAAAATGAAACCGTGGCGGAAAATATTTCAACAGACAACGTAAAAATCGAAATTGAAAAAATTCTGAAGGCACAAAAACCTGGCGAAAAAAAACTTTCCGATCAGAAAATCGCGGACATTCTTGCCGGAAAAGGAATAAAAATAGCAAGAAGAACGGTTTCAAAATACCGGGCGCAACTGAACATCGCCTCCAGCTACGAAAGATAAAAAAAAATTGTGAAACATTTCCGTTTTTGAAAAAAAATTACTATATAAAATGTGGAGGTTTTTCATGGAAAAAATCAGACGCATTTTTTATTCAATTTTAGCTTTTATTTTTTCAGGTTGTTTTTCTGCACGGATTCCGGCAGATTCATTTTCAATTGTAAACTGGAATGTCCAGACTTTTTTTGATGGGAACAACGATGGAACGGAATACTCAAATTTCAAAAAATCGCAAAGCTGGGGGACAGAAGCCTACAAAAAACGCCTCGAAAAACTTTGCGCCGCAATAAATTCTATCAACGCAGATGTGTTTGTCTTTGAAGAAATTGAGAACGCCGGAATTCTTTACGATATTTCAAATTTTTTGGCTTCAAAAAGTTGGAACAGCAAAGAAAACTGGCGTTACGGAGCTTTTTCAAAAAATCCGGGAGATTCAATCGGATGCGCAGTTCTTTCAAAATTTCCGCTTTCAGAAATCACAATCCACAATCTTGATATAAGAACAGAAAATTCAGCACAACCTTCAATGCGTCCGCTGATAAAACTGAATATTCTATTTAATGGAAGAAATTTTTGCCTTTTTGTAAATCACTGGAAATCAAAATCGGGTGGCGCAGAAGAATCTGAAGTCTGGCGGAACTGGCAGGAAAAAGTTCTTGCAGAAAAATTTTTAGAGCGGACAGAAACGCCGGTAATCGCATGTGGCGACTTTAACCGAGACATTATGGAATTCAAAAAAATCTATGTTACTGGCAGCGAAAACGAAAATGCTGAAAATATTGAATTGCGTTTGTTTTCCGTAAATTCAGAAGCGGAAAATGTTGGTGCTGCGGTAAAATCTCCGTGGCTCAACAAAACCGGAGAACTGGAAGAACCCGGAAGCTATTATTTCAATGAAAACTGGGAGCGAATCGACCATTTTTTTGCAAATGACAGAATTGCGTTGGAGAATTTCGAAGTTTTGACAGAAGGTGAATGGTGCGGAGAAAATCTGATTCCGAAACCGTATAAAATTTATACCGGCGAAGGATTTTCAGATCATCTTCCAATAAAATGTATTGTCAGCGCAAAATAAAATACTTGTAGCGTGGAAACAAACATTTTGATAAAATGAGGCATTATGAAAATCAAATCGCAAAAAGCAAAACTTTCTGGAAAAATCCGGGTTCCGGGCTCAAAAAGCCACACAATCAGGGCATTACTATTTTCATCGTTGGCGGAAGGAACTTCCCATATCAGAAATCCATTGGGTGGCGCTGATTGCATTTCGTCAAGCAAAGCAGTTCCTTTGTTCGGCGCAAAAGTTGATATTTCAAATCCAAATGACTGGATTGTCGAAGGAGCCGGAAAAAATGCGCATCTTCCAGACGATGTCGTAAACGTGGGAAATTCAGGTTCGCTTCTCTATTTTATGAGTCCGGTAGCAGCGACTTTTGAAGGCTGGTCAGTTTTCACAGGGGATGAATCAATCCGAACCCGTCCGATTCTTCACGTTGTCGATGCATTGAAACAGCTTGGAGCAGAAGCATATATTTCCCGCCCGAAAAAAAATGCGCCTCCTCTAATCATAAAAGGGCCGGTGAAGGAAAACCAGACAATTGTTACAGACGGACGGTTAAGCCAATACATAAGCGGAATAATGATGGCCGCAAGCCGATTGAACGGAACTACGCATATTGAACTTACAGATCCAAAAGAAACTCCTTTTTTGAATATGACAAGACTCTGGCTGGAAGAAATGGGCGTAAGACTTGAAATCAGCGAAGACTACAAGCACATCAAAGTTCATGGGCCGGTTCAGATGAAAGCTTTTGACAAAGAGATTCCTAGCGACTGGGAAGCAGTTGCATTCCCGCTGGTTGCCGCTTTGATTTCTGACAGTGAAATCACAATAGAAAACATTGATTATTCTGGAAGCCAAGGTGATATGGCAATCGTCGATGTCCTGAAAAAACTTGGCGCAAATATAATAGAAGACAAAGAAAAAAACACTCTTACGGCAAAACATTCAAGACTTTCAACAGAAAATCTTCCGGAAAAAGAACTTCACGTGAATCTTTCTGGCTATCCAGACGCAATCTGTGCACTTGCAGTCGCCGGATGTTTTACAGAAGGAACAATCATAATAGAAGACATTGGTGTTTGCCGGAAAAAAGAGACAGACCGAATTGAAGTAATGCAAAAAGAGCTCGAAAAACTTGGCGCAAAGGTTGAGACAGGCTCAGACTGGTTCAAGATTATCGGGCACAGCCCTATAAATTCAGACGGAACAAAAAATCCTGAATGGAAAATCCACGGCGGAAATGTAGAAAGCTACGATGATCACCGGGTGGCAATGAGCTTTGCGGTACTAGGCCTCGGACTTGAAAACGATGAATCCGTGACAATAAACAATGCAGAATGTTGCGCAGTTTCATTTCCTGATTTTTACAAAACAATGAATACAATAAACGCAAATTTCCGTGAATTGTAATTTAAAAACAGGTTTGATATAATTAAGTTTATGACTTTGGAAGAATACAAGGACACATATTTTAGACGCTGGCAAAAACGCCTGAATATTCAATGCTGGTTCATTTTTGGTGCAGTTGCCATTATAACCTCACTTGTAACTCTTGTTATGTTTTTTTCAAGGCATATCGACACAAAAGAATTCATCAACGCGCTGATTATCGGAATCACAATTCCTATGATTATCCAGATTGCCGTTATGATTCCTGTCACTTTTGCGATAAAAGACAAAAAAGTCAACTGGTCAACAGGATGCCGATTTGTTGTATTTGAATTATTCTGGATTCTTGCAGTGATTTCAATTTTTCATGCACATTATTCAGTCGTTCTGATTCTTCCGGCCCTTACAATGTTGCCTGCATCAACAACCGCAGACAAAAAACTTTTGCGCGGAATCTTTCTTGCCTCAATAATAACATATATTCCAGGATATTTTGTATTCGCATTTCTTTACAACGAGCATACATCTTTTTACAAATTTACAATGCTTGCCATTGATTCTCTCGTGATTTTCTTGTCGTACAAAATTTCAAGGGAATTGCTCCGTTCACAGACTGCACAGATTTCATTCATTACACATAATTACAAAAAACAAGCCGAACTTGCGGAAGAGCTGCAGCTTGAACCGCTCACAAGACTTTTTAATAGAAGAGCGCTCGCAGAAACTGTAGACCGGCTTATGCATTCAGACAAAAAAGACGAACGTCTGGCGATTGCATTTTTTGATCTTGATGATTTCAAGAACATAAACGATAAATTTGGTCATGCTGCTGGCGATGCGGTTCTTATCTCTCTTTCAGAAATAATTGTGGAAATTCTTGAGACAAACCGGAACGCATTCAGATATGGTGGCGATGAATTCGTGATTTTATTCAGGAACAAAAATATCACTGAAATAGAAGAAACCGTAAAAAAGATAATGTATAAATTCCAGACAATGCAATTTGACTACTTGCCGGCAGATGTTCATTGCTCCATGAGCGTAGGGATTTCCACTTACAAAGAAAACTGGACAAGCAAAGACTGGTTCAACTCCGCGGACAAAGCCACTTACAAAGCAAAACAAAACGGAAAAAACCGATACGAAATAGCAGAGTGATATGACTGAAAATCCATCATTTTTAACAGAACAGCTTATCACTTACATTGGAAACAAAAGGCTTCTTCTTGATTTTATTGGAAAAGCCGTTAATTTTGTGCAAGATGATTTAAAAAAACAAAAACTCACCTGTTTTGACATTTTTTCCGGAAGCGGAATTGTCTCGCGCTACCTGAAAAAGTTTTCCTCATATCTTGTGGCAAACGACCTGGAAAATTACGCAAAAATAATAAACAGCTGCTACCTTTCAAACAAATCAGAAATAAACATTGAAAAGCTAAAGGAATTGCACAGGAAATTGGTTTTCCAGACTGAAAAAGACATTGAAAACTCAGAAAATTCCGGATTTATCAGCGAATTATATGCACCAAAAAATGAAAACGACATAATTTTAGGCGAACGCTGTTTTTACACGCCATACAACGCAAAATACATTGACTGCGCAAGAAAAAATATTGAAAAATTAATTCCTGAAGAATACAAAAAATTTTTTATCGCGCCGCTTTTGAGCCAAGCTTCCGTACATGCGAACACGGCCGGAATTTTCAAAGGATTCTACAAAAATTCAAAGACCGGGCTCGGACAGTTCGGAGGAAACGGAAAAGATGCGCTTTCAAGAATCTGCAGAAAAATCGAGCTTCCATTTCCTGTTTTCAGCGAAAACGAATGTGAGACAAAAATCTTTCAACGAGAGGCAAATTCATTGGCGCAGGATTCCGAGCTTTACAGAAATCTTGAGGGCGGCAAATTTGATCTGGTTTACATGGACCCACCTTACAATCAGCATCCGTACGGCTCAAATTATTTTATGCTCAACCTGATTGCGGACTACAAACGCCCAGACACTGAAAAAATAAGCCGGGTAAGCGGAATTCCAAAGGACTGGAACAGAAGTTTTTACAACAAACGAAAGAAAGCCGCAGAAACTTTCCGCGACTTGATAAAAAATATACACGCAAGATTTATAATCGTTTCCTTTAACTCTGAAGGATTTATAAAAAAAGATGAAATGGAAACGATTCTGATGGAATTTGGTCCTGTAAAAATTTTCGAGTCAAAGTACAATACTTTCCGCGGAAGCCGCAATCTGCACAACAGAAAAATACACGTTTCAGAATATCTTTTTGTGCTGAAAAAAAATTAGGCTGATTTTTTGTTTTTGCAAAAAGAATCTCCCGGACAAAACACCAGGAGAAATCAATCAGAACAAGCTATTTTTTAACTAGACATTGAATTTAAAGAAAAGCACATCTCCATCCTGAACGATGTAATCCTTGCCTTCCTGGCGGTATTTTCCAGCTTCCTTGATTTTTTGTTCTGAGCCATACTTTCGCAAATCTTCTATTGAATATGCTTCCGCCTTGATAAATCCTTTTTCAAAGTCCGTGTGGATTACGCCGGCCGCTTTTGGAGCTGTGTCTCCAGCATGGATTGTCCAGGCGCGACATTCATCCGGACCGCCGGTAAAGAATGTTTCAAGCCCCATAAGATGATAAGCTTTTCTAGCCAAAACAGCCAATCCGCTTTCCTTAAGACCAACAGACTCCATAAATTCCTTGCGGTCCGCTTCTTCTGTAATATCTGCAAGGTCTGCCTCAAATTTTCCGCAGATTACAACAACTTCACTTTTTTCAGAGTCGGCGATTTTTTTGAGAGTTTCAACATATTTATTTGTTCCAGAAGAAATTGAATCTTCGTCAACATTTGCGACATACAAAGTCGGTTTCATTGTCAAAAGGAACATGTCTTTTATGGCAGCTTTTTCATCGTCCGTAAGGTCTGCAAGGCGAGCACATTTTCCTTCCTGAAGAAGAGGAAGAATTTTTTCCACTGCAGAATTGAACGGAGCAAGCTGTTTTTCAGCTTCTTTTCCAAGCGCACGGACTGATTTTATATTTTTTTCCTGACGTTTTGAAATCGTCTGCAAATCAGCCTGGGCAAGCTCAAAATTGATTGTAAGCACATCGCTTTCAGGATCAACTGGAGCCTCAACTTTTGAATCTTCGCGCACATGCATAATGTCCGGATTGTCAAAGCAGCGCACAACATGGGCAATGCACGCACACTCGCGGATATTCGCCAAAAACTGGTTGCCGAGCCCCTCGCCCTGGCTGGCGCCCTTGATAAGTCCTGCAATATCAACAAATTTTACAGATGCCGGAGTTTTCTTTTTTGGATTATTAATAGAAGCAAGAAAATCTAGGCGTTCATCTGGAAGATCTACAATTCCAACATTCGGATCGATTGTACAAAATGGAAAGTTTGCAGCTTCTGCAGGTGCTGCTGTCAATGCAGAAAAAATTGTGGATTTACCAACGTTCGGCAATCCAACGATACCACAGTCTAATGACATAAAATCCTCTTTAAAATATGAAAAACCGCAAAAAGCGGAAATCTATAGTTATTTGAAAAGTATATTGCTTTAAAAGATTTTTAACAACCTAGAAGAATTTTGAATATTTTGAAAACACTGTATAAAAAGGAAAAACAATAAAAAATACCGCAACGGAAGCGGAAAAGCAAAATTGGCGTAATTTGCCATTTTTTTGCCGCAGGCATAAAAGAAAACTGAAAATGAGCTTTGCGAATTTAAGTTTTCTTCACAAAAAAAATTGCAACCATAGACAATTTTGTTTTCCGCTGAAAGTGCAGGTATTTTTGGAGAATTATTCTTTGAATACTTTTTCTCATCTTTTGAATATATATGCAAAAAAGCATAAAAAAACAACATTTTTTTGCAAAATTATTTACTAACAAAAAAAACATAGTGTATAATGAATTGCTTGCATCTTGATATAGGGTGCAGCTAAGGGGCAAAATCTTATGAAAAACGCTTACGTAAACCGTGTATGGGAAGAAGTAAAAGCTAAAAATCCAAATGAACCTGAATTCCTTCAGGCTGTAGAAGAAGTTTTGACAACTCTTGATCCAGTTGTTGACCAGATGCCAGAGCTTGAACCAAACGCAATCCTTGAACGACTTGTTGAGCCTGAAAGAGTTATTCAGTTCCGCGTTCCGTGGATGGATGACAAAGGAAATTATCACGTAAACCGTGGTTTCCGAGTTCAGTACAACAGCGCAATCGGACCTTACAAAGGAGGTTTGCGTTTTTCTAAGGAAGTAAACCTTTCAGTTTTGAAATTCCTGGGATTTGAACAGGTTTTGAAAAATTCTTTGACAACACTTCCAATGGGCGGCGGAAAAGGTGGTTCAGACTTTGATCCGCATGGAAAATCTGACAAGGAAGTTATGCGCTTCTGCCAGTCATTTATGACAGAACTTTGCCGACATATCGGTGCAGATACAGACGTTCCAGCTGGTGACAAAAACGTTGGCGGACGCGAAATCGGTTATCTTTTTGGACAGTACAAGAGAATCCGCGATGAATACACTGGAGTTTTGACAGGAAAAGGTCTTACATTCGGCGGTTCATTGATTCGTACAGAAGCTACTGGTTACGGTCTTATTTATTTTGCTCAGGAAATGCTTAAGAAAGTTGGACAGGATTTCAAGGGCAAAACTTGCGTTGTTTCTGGTTCAGGAAACGTTGCCGAATATGCTGCTGAAAAACTTATTCAGCTTGGCGCAAAAGTTGTAACACTTTCTGACTCAAACGGATACATTTACGATGCTGACGGAATCACTCAGGAAAAACTTGACTGGGTTAAAGAACTTAAGACTGTTCGCCGCGGACGCATTGCTGAATACGTAAAACAGTTCCCTTCTGCCAAATATTTTGAAGGCAAAAAAGTTTGGGAAGTTAAATGTGACTGCGCATTCCCTTGTGCAACTCAGAACGAACTTCTTGGAGAAGACGCACAGAAACTTTTGGACAACGGCTGTAAACTTGTTGCCGAAGGTGCAAACATGCCTTCAAACATCGATGCTGTAAACAAATTCCTTGCCGCAAAGATTTTGTACGCTCCAGGAAAAGCATCTAACGCTGGTGGTGTAGCAACTTCTGGTCTTGAAATGAGCCAGAATTCAGAAAGACTTTCTTGGTCTTCTGAAGAAGTTGACGAAAAACTCCATAGCATCATGGTAAATATCCACGCAAACGCTTACGACACAGCAGTTAAGTTCGGCGCAAAAGAAGGTAACTGGGTAAACTATGTTGCAGGCGCGAACATTGCTGGTTTCGTAAAAGTTGCAAACGCAATGATTGCTCAGGGTTTGGTATAATACTAATCCAACGCAATTAAAATCTTGACAAAAGAAACTCCGCTTGGTTTTGCCGGCGGAGTTTTTGTTTTAAAACTGATGGACATCCTGGATTTCTGACTCCTGCATCTCGGAAGCAATTTCTTCCTGGTACTGGATTTCTACCATACCAAGAGGAACTCCAAACATACCGGCATACAGTTCCTTGTCCTGTTCAAAAATTGTGTAATATTTTTCAATAAAATCTGGCACATTAGTGTCAAGTTCGCCGGCAGCTGCCATTTTTCTATAAATCGCAATAATATTTTCTTTGTCAAATTTTTCCTTGTAAGACCGTTTGTCCACAAGTGCGCTAAAAATATCCGCGACTGTAAGGATTCTGTCCTGCAAAGAAAGTTCATCGCCGGAAAGCCGCTCCGGATAGCCAGAGCCATTCAGTTTTTCATGATGATGGACTGCAATATTTATGATTTTTTGAGGAACAACATTTTTCAGAATGGCTTCCGTCTCTTCAACGTGCATTTTCATAACACGATATTCAAACGCAGAAAGCTTTTCCGGAGACTCAAGAATCATATTCGGAATCGCAATTTTCCCCAAATCATGAAGAATTCCTGCCGTAAAGAGCTCATCAATTTCCTGCTGCGGCAGACCTTTTATTTTTCCGATAGAAACCGCATAACTTGCTGTGTGAATTATGTGCTGAACAGTCTGCGTGCTCTTAAAGTCGATAAGATAAATCATAAGCTTGAAAAGCTGAACAGTTTCTTCATCTGAAAATTCAAGCGAATCAAAAAAATTGTCCATATCCTGCTGATATGAATCATAGATGATTTTTTTTGAAATCAGTTTATCAATATCAAGTTTCCTGAAAATCAAAAGATAAAGCTGATTGAATTTTGAAAATCCATATTTCTGAAAATCCGTGGTAAAATAATTTCCTTTTGTGTCATCCAAAAGTGCCTGAAGCGAATTCGCCGTAAAAAGCAAGGACGCATATTCAAGCTGAGGAATTCTTGCAGCAAGCGACTCATCATATTTTTTGTCATAAAAAAGCAAGGTTTTCGCATTTTCCCCAACCGGCGACATTTCCTTTAAATAATAATATCCGTACAAAAACGAATGATAAATTTCTTCCTGCGTAAGATCAAAAAAACGGACAGGCTTTTCGCCAAAAAAGTGAAGAAAACCAAAAAGATGAAACAAAGACAAAAGCACAGCGTCTTTTTGCGTGATTTTTTTTCCGGCTGGCAAAACTTTTGCAATAGAAGCTGCAATAAACGCCGTTTCACAACTGATTTTTCCAAGACTCTGGTTAATCTCGCGAATCATCCTAAAAATCAGCTTTAAAATCTGTGCAGAGTTCAATAAAAATTTTGGATAAACTTCATTTTTCATAGAACAAAAATATTCTATCATAGAATTTTGAATTTTACTAATAGTGCGTATGTTGAGTTTTTGTAGATTGTAATCAGCCGCTCACGGCGAATTTTCAATTCGTTCAGACGGATTTTGCTCGCGTTTCGCTTGTATTTTTTGGGGTGCGCTGCACTTTAATTGATTTCATCGCAAAAAGTCTTCTCAAATTGAAACTTAGCCTACGCTCTTATTCATTCAAAAAAAACAACATCCAAACTAATATTCACAAATTTCTTTTCATTTTAGAAAAATGGGATAAAATAAAAGTATGACAAAACAGGAACTGGTAAGCGAAATGGCAACTGAACTTGGTCTCTCTAAGAAAAAGTGCAACGAAACTTTGAACGCAATGCTCGAAGAAATCGTATTGGCGCTTGAAGCCGGGAACAAATTTACGCAGCCGGGATTCGGTTCATTCAAAACAGCTGAAACAAAAGAACGCATAGGCAGAAATCCTGTTAATGGAAAAAAAATGCTTTATCCAAAAAAGATAAGGCTGAAATTCAAGGCTTCTGAAAAACTAAAGGACGAGATAAATGAATGAGTTTTTGACACAATCACAATTGGCGGAAAAACTTGTTCAGAAAACCGGCATAAAACTTGAGACGGCGAAACAGTTTTCCACGGTGTTTTTTACAATCGTAAAGAAAGGTTTAAAAAACAGCGAAAGTTTTTCCGTTTACAATTTTGGAACTTTCAAAAAAACTTGGATTGAGGCAACAACTGGAATCAATCCCGGAAACGGCGAAAAAATCGACATTCCGGCGCATTGGCGGATAAAATTTGTTCCATGCGCATCTGTTGCCCGCCGAATCAACAAACCTTACGAAAACTTGAAAGCAAAAGAAATTCCTGACGACACAATAATTCCAGAAACCACCGACGAACAGGATGATGACTTTTACAATGATGAACTTGGAATTGAAGAAAATGATTTTGAAAACGAGATAGAAAATACAGAAGAAAAAGAAATTTCCAAGAAAAATCTGAAAATTCTTGCGCTCGCCGGAATATTTTTGCTGCTTTTCATACTGATAATTTCAATTCTGATAAAAACATGCGCCGCGCCTGCAAAAAAATCCCAAAAAACAAAAGAAGAAAAACTGACTCCACAAGAAGAAAGTGAAATTGTCGCCGAAGCCCCGGAAAAATCTGAACCGTACGAAGAAAAACTCAATTTTGAAACATTTGCAGTTCCTTCCGGCAGCAATTACCACACAATCGCCGAAACAAAATACAACAACCGACATTTGTGGCCAGTGATTTTTTCCGCAAACAAGAATTTAAGCGCTGACCCAGATTTTGTGGCAAAATATAAAGACATAAAAATCCCAGAATTACCGGCAAACGAAAACCAAAAGAAAAATCTTATAGAAAATTCTGTGCTTGACGCATACAACGCATATCTTCTTATGTGCGAAAAAGAACCGGAAAGCAACAAAAATGAGGAACGAAAACTCCGCGCCACAAGAGTTCTAGTCAGCGGAGAGCTTCTGGTTCCCGGCTTTCTGGCAGAACACCACAACAGAATCCTTCCAGAATATGCAGAAATGGCAGAAAATATTGTTTTACATCAGTATAGATAACTAAAATTTCCTAAAAAATTTGTGATTTATTTCTTTTTTATAGTTTTTTTTGCTATATATTTATATGAAAGAAAAGAAAAACAATATTTATAAAATCAAGCCAATTGAAGAATTAAGGTTCACTGATGACTTTATGTTTTGCAGGATAATGAAAAATCCTGAAATTTGCAAAGGCGTTCTAGAACGATTGCTAAAAATAAAAATAGAAAAAATAAATTACCCAAGACTTCAAAAGGAAATAAGACCTTATTATAGTGCACGCGGAATTCGTATGGATGTCTACGTAAAAGATACAAACCGGATTTTTGACATTGAAATACAGACAACGATCCCAAAAGATTTACCGCGAAGAATGCGCTACTACCAAAGTATGATAGATGTTGACACTTTAGCAAAAGGCACTGATTATTTAACTTTAAAAGAAAGCTATGTAATTTTTCTATGCACAAAAGACCCTATAGGGCTAGGACTTCCTACGTATACATTAAAAACAATTTGCAAGGAAAACAAAGATGTTGAAATCAATGATGGAATAAACAAAATATTATTCAATGCAAGTGCAGCAGGCTTAGAAAAAAATCTTGAAATTAAAAACTTCTTGGGTTATCTTTTTAGTGGAAAACCTTCAGACAGTTTCACTAACGAAATTGAAAGCAATGTTGAAAAACTCAAAATAAACGAACTTTTCAGGAGTGACTATATGATGGACGCACTGCCACTTTTTGACGCAAGACAAGCAGGAATTGATGCCGGTATTGAAATAGGCGAAGCCAGAGCCGAAAGAAGAATTCAGAAAACCGCAAAAAATTTCCTTAAAAAGAATATTCCAGCAGAAATTATTGCGGAATGCACAGGTCTTAGTCTTGAACAGGTAAATAAAATAAAAAGCAAGCTAAAAATAAAATAAAATCTCAAAAAAAATCCTGTAAAAAAGTTACTGCACTTATACTAAAAAGTTCCTGACTTTTAAACAAAAAGTTACCAAGTTTTAAGCAAAAAGTTGGTAACTTTTAATCGAAAACTTACTGACTTTTGAGTGAATTATCCACGGCCCCTAGTAGCCTAGTATTTTTTCAAATGCTCGCAAGAATTGAATTAACTACTAAAAAACGAACAACCTTACAAGCCTGCAAAACTGGCTATAGTGAGAACAAAAAATATATAAAGGCTACTCAGATTTCCTCAAAAACAACAGATTCTGCAGAGAACAACTCCACAAAATCCGTTGCTTTTATTTTTTGAAAAATTGTGCTTAAGCTTGAAGCAGGTTATTTCTTTTGGGCCATTTCAATTGCGCCGGTATCTATTCCATAGCCAATAATTGGATTTGCGGTATTATTACCGTGTACAATTGTTGCATTGCCAACATTCAATGTATTGTTTGAAACAACCTGTCCCGGAGCAACATCACCTGTAGACCAATCAGAATTACTTGTAAATGCTTTAGCCTTGCCATTTGAATCGCGCCAAACGCCCACATTTATAAGGTCATCATTTGGAATGTTGCTTGTTGGAACAATACTTACTTCCCAGTCGCCTGTGTAGCAGTCTTTATCGTCAACACCTGCAGGAATTGTTCCACTTATGCCGTCTGGAAGATATGCAATCTTTGCCGCAAGCGGAGTTCCTAAATACGCATTCATCTGATAGCCGATATAGGGAACCCATTTTCCAGAAGCATTCTTAGCAAGGTCGATTGTACACTTTGCGCCAACAGAACCAAATGAATCTACAGAAACAATTTGTGGAGTTGCCGTATACGATGACATATAAGCATATTTCAAATCGCTACCGCCTTTGTTGTCATAATAAGCAAAGTGTATACCGCCGTCAGAATCTGCCGCAATCTTTACATTTATACCACCATTTGAATCCACAACTTTAGAAACCCAATTTTTGCTTGTAGTTGGATTTGTGTTATACGCCATGCAAAGCTGCATATTCTTGCTGTCATACCAAGAAACAACTGCAACAGGATTTGAAGAATCTTTGTTCACAATCGCAAGAGATACATATTCACCGGCACCGTAAGTTGTTGCAGAACTATAAGCAGCATTTGCCCCGCTTATGCCGCTAGCGGCAACAACCTGAATTGGAAGTCCACCATTATTTTTATAACTGTATTTTGTGTAAGAATCTGGCAATTCTTTTGGACGAGTGTTACCGTCATTTTTAGAACTTTGTGCATAACCTGTATATTTTGAATCAACAATGTCGTCCAATCCGTATCCATTTCTATTGGCAAAACTAGATGGCTGAGTATAAGCATTATTTGTACTAGTAATATTATTATTAGATTGTCCGTCTATGCTATCAGTTGTTGCTCCGACAGTCCCCCATCTAAAGCGAACTTGCCGTGCGCTCTTATCGTAATAGGCCATGTAAACATAGGTTGGAGTTGAAGAACTTGGTGCGCTTGTAGAAGCATGAGTTGTTTCCATAGCAATTGACTGAATTCTGTCAATGTCTGTTACCCAGCCATTATCACCACTAGAAATTTGAACTGTAGAAGAATCAAGTCGGCTAGCATTCATACTATTTACATAATTCATGTTTTGATCCATAACGGAACTGTCTAATGGAGCTTCTCTACTAAAGAACTGGAAGAATGCACTAGCTTTTGCACTTTGTGTGTCTGTACACATAGCCGCACCATAAGAATATCCATAATTGTCAAATGCAAATGTATTGTGGCTAAATCCACCATAGTTCATTCCAAATGGAATCTGCGAGTATTGGGTCCCTTCAACTTTCGCATCAGCACCATAATACCATTGACCATTATTATAATTTCTTGAACTTGAATTATATCCCGGCATATTAAAGTACAAAATACTGTTTGCATAGCTAAATCCTGGAACACCAGTCGTTGGATTTATTTTCATGGTAACATATTTTGCGCCGCCATTTATTGGTTTAGCCGCATTCTTGAACTGCCATACATCTGCGTACAAATCATCGGTCAAAGTGTTGTTGTTTACGTTGTTTGGCTGCTGGTTGTATTCTTTTGTGTTGTCGTTCATGTTGTTTATTGCTTGCAAAGAATTTACTAAAACCGTAAACGCCCCGGACTTTGCAGTTGTTCCTGTTGTTCTTGTAGCCTTATTAGAACCGCTAATAATATCGCTCAAAGAAACTTCTGTTCCGCCAGGACTTAGAGTAGTTTCACCCAATGCTACAGTAGGAGTTCCCAAGTTGAAGCCGTAGAATGTTATGCTTTCATTTTCATGCAATGGATAGCGACCTGTAGACGTTCTTGCGTAAACGCTAGAAGCACCACGGTAGAACGCACTTAATTCAGTTCCTATTCCTGTCACATACGGCACAACGTCAACCGTATACATCGCTGTTTTTGCACTTTCGGTTGTTTGAGCTGTTCCAGCAATACTTGCATTGCTCTTCCAGTCGGTTGCGGAAATTGTGATGTTTTTGTCTTTTCCGGCAACGCCTGTAAGTTTTTCTGTGTCTACAACGAGCGTGAACTTTGCTTCGTGACCTTTTTGAGAAATTGAAACATCTTCTGCTTCAAATGAAACAACGCCATTTGGCAAAGGAGAAACGTTTTTCCAAGTTCCACTATCGTAGTTTGCAAGTGTCGTAGAACTAAACAAATCGTCAAAACCTATACTAATAGAAGAAATTCTTACGTTGTCCGTCACAGTTCCTTCAATCTTGATTTTTCCAGAAACCTTTGGCTTTTTCAAAGAAGAAGTATCTCCGTAAGCATTCGTTATTTCAGAAGTCAAGTCGCCTTCAAGCTCAATGTGGCCGAGCAAGTTGCCATTATCTTTGTAAACGCTGTTTTCGCTCTTGCTTTCCCAATAGAACGGCGTAATTGTTGGAACAGGTTTTTCAGTTTCACTGCTCAAAACCGTTACAGGAATCATTAAATGTGCCCACTGGCTGTCTGTTCCGGGGGTTGTTTCTTCTGTTGAATCCCAGAATGTAAAACTTATGAAGTTCATAGGAACGCTATTAAGAATAATTCCACCTTTTTCAGAAATCAAATCTGCATAGGTTACACTAGAAGAATTTGTATCTTTGTTTGCGAGTTTATATGTAAAATCCGTCATGCTTCCTGTAAGGTCAGTTTTTGAAACAAGTTTTGATAAACTTGCGGAAGCATCTCTTGTTGCAATTTGCGTATAATCAGAACTATCGTTGCCAGAAGCATATTTTTCAATATAGTAAATATCACCATTTCCGCCAACAAATTCAGGAAGAATTGCAAGACCGCCTATAACTTTAAAGTTTTCTGACTTTAATTCAACTTCGCTCTTTAAGTTTGTGGTTTTTGCTTCCATTGCAGAATAGAAGCTGAACTCTCCAAACTCAGCATTATCTGCGGTGCGGTTGTTTACAGTCTCGCTGTCAAGTCCTGTTATTGGAGCAGAAGAAGCATCGTAGTCAAACTTGCCGTTTCCGTTTAAATCTGTTGCAAGCATAACTTTTGCAATGCGTGGACGGTTATTTTCAACTTTTGTTTTGATGTAACCGTAGTTTGTGTTTCCGGCATTATCGATTGCAACTACATGAATTGTAATCGGTCCGTCTGGAATTCTTGTTGAAACAATACTTGCCGTCCAAGTATAGCTTGAACCTGTCTGGGTTATTGTTTCAACCATTCCGTCGCCATCGTCGTTTTCTACTCCTCCGTCAGATTTTGGAGTTTCTACAATCTGATGGTCAATTACTTGGCCAAAAATAAGCTCCGCAGTTTTAAATTTATCGGAAACAGCTTTTGAAAGTGTTATTTTTCCATCAGATGAATCAAAATCCGTTATCAAACAGTAAGTTCCTGCAATGCGAACAAGCCCACCTTTTTGGATAAATGCAGATATTGAGTTTTCTGCAAATTTAGTAGATTTTATAGAATCTTCACTCGGTCGGTCTACATCAAATTTCTGAATTGCAAACCCTTCTTCACAAATATAAGGCTTTCCGCCTGTAGACGCTTCTGATTCATTAGAAGCAAGCAAAAGTTTTGTGTCTCCAGATTTCGGCATAGGATTATAGATTCGCCTTCCGCCACTAGCACCATTTCGTTCGAAAGTTGCGACAATATATGCAAGTCCACTTCCTGACTCACTTACAATATCCCCGAATGTAAAATAGCTGTCACTATCAACAACAGTCGAATTCCCAGAATCAAGTCCAAGATTTTTACCCAAAGATTTTAAGCGCAAACTGTCACCAATATTTTCCGACTGGCTACCACCAGTTGTGAACATTCCTGGCTTAGTAGAATCAATATTTATTATTACAGTTTGAGTTGTTTCTCCTGTATTATCATCTTTTGCCTTTATTGAATAATAAATCTGTCCAGAAATATCAGTTTTTAAAGGAACACAAAGATTATATTTAGAGGTTGTATTATCAATAACATCCGAAAGCCCCAAATCTATGCTAGGCAAAGATGAAGATGTCTGCAATTTATTAAAAATTACATCTTTTACTTGCAGATTATCAGAAATTTCTCCAACAAGATAGAAAGTTCCATTCGTTGCTTCCATTGTATGACTTATATACATTCCAGAAATGTACTCACGTTCTGTAACACGAGTTAATTCATTTACAGTAGATGAATCCGCAGTTTTACCAGTGCCAAACTGAACAATCTTTAAATCTCTAATGACAGGAGCATTGTTATCTATATTAACTTTTATTGGATTTGACCACTCACGAGTTTTACCTTCAAAATCATAAGCGCGAACACGGAAGCGTAAATACATTTTACCATCAGTAGAAGCCATAATTTTGTCTGTATCAATTGCACGCTTCCAACTGTTTGTTCCATTTGCACTAATCCACCAGTCGTTAGCATTTCCTCCAAGATACTGTTTTGCATCCGTTCCCACCCAATTTCCATTATCAGAATTTATTAAATTGAAATCTTCTGAATCAAAGTTTCCATCGCCATTTGCATCAATTTGAATTTGAACACATTTAACAGAAACATCATCACTTGCACCACCATAAATTGTTACAAGCCCACTTGTAGTACTTTCCTCTTCTGGAGAATTTACCCAAACTTTAGGTTTTCCTCCATCTGGATCTACAAGAACGTAAAGTCCTTTTTCATCGTCAGAATTAGAGTCTTTGTAAGTTGTCCGTATTCCAATATTTCCGCAAGAATCAGTCACTCTAAAATAAATTGGAACTTTCCACATATTCTCTGTATCAGAACCATATCTTTCTACCGCATAAATACTCTGATTATCCCCATAGACATAATAAAGAATACTATCCGGGCTTTCTGCAGCACCACTCGCAAACTGAATTTCCCATGAACCAGAATTACCAATCTCTTTCCATCCTACAGTAATATTTCCAGTCGCTTTAAAAAGGGTAACCTGATCAATTGTTGGAATCAAATATTCAACCTTGCTTATTGAAGAAGCGTTGTCTTGTGCAATTCCCTTGATTGTAACAGCCCCTGTAATCGCATCGCTTACAGCCGTTGTTGGAGAAACGATTTTTATAGTTGGAGCCTCTGTATCGATTGTAATCTGCTCTATACCTTTGCCTTCTAGTCCAGCTTTGTCTTTTGCAGTAACTGCAATCTGTGCAGTTCCATTTGCAGCAATAGCTTTAATTGAAATTCCATCAAATGTGTAAGTAATTACACCGATTTCTTCCTTTACTGTTGCATTTGCCGTTCTTGATATACCAGCAATCTCTAGAACAATCGGATTTTCAGAATCCAATCCCACAGCCTCTGTAACAACAGCCTTTATGTAAACTGATTCATTTGGTCCAAACAAGCTGTTAGTGTTTTCAAAACTTGCATCATGCGCATAAGAAACTTTTACTGCCGGAGGAGTTTTATCATAAGTGAATTTTATAGATTGCGGTGCAGACTGTGTTTTTGTACCAACTTTAAGGGTTGGTCTATTATATGAAGAATTATTTTGTGTATCAAAAACAGTTCCAGCATTGTCTATTACACAGAATTCAAAAGAATTTTCACCTTCATTTTCAAGGGTAATTTCCCAATCACCAGTAGTTGTTGCAACATTTATCGCTGTCCAGCCATTATCATTGCTTTCTGATGGCAATTTTGTACTATCATATTTTGTACTATCAATATACCAAAGGCCTTTTACATCACCGTCATCATCACTTACAAAACCTTTAAAACTACTTCGACTTATAACAGAACCTTCAAAATTACTAATATCACTAAATGTAATAATAGGAAGATCTGAATCTTGATTAATATTAAAATAATATGAGTTTTCTTGAGTTGCCTCAGTTTCAACAATATTTGAATTACCTGCCTTATCTGTGAAAACAACTTGGAACGGAATCAAAGTACCTGGCTTCAAATCATAAAGAATACTACCTGAATCTTTTGGATTTGTGTCAAACGTCAAAGACCAAGACTGCGCTTCTAATTTTGTTTTGTTAGAGTTAATCAATTGCCATTTTTTATTATAGGCATACAGAACAGGAACAGCATTTTCTTTTAAATTTAATTCATTTACAGTTCCGCTAAAAGTAACAACTTTATTAAGAGGATTTTTTTCCGTACTTTCTTTTGTGTGGGAAGTTATTTTTACAACAGGAGCTGTATTATCTACAGTAAACGAATTACCGGTTTCAAAAATGTCAGAAACATTTCCAGCAACATCAGTTACTTTTGCATAAATTTTATATTCACCGTCTTTTAACTCTGTAAGAGGAATAGAAATTGTTTTTGGAGAGTCAGCAGTTCCATATTCTTTAGAGCCAATATTGAAATCAGCTGCTTCTGTTTCAGAATGAATAACTTTATATGTTTTAGAATTAGTAAGCTTGTTATCTGTACAGAACTCAATTTTTGCAAGACCACTTGTTGCATCACTAAAAGCATAGGAAACCTCAATAGAATCTGTATTTTTCTTATAAAGATTGGAGCCTATCTCAAGTTTGTTTTTTTGTGGCGCTGTTATATCAACTTTATAAGGAATATCTATTGATTTTTTATTTCCTACATTATCTTCAGCTGTAAAACTAATTCCAATATATTCTGTTTCGTCCAAATCTATTGTTGTTGAATATTTGTAATAATTTTTTTCTGATGCATTTTCATTTCCATTTGCAGCACACGCTTTTCCAAGAGCAAGTACTCCGGTAGGAACATTTTCACCTTTTTTATATGAATAAGTTACTTTATTGATTCCACTTGCCTCTGTTCCGTCTGCAGAACCTTTTAAATCTGCGACAACGACGGAAAGTTTTACAGAAGAAGAAGTTTTCCACCCATCTTTTTCTGTTTCATCCTTATATATCTCTGGCAGTTCCCCATCACCTTTAAGAACTAACTCAACCGCAGCTGAAGTACCAGACATATCTGTAGCTTTATAATAAAAATGCTGAACGCCATCTATTATATCTGAACCAGAAATTGTATCTTTCCACACAATTTTTCCAGTTTTTGCTTCTGCAGTTATTTTTGATAAATTTGTTTCCGTTTCTGAAAGTCTATATTTTGCAACAGCTTCTCCAACTATTTCCCAAGTCTCTTCATTATCAACAATCTTTTTCTGCATTGCATAACGTTCTATATTTGTAAGTTTGTCCAAACTAGAAAGACTTACTGTTCCAGAGATTATTGTATCCACAGATGCTTTTACTAAACTTTCGTTGTTAGAAATCACAAATTTATTTTTTTCTGCATTTTCTGCATTTGTCAGCGAGATACTAATATTTCCTTCGCTTACAAGAATATAGTTTTCTGTGGTTGTTTTATGATATTTTTTATTTGTTTCCGAAGAAGAATCATGTCCAATATCTAAAACTTCCAACTGAATCATATATTTTCCAGCTTTTTGTGGAAGCTTGTAAGAAATTGCCGATGTTGTAGCTCCTCCAACTTTATATGTAACAGGATTTGCAGCCGAATCTTTTGCGTTTTCAGAATTTTCTTGGGTTTGTAATTGCGCATCCGCTATGGAAGTTGCACCATCTGAACCAATAACTTTTTTATTTTCATCATAAACTGTTAAAGTTATACCCTCAATTCCATCATCATCAGTTATTGTAAAGTTCGCGGAATTATTGTTTTCTATGCCAAACACATTCTGGCCGTTTGTAACGTTGGTCCATTCTGAACCAAGTTCTGCCGAAGTTTTTCCGTTTGTAAACGAAATCATCGGCTTGTCTGTTTCCTGACTTACAAAAACATCACTTCTTGTAGCTTCAGAAACATTTCCTGCTGTGTCTGTTGCAACAACTTTAAATGTCAAAAGTCCTTCATCAGCAAATTCTGTCGTGTCGATTTCTTTTTCGATTGTAGAAGCATTCCCTTCAAAAATATTTTTTGTTGTGTTGCCGTCTGAAACTGTAACTACAACATTCTGAAGATTTGTGTCCGTTACAACCGCAGAAAATTTAATTGTTCCGTTCACAATGTAGTTTGTCGCGCCAGATTCATCAGGTTCTTTTTTTGCAACTGGAGTAACATCGTTTATTTTTACTTCCGGTTTTTTCATGTCAATTGTAAACGATTTTGTATCTTTTGATTCAAGTCCGGTTCTGTCTTTTCCGGAAACGGTAACTGTGTATTTAAATCTTTCGCCGTCAGCTGGAATATAAGTTGAATAGCCTGTTTCATAATTTATGTTTCCTTTTGAAATATCCGCAATTTTCCATTTTGCAGAAAGTTTTTTACTATCCGAGCCAAAATCAAGTTCTTCTGAGCCTGTTATCGTTCCAACCTGCTTTGCTTTTATTTCATCCCGAATAACAACTGAATAAGTTATTTCTGCAAGTTCCGTTTCTTCAGAGTTTAAAGTTCCAGTAACATTTACATTAGCAAGCGCATTTGTCATTGTTCCGTCAACAAAACCGTCTATAACAATCGTAGGTGGAGTTCCGGCAGATTCACCGATAAATCCGTAACTATTCTGGCTTACAAGCACGTATCCGTCCATATCTGTTCCGGTTGCCGCAATCAAATAGAAACTGCCTTTTGTAATTGTAGAAGGAAGCTCGATTGTTTCTGTAAAAGTTTCTGTTGAACTGGAAGAATTTTCTGAATAATCAGCCAAAATCCTAGCATTTGCGGTAGCTTGCAAAAGCTCCTCAGAAGGATTTGCGTTTCCAGAAGCTTTTAACGATTCCTTTGCCTTTTCCATAGCAGACTCATAGCAAGACTCAGGTTCTGTGCGAATATTTTTTAATTGTTCAACCGAACAAGATGTATAAGGTCCGAACATATAAACTTTTAACGTTGAAGGTTTTATATAAGTTCCGTCCAGTCCAGCCTGAGCTTTAAAAGTCAATGAGCTTTGTTTTGCGGCTTTATGCGAACCAAATGAAGAAATTTCTGAATCCTTGAATGCAAAACCCATAACTTCGTAAGTCGGGTTCGCATCTTTATTCAGCTTGAATGAAAGCGGAGTCGCAGAAGTTTCTGTTTTTTTCTGGTTCAATATTGCAAGGATATTCTTAATTGCCTCATCCGTTATTTTGGAAGAATCTGTTTCAATCGCCCGGTTATTTTCCGAAGTTTCGTTTCCGGAAGTTTCTACAGCCGCGTTCTTGTAAGTTCCGTTTATAATTTTCATAAAATCAGCGGCAGTAAGTCCATATTTTGACTTTTTGCCCATAAGCTCATCATAGATGTCATCGTTAAGATAAAGACCGCCGCTTGTTGAGTTACCAATTGATTCTGCCGCAGTATGCAAAGGATTCTGCCATACACCAGCGGAATCTTTCAATGTAACGCTAGCATATAATTGCTGATCTCCCCCCCCCTCCACATCGTAAACCTTTAAATAATTATTGTGCAGCTCGTCCGCAGAAGCCGTTCCCAAGGCAACATCCGGATTGTAGCGCGCAAGTGTAACGTTTATTCCGTCTGTTTTGTCAACATTATTTTCTATAAGAGTAGCTTTTGGTTCGCCGCTCATATCCGCAGAAGAATAAACTTTTAGCTCAAGCTCGTAAATTTCGTGCTCATCCGCCGCCGCTCCCACAATCTTTAAAATAGAACCGAACGGTGCAGGAGAGTCCGATTTTGTGGTACCAGGATTTTTTATTACAAAAACCGGAGGGGTGTTGTCAATTTCCAAAGTCCTGATGTTCGGCGCAGACTGCTGTTTTGAAGAGTCTGTTGCAACAACGCTGAAAGTATAAGTTCCATCTTTTAGCTTGAAGCTGCCATTGCTGTCTTTTTCGTTTATTTTTATCTGCCAAGTTCCGTCTTTTGCAGGAGTCGCAGTTCCAAGAGTAAAACTTTCGTTTGTTGAAATATTTTTTGCAGAAACCGAAATTGAATCAACGCCCTTGTCATCCGAACAGTTTCCGGCAAGATAGAACCAGTCGCGAACAGCACTGGAAGCCGGCGGATAAGTTATCTCTACTTTTGGGACTTCCGTATCCACAGATTCGCCAAGACCAACCGAACAAGAAAATAAAAGCGAAAACGCAGAAAGAATAATAGAAGATAAAATCAACGATTTTGCAAAGTTTTTAAACATAGAACCGCTCCGTTACTTTTTTTATATTTCATTTGATTTTTTGCAGCAGATAGAAAACACTTTTTTTGCTACATTCTATTTTCCACCCGTTTTTAAAATAAAGCAAAGTTTTTTTGCAGCAAGAATGACAAAAAGATGAATATCGAAAGTTTTTATAAATTGAACAAAAAACGCTCCCGCGAATTTTCAATTTGCTCCAGACGGATTGAGCTCGCGCTACGCTTGTATTTATTTGGGTGCTCCGCACTTTAATTGGTTTTATCGCTCAAAGTCTTCACAAATTGTAAATCCGCTCGCGCTTCTATTCATTCGGAAAAAAATATTCACATTTTCCCTTTATATATATTGCACAAAACGCAATAATAACTTGAAATTATTTCAGTTTACGCAACACAAATAAAACTTTAGAATGGAATCATCTAAAGCGTTAGCGCTGGTAAAGGCAAGCCGCAGGCTTGTTGCGAAACGGAGCAAAGCGAAGTGAAGCAATGGAGGCGAATGCCGGAACCTTGGACATAGCGACCGAAAATTGAGCTTCGCGAGATTTTCGGGAACGCCCTGAACAAAAAAATAATTTTTAGAGGTATAAAATGGGTAACAATTATTTTAATTCTATTCCTTGGCGTGAAGCCAGACTTCAGTTGGGTCACTGCCGTTCAATGTCTAAAGACGAATTTGCTGACGGAGTAAAGGCTCTTAAGGGCAAAAAAATCGTAATCGTTGGTTGCGGTGCGCAGGGTTTGAACCAGGGACTTTGCTTGCGCGATTCTGGTCTTGACGTTTCTTATGCTTTGCGTGAATCTGCAATCACAGAAAAACGACAGTCTTGGAAAAATGCCACAGAAAATGGATTTAAAGTTGGTACTTATGATGAGATGATTCCAACTGCTGACCTTGTTGGAAACCTTACTCCGGACAAGCAGCACACTCCTGTTATTACAGAAGTTATGAAGAGGATGAAGAAAGGCTCTGCTTTGTGGTATTCTCACGGATTCAATATCGTTGAAGAGGGAATGCAGATTCGCCCGGACATCACAGTTGTAATGTGCGCTCCAAAAGGTCCTGGCACAGAAGTTTACCATGAATTCCAGCGCGGATTTGGTGTTCCTGACCTTATCGCCGTTCACCCGAACAATGACCCGGAAGGAAAAGGCTGGGCTTACGCAAAGGCTTTGGCTGTAGGAATGGGCGGAAGCAAGGCTGGCGTTCTTGAATCTAGCTTTGTTGCGGAAGTTAAGTCTGACCTTATGGGCGAGCAGACAATTTTGTGCGGAATGCTTCAGGCAGGAACAATCGTTTGCTACGACAAAATGGTAAGCGAAGGAATCGCTCCTGAATATGCCACAAAACTTTTGATGCACGGCTGGAACGTAATTTCTGAGGCTCTTAAATGGGGCGGAATCACAAACATGATGGACCGTCTTTCTAACCCTGCAAAAATCCGCGCGAACGAGCTTTCTAAAGAAATCAAAAAACTTTTGACACCGCTCTACCAGAAGCACATGGACGACATAATCAGCGGAAAATTCTCTTCTACAATGATGCAGGACTGGGCAAACAAAGACCACGACTTGCTCACTTGGCGCGAAGAAACAGGAAAGCTTCCGTTTGAGTCAACTCCTGAATCAAAAGAAGAAATCACAGAACAGGAATATTTCGACAAGGGAATCTTGCTTGTCGCAATGGTAAAAGCCGGATGCGAGCTTGCATTTGAGACAATGGTTGACGCCGGAATCAAGCCTGAATCGGCTTACTACGAATCTTTGCACGAAGTTCCGCTCATCGCAAACCTGATTGACCGCAAGCGTCTCTACGAGATGAACCGCGTAATTTCAGACACAGCGGAATACGGATGCTACCTGTTCAGCCGCGTTGCCGCTCCGATGATGGCGAAAGACTTTATGCCGAAAATCCACACAGATGTAATCGGAAAAGGTCTTGAACTCAAGGACACAAGCGTAAACAACACAGAACTTGTAAATGTAAACGCAGAAATCCGCAATCACCCGATTGAAGTTGTGGGAAGAAAGCTCCGCGAATACATGACAGCGATGAAACCAGTTTTGTAATTTATTATTAGAAAGAAAAAGGCTTTGTGATTTTCAACAAAGCCTTTTTCTTTCTGCACACTTTCTTGCAACAATAATCAATCTAGAGCCTGCAGCTCAATCGCAATTTCTTCCATTTCTCGGTCAGTTACAGCAATCGTTTCTGCAACCCTAAAAAGTTCACGCCGCACAGAATCAGGAATTTTCTGTTCATTCTTATATTTCAGTTCGTGCTCAAGGCTTGCCCAAAAATCCATGGCAATCGTACGCAATTGAATTTCAACCTTAACCTTATGTTCAGTCTGGCTAAGGTAAACAGGAATTTCAACAACAAGATGCAGACTTCTGTATCCGCTTGGCTTAGGATTTTCAATGTAATCTTTCTGCTCAACAAGCTTTATATCTGGCTGCTTGAGCAAAATATCCTTTACATTGTAGATGTCAGAAATATATGGACAAATAACGCGGACGCCGGCAATATCCTGCAAATTTTCCGTCATCGTCTTAAAATTTACAGAAAGTCCCTTCTTTTCAAGTTTCTTTGCAATGCTGTCCGGTGATTTTATCCTGGATTTTATAGTTTCAATCGGATTTCTGCGCCCTGTAACTTTGTATTCTTTGTTCAAAATTTCTAGTTTCGTTTCCAGCTGTTTTATGGCGCTTTCATAAATCATCATAATTTCCTGAAACTGGAACGCCATTTTATAGAAATCTTCGTTGCTCTGAAGCCCCTTGTTCACCACAGAAGGTAAATCCGTTTCCTTTTCCATGGCATCAGTAATCTCATCGGTGGCTACAGCAGCGTCAATTTCTTTCATAATTTTTTTCATATATTTAAAAAATAATTCTAAAAAACAAAAGTTTCAAATTTTTCTGAAAAAAAAATAAAAAAAGTGGATTCTATTTATCCTGAATGTCGAGTTTTATAAATTCACCATAAAAATTGAATCAGCTACCAGAAAAAAACTCGACATTCAGAATATGAAAAAATCCACTTTCAACAAATTTCGTCAAAAAAACAAGAAACAGCCTATTTCATAAGCTCGCGGTACTTAAGCGCAAGCCGCTTTGATTTAACAGCCGCAAGTCCGCAATAATTAGAAGGATGCTCAAAGAATTTTGCCGGGTCTGCAACACCAAGTTTTTCAAGCTGTGCAGTAATTTTTTCATACGCTTCCTTGTGGGTTTTCAGAACTTCAAAGAACGTTTTTCCAGTCTGTTCTGCTTCAAGCGTAATCTTGCGGATAACTTCGTGTCCATCGTTCACGCCGGCTTCTCCCAAAAGAATGTAAGCTGGTTCAGCCAAAACCCCGCCCTTTACCTTTCCACCGGCATTCTCAAGATTTTTAGCCATATTTTCGCGGTCAGCCTGAAGTCCTTTCACAACGCTGTTCATTCTTGCAACAGCCATTGTAAATCCGCTGACGTAGTCGGCAATAAAACGCTGGCTTGCAGAATTTGTCAAATCGCGCTGATGCTCAGAAATCTGGTCCATATAGAACGTAATTACGCGCGGACACATAGCCTTCCATAAAGATTTTACGTGCTCGCTGTTCCAAGGATTTCGTTTCTGCGGCATAGTCGAAGAACCAACCTGAGTCGAAGCAAAATATTCAAAAACCTCGCCGATTTCAGAACGCTGCAAGTTTCTCAGGTCGTCAGCCAAGTTAGCGATAATTCCAAACGCAACATTCATCTCAAGCAAAAGGCGAAGAACATATTCCGGCTCAACAAGCTGGTTCGAATATTCAGAAGGATGAAGTCCCAAAAATTCAACATAAGTTCTTTCTAGCTCTTCCGGGTCTTTTACAATCATTGAAGGCCCGTTGTAAGAACCAACAGGTCCAGCAAGTTTTCCTACAAGCTGATTAGAAAGCTCCTCAATGCGCAAAATAGATTTTCCCAAACGACTAACAAATTCCGCAATTGACCAGCCAAAAGTAATTGGAACCGCGTGCTGACCATGCGTTCGGCCAACCTGCGGAGTCGCACATTCGCGCTCAGCAATATCACAAAGATAATTTTCAAGCTTTTTAAGTTCCGGGAGAACAACGTTATGAGTCACATCCCGCATGCGGCAAGAAAGCGCAGTATCCAAAATATCAACAGAAGTCGCACCCAAATGAATCAGAGGCCCGATTTTTGAGTCAACCTTAGTTTTCATAACATTTACAAGCGCACGGATATTATGTTTTGTTTTTTCCTCTTCAGCGTAAACTTCCTGCGGGTCAATCGCCGCCGCCACATCATCAAGTTTTTTCGCAGTCTGTTCATCAAGCTCACCGCGAATTTTCAAATGAGCCTTTACAAGAGCCGCCTCGCACTTTGCACAAGAACGAATGCTAGCCTCTTCTGAAATATACTTAGAAAGCCCTGCAAATGCGTCAGCTTCCGACAAAGAATATCGATGATCGATACAAGAAAGATTTTCAAAAATATTACGTGTTTCCATATTCCCATTATAAAGAATTGCAAAAAGAATAACAACTTTCGTTTTTTTATTTTAAATAGAACGCTAAGATTCCACCCCGCGGCAAATTTTCCACGCTTGCTGCATTACTCCAGAAAACCGGCCTTCCATGGCCCGCTAACGCTCGGTCTTTTGCTCTTGAAATCATAAAAACTTGCAAAAATCAAAACGCAGTCCGGCGCAAGCGCCGGAAATTTTCCCGCCACAAAATCCATCCAACGCAAAAAGTCGCAAAATCCTTTTGTCGCTACGCGCCAAAACCATTCCAGCCCGGCGTAAAATCCCCAGCGCAAAAAAAATAACCGCCAAAAACTTGGCAGTTATTTTCCACAAAACAAAAAATCAAAACAACACGTTATTCACATTATTCAGCAAATTTATCCGGGCTTTTGTCGCCAAAATTAAACGCCACGCCAAAATAAATCTTGTGCCGCTGCCCACCGTTCACATCGCTTTTATCAAAATCTCCAAATGTAGTTGCAACAAGAGGCACGCTCAAATCATATCCAACATCAAAACCAAAATGGAATCCAGTCTTGTTCACAAGCCAAAATCTGTAGCCCAAATCAAAGTTAAAATCAAAAGAACCAAAACTACCGGAACAAGACTCTTTATCCTCATCTCCATATCTATTTATAAAATAAGTATTATATCCTACAGCAGAGAATGTATATCCAAATCCCGGAGAAACATAAAGTGAATGCATTTTTCCAAGATTAAAACGAACAGCCGGTCCAAATGTAAGATAAAAATCTAAAACAACTGAATCATCAGGCTTAGAAAAATTATCATTAATTCCTACTTCCACGCCGGAAAACCCCATATCCATTCCGTCAGAAAGGCTCATTCCAATATCAAGCCATTTTGCAGGAGAACCAAAATAAAAACCAAACTGGCTTTCAAATCCGGCCGGATTTCCCTGACGCAACTTCACATCATTTTCCAGTTCATATTCGGAAAACGGAGTTCCATACATGTTCAAATCAATCTCAACATTCGCAAATGCAGAGGCAACTGCAAAAACTGCAACAGCCAACAAACTAAACAACTTCTTCATATAAAAC
This sequence comes from Treponema sp. UBA7590, assembly GCA_002478955.1. Classification (GTDB taxonomy): domain Bacteria; phylum Spirochaetota; class Spirochaetia; order Treponematales; family Treponemataceae; genus Treponema_D. The sequence goes on from DLKK01000091.1 coordinate 32,837, forward strand.
AATTCCTAAAAAAAAAGATTTTTTAGTCTACCCCCCCCCATAATTTTGTCAAGTCAATGCAATTTAATTTTAGGTGCGCAAACTACCACAACAAAGTGTTTTCTGTTAAAATAAAAATATGAGCACAGTAAAAAAAACAAATGCAATCCGTATTCTTGAAACATTAAAAATTCCCTACGAAGCAAAAGCCTACGACGATGACGGTGAACATCCGCTTGCAAAAGGCGCCGCAAACCGCACCGCAGAAAAGTTAGGAATAGATCCAGCCACAGTTTATAAAACAATCGTAATGCGAACAGACACAAAAGAACTCTGCGTGTTTTTACAGTCATCGCTCCACGAAATAAACCTAAAAAAAGCCCGGAACGCCGCCGGATGCAAAGAAATAAATCCAATCAAACCAGAAGAATTGCTTTCCGCCACAGGATATGTCCGCGGTGGCTGCTCTCCACTCGGAATGAAGAAAAAACTCCGCACATTCATAGATTCTTCCGCAATGAACCTAGAAAAAATCCACATAAGCGCAGGAATCCGCGGAATGCAACTTTCACTCGCTCCAGCCGACCTTGTAAAAGCCTGCAATGCAACAGTTGTTGACTTGATTCTAGAATAATTTTCATTTGGGTGGCTTTTTGTCCGTTTGCCAACCGCAAACTCCCAAAAAACAGGCTTTCCGGGGTTCCGCTCCCGCTCATTCCTACGCTACGCTCCGGAACGGCTTCGCCGCCCCTCCAATCCTTGCCACATAACAAGACATTTCTCAAAATTTAAATTGTTTGCGCTAAAAGACCGGATATCGTAAAAGCATGGTCGCATTAAAACTTCGTTTTATACGACCATGAATATCTCTGCAAGACAAGTTTTTTTCCAGATTTATATCGTTTGCGCCAATAATCCAGATATTGTAAAAGCGTGGTCGCGTCGAATCTTCGATTCTTACGACCATGAAAAATATCGCAAAAAAAGTTTATTTTCAAATTTATATCGTTTGTGCCAGCAGACCAGATATTGTAAAAGCATGGTCGCATTAAAACTTCGTTTTATACGACCACGAAAAAATATCGCACTACAAGTCTCTTTCCAAATCTTAAATCGTTTGTGCCAGCAGACCAGATATTGTAAAAGCATGGTCGCCGATTTTTTCGATTTGTCTTACTATGTCAAGGTATAAAAGCTCGGATTTTACGTCTGCGCCGCTCTCAAGGCGTTTCCGGGCAAGTTTTTTCAGATTTTTTCTATATAAATCAATCGAATCTTCAAGTTCTGTTGCCATCGCAATCTTATCTTCGTTCAAATGCTTATTAATATTTATATGGATAAACTGCAAAAACTGCCGGGCTAGCTCAACATATGGAATAAGACGCTCCATATCATCCTGCTCAAATTTCATTTTTTTCTCAATGCTTTTTTTCAGCAAAAGTCCGGCCGCCAAAACCTGATCCGTCATCGACTCAATTTCATCAATAACGCTAATCATTATAGAAACATTTGTTCGCTGGGGTTCTGTCAAAGCAAGCTGCTGGCAATTAATCGCGTAACGAACAAGCTGCTCGTGCATCTGGTCGCAATAATTTTCCTCATAAATCATACCTTCAATGTGTTCATCAATAAAATCATCATTTCTAGCCTTTATTCCAATCTGAAGATGATCAAACATTTCGCGCGCAACATCAGTCATATCCGCAATTTCTTTCTCCATCCTGATTATATGCATCGCCGGATTTTCTTTTGTAAACGCGCTTTCCGCAAATTCCAAAAGATAAGCGGATTTTTCCTTTTTTCCATCATCCTTTATTATTTTTCTTGAAAGAGCCACAAGCTGATTGCTGAAAGGCATTAAAATCGCAGTATTCAATGTCTTAAATACTGTATGCAACATCGAAATTTGAATAGCAATATTATCAACCGGCGTAATCCAAACCACAAGGTGAACAAACGGCTTAAAGAAAATCAACGCAAGTCCTGTTCCTATCAAATTAAAAAGAACATGAATCACCGCAGAACGCTTCGCTTCCGCGCAGCTTCCAAAACTCGCCATAATCGCATCAATCGTTGAACCTATATTTGAGCCAAGAGTCATCGCACAAGCAACATCTAGCGTTATAATTTTATTATATGCCATGGTAATAACAATAGCGCTGAATGCGCTGGAAGAATGCATCAACGCCGTAATAATCACGCCAATTACCACACTTAAAAGAATTGAAAATGCTCCCCAGCTCTGCATTGCACCAATAAAAGAAAGTTTGGAAGCATCAAAATTAAAAACATCGGAAAGTCCGCTAAGTCCCATGAACAAAAGTCCAAAGCCCATAACAGCCTCACCGATGTTTTTACAACGCAAATCTTTTAATAAAGTCAGAAAAAATCCAAGCCCAAAAATCGGAATCGCAAACGCTGAAATCTTAAAATTGAATCCAAACAGCGCAACAATCCATGCAGTAATTGTGGTTCCAATATTCGCGCCATAAATAACGCCCACAGATTGCGACAGCGTTAAAAGCCCGGCATTTATAAACGAAATAACCATGACCGTAGTCGCACCTGATGACTGAATAATCATTGTAATTCCAAGCCCTGTCAGAAGCCCGACAAATTTATTACCAGTCATCATGCTCAAAGCCCGCTGAAGTTTTTCGCCTGCACTTTTCTGCACTCCTGAACTCATCAGTCGCATTCCATAAAGCAAAAAACCAAGGCTTCCGATCAAAAGCAGAATCGCATTACAAATAGCCATCGAAATATTTTCCCCTAAGAAAAGCTTATTTTAAAAGAAAATAGTATTTTTTTCACAAAAACCTTCATCAAACCAAAAACCATTCCAAAATAAAAACAACAATACAACAAACTGATGCAACAGAAAAAAGTCCACCACCCAAAAAAGCAACCACAACTCCAAAAACAAGAGCCGCAATTCCTGCAATAGGAATTTGAGTAGCCTGAACAATAGCAGGAAAAGTCATCACTGCCAAAGTTATATAGGGAACATAAAATAAAAAAGATTTTACAAATTTATTCTGAATTGGTTTTCTAATTAAAGTAAGTGGCAACACACGAATCAAATAAGAAACGACAAAAGAAATTAAAATGTAAATCCAGACATTTCTAGTCATTTCTTACTCCTTTTGAAACCAAGTTTTCTTCAGTATTTTCATTTTTTTCTGAAGAATCGTCAACAGGTTTTACAAGGGCACATACAGCAGAAATCAAAACTGTAAGAATAATAGTCCTTGTTCCTCCAGAAATCTCCTTAATTCCAGGCAAAACAGAACAAAGATAACTAAAACAAAAACCGGCAAAAACGCCTGATGCAATAACAAGATTTTTTTTACATGGTGGAATAATAATTGCAATAAACATTCCATACAAGGCGACACTCAAAGCGCTAACAACACGGACAGGAAGATAAGTTCCAGCAATAACTCCAAGGGAAGTCGCAATACACCACATCGGAATCGCGAAAATCATTGCACCATAATTATAAAAAGGATCCAAATCTCCCTTTCGGGCAATAGAAATGCCAAAAAGTTCATCAGTTATTCCATAACCAACAAAAAAACGATGAAAAAATGGCATTTCAGGATTTATTCTTTGACTTAAAGAACAACTCATCAAAAAATATCTAGCATTTATAACCAAAGTTGCAACAGCAACCTCAACATAAGTAGCTTTAGCTTGAATTGATGAAAAAAGGGCATATTCTCCAGCACTTGCAACATCCAAAAAACTAGCAAAAAATGCTTCCATGGAAGACAAACCCGCATTTCTAGCAACAATTCCCAAAGAAAAAGCCACAGCGAAATAACCAAGTCCTATTGGAATTCCATCCCTTAATCCCTCAAAAAAAACATTTCTTTTCATATATAAAAAAAACAACCAGCAAAAAAAAAAGCCCGGCGGCTG
>DLKK01000019.1 GCA_002478955.1 Treponema sp. UBA7590
AAGGACAGGAAGAAAGTAGATTCCGCTGTTCTCGCCGCCGACCTTAAGTTTTTTTCCCTTAAGACGTGCGCCGAAAGTTGCTTTCAGTTTTCCATCGGTAGCACCGTTCGTTGGATTTTCAATCTGCGTTATTTGTGGGGATGAGTCTACTACCGCAGAGACAGTGGCTGTAATGCCTTTCAATGTTTCTTTTAATTCTTCATTTGGAGTGAATCTTGCCTCGAAGCCTGTTATTTTTTCGGCTTCTGGTTTTAATGACTGGATGGCAGAAATCGGGGCTATGTAAAGTTTGCAGATTTCCATTATGTCAACTGCAAAGCCCAGTTTTGCCTGTTCAAGGATTTCCTTTTTCAGGAGTTCCATGGCGTGACCAACCTGATAGCGGTCTATGCCTTGATTATGTGAAGCAACAAGATCCAGAATCTGGTCTGTTGTCAATGTTTTTCTTGGTACACGTGCAATATAAGTGTTTTCTTTAAAGCTGCACGGAGTCAAAGTTACTGCGATATTTGCATCGCGTTTTGTTTTCTGGTTTATCATATTGATACCTCATTATAGTCGGGCTTATGCCCATTTTATTTGGAAGTAAGCTTTTCATTATCTTACGCTCCTTATTAATATTTTTAGTTACGGAACTCTTTTGACAACGCAAGGTTTTTCCGTTAACTGTAATTTGCATTTCTGCAGAACTGTTTATAGACAGTCAGTCTGGTTATCAGTAGACGGTCTTTTTTATGCGTACATTTCTTGTGCCTCCTCTGACGAATTTTTCATCGTCATCATTTTCTATAGCTTCAATAATCTGTCTTTTTTCGGTTCTGGAAAGAATTCCTTTTTGGATAGCCATTTCTACAATACCTACAACAAAGCCAGATGTTATTCTAAAGCTGTTTCTTTCTGATACTTCTTCATCGGGCGCGGTTTCCTCATAATAAGGTCCGTCATCTTCAGAAAGAAGATTTGAAGGTGAAGTTTCAAGGACTCTTGCAATCTTTTCAATCATCGTTACAGAAGGATTTCGTTCCGCATGAAGCCAGCGGTTTACAGTAACATCGCTCACCCCAAGCAGTGCCGCAAATTCCCTCTGGGTCATCTGCCGTGATTTTAGAGATTGTTCAATGTGGAAAATTACTGTACTATTCATAGCGAATCCTCTTGTTTTCACATGGTCTATCACTTAGACCATAGCATTGACTTAACCATATTGTCAATATTAACCAAAACTGTTTTTAAATTCCGCAATAACTTTGGTTTCAGATAAAAATCACCTTAAGATTTAGTCCCCGGACTGGACGGAGTTTGTGTGGTAAAACAGACTGTTCTTGTATCTGTAAAACAGTTTAATTTAACAATGAGCGATAGACCGTTTTACGGGATGTGCAATAGACTGTTTTATAGGGTGTGCGATAGGCCGTTTTACAGGGTGTGCGATAGACTGTTTTACAGGCTATGCATTAGGCTGTTTCACAGGCCGTGAAATGGGGATGTTTTCTTTATGACGTAAAAACTTTCTTCTATAATATTATATATACTTTTTTACCAGTGCGATAATCTCGTTTTTTGCAGCTTCTTTTTCGTCTTTGGGTGCAGAGAATAAAATTTCCGGGCGGATTTTTAGCGCATTGCAAAGCTTTATGATTGTGTATAGATTCGGAATGTTTTTGCCGCCTTCAATGCAATTCACCTGATTTTGGGACAAACCTGCCGCAAAAGAAAGCTCAATCTGTGACATATTCGCTTTTTGCCGCTCTTCCTTTAGTCGGCCAAGCACAAAATTCACCTGCTCCTGAAATTCCTCTTCTATCATGCTAATCAAAATAGACAGAATTTCGTTGACAAACAACACGGTAAACCATTAGTATATTTAATGATTTTCCGTTGAAAAAAATAACGGAAAAAGGTTGTTTTGGGGGTCATTTATAGGAATTTAGAACACGGACTGGATTTCTGAATTTTTATCTAACCTAGCATAAATGTTAAGTTGATACGTTGCAAGCGTACTTTCGTTGAAAGTAAAATCAGCTGACATAAAAATAAAATGGAGGAGTCTGATATGTCAGATTTAAAATCAGGTTTAATTCTTGAAGAGGGTGAATCTCTTGTGATGGAGATTGAGGCTGAACTTTGGGCTACAAGTTCAAATCCTTTGGCGATAGCCTTGGGGCAGATTGAGAAATTCTTTGCCAAAATTTTGGGTTACAGAGTTAATGGTTTTCTTGTTATCACAAACAAAAGGGTTGTTGAAGTTAAAAAGGTAATTGAATGTTATTGTTTTAATACTGGAACAACTGTAAGATATTTGCTTCCAAGCAGTGTTAAAGAAATTGGATATGAAAGAACTTCTACTTGCGGATGTTTCTGTCCTGCTTATTATCTTTACTATGAAAGTTTTACTCAGCGAACAAGAGTTATGCTTTCTGGTGCAGATGAAAAAACTGCTCAAAAGACAGTTGATGCTTTCTATAAAGCAATTTCAGCTACTCAGGTAGGAAATGCATAGGTTTTTCAGATATTTATATTTGAATACTTACTCTTTTCTTCTGTTGATTTGTGGAATAATAGTCGCTTTGATTCCTTTTTATAGGATTTTAAAGTGGTTGATTATTCTGCAAGTGGCAGTCAGCCTGTTTTTTGTAATACAGGCTGTGAAAATGTTTTCAGCATGGCAAGATAAAAAAATAAAATATAAAATCCTTATGGAAAGAAACAAAAATGAGTTTCATCCTGAGACTTTTAAAATTTTTATGCAGGCTCCATGTGGTGTTTTATTGACAAAAGTTGTATTAAAAGACTTAAACTTAAAAGAAAGATATAGTGAAGTGAAAATATATAAAAAATCATTTTTTGGTTTAATAAAAGATGGATGCATAAATAAAACTCAGGAAACTAAAATTTACATTAATAAGGATTTTAAATGATTGTATTAAGCGTTATTATAGTTTTTGTTATTTCAGTATTATTAAATTTCATTTTTACTGAAAAGCTTGAAAATAAAACAAACAGAATATGCATGAGAGTTTTAAATGTGGTTCTGTCTTTGGTATTTGTAATACTATTTATTAGTGTTGAAATCATAAATAGACATTTAAATTCATTTATAGACTTAGGTATAGAGCAACTTGAAAAAAGAGTTGATGAAATATATCCAGGCGCATTACAAAAACAAATGGACACGGAGGAAATAAAAAATCTTCTTGAAAAATCTCTTGAAAAAAAGATGTGAATGGTGTTCAGGCTTTAGCTGATAATATAATAAAAAATAAAATAGAAAAATATGCACTGGTAACATTGAAAACAATAAATATATTGGAACGGGATAATAATAAGCTATCGGTAAAGGATGCCTTGGTGTCCATAAAAGAATTGTCAGTAAATTCCGTGTCTCCGTATTTTAAGATTGTGAAAGTTATATTATTTGTTTTGTATTTGATATTGGCTCTTCTTTCGGTTTTACTGACTTTTTATCTTTCAAAAGACAAAGATTCAAAAAATGACGGAGTTGTTTTTGGCGAAGAGGCTGATAAAACTTTCATAGGTATGAAAACTGAATAACTGAATTCTGCTCAAAAAATTTCATTGAAAAATCCAAAAATAGCAAGTAAAATTCTGTCATGAAAAAATTCCTTTTTTCGGCGTTTTTGTTTTGTGCGCTTGTCTTTTCCTGCAAAGTTGATTCGGAATCTTCCGGGAGCGATAATATTGTTCCGCGCAGGGATGATTCGCAGTTTTCAGTTCCCAATTCAAACTTAAAAATCGACATGATAAGCATTTTGAATACGGACGCGATTGTTATTGGCGAGGATGTTGAAAGCGTTACAAAAACTGTTTCCGTTGAGCCGTTCAGCATGTCAAAGTTCGAGGTAAGCTACAATGTGTGGCGTTTTGTGTACAAATGGGCGACTTCTGATTTGCGTGGAGAAAAAAAATATACTTTTGAAAATGCCGGCGCGGAAGGTCAGTACGGAGATTTGAGCAGCAGCAAGCTTTTTAACGAGGGTGGAGAGCCGCAGGATGATGGAATCCCTGTGTGCGGAATAAACTGGCGCGATGCGGTTGTTTGGTGCAATGCGTTGAGCGAACTGTGCGGCCTTTCCCCGGTTTACTGCACGGACTCAGCTTTTAAAAATCCGCTCAGAAGTTCAATTTATGCCGAAGGCGAAACTCCATCAAACATTCCGCTTCCTTTTGGAAACGCAAAGGCGACCGACATGACAAGCCTTGCCAAAGGAAATGTTGACAATCCATGCGTGAACAAAAATGCGGACGGATTTAGGCTTCCGTATGTTTACGAATGGGAATATGCCGCGCGCAAATGCATGGACGGTTCTTTTATAAGCGGAAAAAATGCTCCTGGCGACAAGACCGGTCCTTGCAGCGGAAACTCAAAGCCTACTCTTATGGACGAAATCATGGGAGTTACGCCAGTTCCGCCGTCAAAAGTTGCAAAAAACTACGGATGGAACATGAGCAACTCAGCGCAAAGCGGAGGTGAAACAACTGCCGCCGGCTGGGACGACAGAAATTCTGCGTGCAAAATTCCTGCGAACGGTGCAATGAGAATCCACAAGCAGGGCGGAAAACTTCCTTCCGGGCTTGGATTTTACGACCTTGCTGGAAACGCTTACGAATGGTGCTACGACTTCGGCTCTCCCTACGACTGGAAATACGAAGTCTACCCTTACAAAACCATGAAGCATGGCGGCTATAACGCTTCTTATGTATATTTTGAATCCTGCTACAGAAGAGCCGACCCGGCCTACGTAAAGACCGGCGGACTTAGGCTTGCAAGAAACAGATAAGGATAGCGAAAATGCAGAAAAAATTGATTTGTGTTTACAATTCTCCGCTTGGAAAGATTTTTATTGAAAGCGACGGCGAATTTTTGAACGGTTTATGGTTTGAGTATTCTTTTGATGAAAAAAAGCACGAAAAAAGCTTGAAAGATTTTGAAGTTCACCAGATTGACATAAAATCCGCCACTTCTGTTCCTGTGATAAAAGAAACTTGCGACTGGCTTGACATATATTTTGCCGGGAAAAATCCTTCGTTTACTCCAAAGTTCAGGATTGAAAATCTTACGCCTTTCAGAAGTCAGGTTGTTCAGCAGATGTGCAGAATTCCTTACGGAAAAACCACGACTTACAACGATATTGCAAAAAAAATCGCCTTGCAAAATGGAATTGCAAAAATGTCGGCGCAGGCTGTTGGCGGAGCGGTCGGGTGGAATCCAATCTGCATAATTGTTCCGTGCCACCGCGTTGTGGGCGCAAACAAAAGTCTTACAGGCTACGGCGGCGGAATCAGGAACAAAATCGCACTTCTGAAGCTTGAAGGAATTGACGTTGAGCGTTATTCGCTTCCAAAAAGCCAGAAGTTCATGTAAAAATAAGCCTAAATTATATTTCAAAATCAAGGCATGCGCGTGAAACTGTAAACGGTCTTACTTTTGCGTCTGCAACTGCGACATGAGACGGATGTTTTGAATAAATCTTTAATGCGTCGGCATTCTCAAATGTTGAGTCAAGCATTAAATCTGTTGTGGAAGAGTCGAGCCTTCCTTCTGTGTTTACTTTTATTTCAACAAGACCTGGAATTTTTCCTTTTAAGTTTTCAAGTCCGGTTTTTATTTCTTTTTTGATTTTTTCTTTTTCTGCATCTGAAAGTTCAGGTTTTAAGGTCCAGAGAATTATGTGTTTTACCATTTTTTTGCTCCTTCTTTTTTTTAGTTCAGTTTTTTGCTCCCCATTCAATTTTTGCGTTGCCGGTGTACCAGTTTTCTTCCCAGCCGGCAGGGCGATTTGAGGCTTCGCACTTTATTTTCAAATATTCGCCTGTGTTTGTAAAGGCTTCTGCACCGATTTTTTGCACGCTTGATGGAATAAAAATTTCTTTTTCAAGTCCGCAGCCATTGAACGCTCCGCTTCTTATTTCTTTTATTGATGAAGGGATTTTTACGCCGCTGATAAGATTTTTTCCGGCGGCAAAATTTTCTTCAATTATTGTTACGTTTTTTGTGTCGTGGTTTCCGTCGTCGTAGATCTGAGGAATTTCAATTGTTCCTGTGGTAAAAAACGGTTTTTTTGCGATGTATGAATCTGTCTGCGCGTCGTAGCAAAAAAGATATTTTTCTGTGTCGTTTAGAAGTCCGTCCGTGTACCAGTCATTTTTGTTCAGTCGTTTTCCGTAGTTGTCAAAATTGTTCAGATAGACGATTCTGTCTGCGTTTGAATCTGAAATTCCTCGCAGATAATTGAATTTTTGCGCCAGGTTGTTTGAAATCAATACAGAAACAGAAGTTTTTGTGTACCGCAACAAGTGTTTGTTCATTCTTGTGCAGTTTTGCGCGTTGATTTTATTGCTTGTGATAAAAATTTTTGAGCCATTTTCGGTTTTTGCACTTATTGTGGCAAATGTAAAGCCTTCGCGTCCGTTTTGAAATAAAGTGCCTTCTGCTCCGGGCGTGTATTCGTCATCGTAATCGTTGAAATCTAAGTTCAGTGTGTTGCCGTCAATCTTTACATCCTGATAAAGAGTTCCGCTGTTTGAATAGATTTCTTTCATTCTGCCTTGAATGTTTATTGTGTTGCCGCAAAGTTCATTCAAGCCGTTAAAAAGAGTTCCCTGTTGGTCGCCAAAAATATTTATTGTGTTTCCTTTTGCAATTCCGTTTGAATAGGTTTCAGTTGCGGATGAGATTGAGCCGATGTATGTGCAATTTACGTTTACAGTATTTCCTGAAAATTCCGGCTGGACGCTTTTTGCGCTGTCTGTGTTGCTTGAGCAAAAAATTGTTCCGCCTATGTAGCCTTTTGAAGAGTCCAACTTGATTGTGTTGTTTAGAATTTTTACATAAGGACGGGTTTCAAACATATAGGAGCCGCCAGAATCTTCCATTTCGATTGTGTTGTTTTGGATTACAATGTTTTTTCTTCCGTCTTTTACAAATCCACCGAATGTAAAAAGTTTGCTCGGCAACTCTTTTGCGTAAAAATAATTGCCGCTTATGTTCACATTATAGATATTCTGTGAATCATCGTAGCCGACTGTGAATGTCATTGTGCGCGGTTTTGCTTTGTCAACGTGCTCGTCGCGCATTGCATAAACTTTGTTTCCGGTGAAATTTACGCCGTCAATTTTTTCCGTTTCCTTGTAGTTTACTGCATTTTTTGTTAATGTGAAAATTCCAATCTGCTCGTCGTGGCAGTTGTGGTAAAGCGTTGAATTTTTTACCGTTCCGTTGTTGCACTGGCCGCCGAACATATCCAAAAATCCCATGCTTGCGCCGCGGAAAACGCCGGACATATTGTACAAAAGACAGTCGTCTACGGTAACGTTGTTCCAGCTGTCAAAAAAAGTTACGGATGTGAACTGCTTGTCTGTGTGAAGGTCGCAGTGTTCCACATAGTCGTTTGCTTGGTATCCGACAAGTTTTGAATCTGTGTTTATAACTTGCAAGTTTCCTTTTGTTTCATACAAATATTCTTCGCCACCAAAATCGTAGATGTCAGAAGGATTTTCTGGGTTTGAAGGGAAGAGCGCCTTGTCCCTCACGTGCGAGGTTATTATGAATTCGCAGTTTTTTAGCGTTACGTTGTTGCACTGTGAAATCTGCACCTGCCGCGAAAACCACTGCTGGTCTGCCATTGTGCCTTCGCAAGTTCCGCGCCCAACGTAATTTATGTCTGTGTAAACGCCGTCTTTGTCGCTTTGGTTGTGCCAGAAAGTTCTGCGGCTGTCAAGCTCGCGCGACTCAAGAGTTATTCCTTCTATCAAAACATTTTCCGCAGGTCCCATTATGTTCAGCGTTCCGCAGTTTCCGTTGTCCGTGTAGAAAATTGTTCCTTCTGGATTTGATGCGGAAGAGCCTGCTTCATCTGCATTTTCCGCATACGCTGATTCAAAAGAGTCTATTTGCTCTGGCGTTATTTCCCGCCGCGTTGTGTTTCCGTGCAAAACATAGTTTTTTAGGATGATATTTATGTCGCTTGCAATTCTGTAGTTTCCGCTTGGTACAATTAAAGTTATTGTTTCGCTTTCAGAACTTCTTGCGGAGGCTAAAATTTCATTCGCCTCGGCAATTCTGTCCGAATCATCGTTTAAAACGTAGTCCTTCCAGCTTTTTCTTCCATTTTTTTCAGGATTTTCGGCTTTGAACGCATTCCATTTTTCAGAATCAACGCCAGAATCTTTTGAACGCAGCATTATTTCCTGGAAAAACTTAAAATCGCTTTTTTCAATTGAATTTTCCGGCAAGTTGTACCATTTTGTTTTGTAGTCGTTGTAAGCGGCCTGAAATTCTCGCCATTTTTTGTATTCTCTCCATTTTATCTGGAAGCAGTTTCCGCCGCCTAAAGCAACAAGATTCAGAGTGTTTCCTTGTGGCAAAATGTTGCACCACTGTCCGCCGGCAGTTTTTATTGAACCGTATTTGTAAAGCGCGCGGCTTGAAACTTCGTAGATTGCGCTGCCGCCGTCGCCATTTGCGTAATATCCGCCTGTCTTGATTTTTGTCCCGTCTCTGAAAATTCTATCTTCTTCCAAGAGGGAAATTGCAGTTTCAACAGAAAAATCCGTTCCTTCTGTATATTCGCTTTCGTCGAATGATTTTTTTACGATTTTTCCGTAAACTTCAATTCTGTTCCCGGTTGGCATAAGCGTGAACCACTGGATTTCTTCGCCGTCCTCAAGGAATTTTAAAAGGTTTTTATATTCTTCGCTTTGTGCAAATTTTCCGTCACTCACGATTTTTGAGACCGCAGTTGGATTATTAAAAATGCTGAGTGTTTCTGCGGTTATCGTGTAAGGTTTGCATTTTATTTTTGCAATCTGTGCGTTTGAAATGTTTGGAGTTCCTTCCATTCTTACAAAATCTTTTGTGCTTGCCATTTGTGGAGTAGGAGAATCAACCGCAGAAAGAAAAATCCACGCGCCGGTGGTTGCAATTTCCCCGCTTTCAGTTTTTTCGTACTCAAATTCTCCAGCTGGAGTTGCCTGTGCCGCCTGGCGTTCAATTTCGTTTCCGCTTGCGTCCTGAACAATAATAGTGTAGGTGTAGACTGATTTTTTTATCTCATTTTCGTTGGAAATTGCGTTTTCCAGTCCTTCAAAAAGATATGATTTTGTTCCAGATGGAATTGGAATCAGTTTTTTGCTTTGTTTGGCGGTCGAGGTTTTCATTATTTCTTCATCATCTGTTCCGTCCAAAAGAAAAACCTTGTATTCTTTTGAAATCGGCGCCCATTTTACCGTTACGCACTTTTCACCGCCCACGGCGTAAAAATCTTTGATTATTATGGAAGAATTTTGTGTAGATTCCGATTGTCTTAATTCCGATTTATTTTCTTTTCCGTGTGATTGAATGTCGTTCGAGCAGCCTGTAAAAATCAAAAGGCATAAAAATATGATTGAAAAAAACTTATTGACCATGAAAGTATTTTACATGACAATAAAAAATATGCAAATACGACACTCAACCTTGAATAAATTGAAAAAAAATAAATTGCAGTTTTTTTGTCTTTTTTTAATATTGAATGTAAATCTTTTTGCAAATAAAATTTCTGTTGGAGCGGCTCCGCTTTTTTCAGTCGGATTAGGAACAGAGATAAAAGATTCTCACATAAAGGATGAAGTTTCTGTTGCGGAAAAAAACGGTTTTAGCACTTCTGTTGAGCTGTGCCGCAGTTTTGGAGTAACCATTTTTGCCGCATATCAGTTTTCCTTTTTTGAAAAGATTGGTGTACAGGCAGATTTTTCATATTTGAATGCGAACGGCTTTGAACAGAAAATTGACTCCGTGAGCTACAGATATTCGTACCGCACGATTGAGCTTGCGCCGCTTTTTACATATCAGGATGAACATAAACTTTTGGGCTGGAGCTGCTTTGCAGGACCGAATTTTTCTTTTCCGGTCGGAAAGATTGAATACAAATTCAGTTTTCTGGAAGATGACACAGATTTTTTTAAGATAAAAACATTCTGTTCATGCGGAATTACGACTGGCGCAACAATCGGAATCAATTTTAAGAATGTTGGAATTTTTGCGCTTGCAAAATACATGTTGGATTTCAAGCCTATAGAAATTGAATACGCGAGCGAAACTTCAGAAATTATGACGCGCAGAACTCTTTGCCTTGGACTCGGCGCAAAGTACGTTTTTTAGCGGATGTGTTAGCATCTATTGAAATTTTGTTTTTTCTAAATGCACAAAAGCGTAGGCAGATTTGCAATTTGTGAAGACTTTGGGCGATTGAACCAATAAAAGTGCGCAGCACCCAAATAATTACAAGCGAAGCGCGAGCCCAATCCGTCTGGAGCAAATTGAAAATCTGCCGAAAGCGGATTTTTGCTATTTTTTATAAAATTTACAAAAAAATCAATAAAGCCGTATTTTCCACAGCCGGTGGCATTTTGTGCCTTCAAAATCTTTTGGAATTGAATTTTGTGTTTCGTCCGTGCATTCCGTGTTTTTGGGCAGCTTTGACTCATCAAATGGAAGTTTTGTGCTGTTCGTGCTAAAATAAAGCGTTCCGTTCGGGTTAAGCATTTTTACGCAGTTTTCAACAAGCACCGGCCAGTCGCGGTTTATGTCCAGGATATTTTCTGTGGATTTTGAGTTGCTGAATGTCGGCGGATCAAGAATTATCAGGTCGAATTTTTTGTCTTCCGGGATATGGGCGGATTTTTTTTCAAGCCACTCAATCACATCAGCTTTTGTGAAAACATATTTTTCCGCGTCAGAGAATCCGTTCAGCCTTAAATTGTCTTTTGCCCACGAAAGATACGTGTTTGAAAGGTCAACCGACTCAACGTAGGAAGCTCCGCCTGCCGCCGCGTAAACCGAAAAACTCCCGGTATAGCAAAAAAGGTTCAGAACGCGCTTTTTGCCTGCGTTTTCCCGGATTTTAGCGCGCAACGGTCTATGGTCAAAGAAAAGTCCTGTGTCAAGATACGTAGAAAGGTCAATCTTAAAAATCTGGTCCTGCTCCTGCACGTTCCCTTTTATTATATTTTTTGTGTATTTTTTTTCATACTGGTTCGCGCCCTTCTGCGGCTTCCGTTCTTTTTTTACAATGTGGTCAGCAGAAATTCCCAGTACATCCGCCGCGGCCTGTGCCATTTCTGAAAGCCAGAGTTCTTCCTCGTCCTCTGCTTTCTTGTAAGGCCGCTCGTAAAGGTAAAGCACTGCAAAGCGTCTTTCCGCGATTTCTGATTCAACTGTGGCATCGTTCGCCGCAATGCGTTCGTTCTGTTTCTGGATAAATTCAACGCACTGTTTTGCGTTGTGGATATTTTCCGGAAGAAATTCGTATACATCAAGAGAAACCGGAATCTCTGGAATATCTTTGTCATAAATCCGGTAACATGAAATCTTGTTTTTTCTGGCCCATTTGCGCAGTTCCTTGTATTTTTTCCTTAGCCGGTTAGAAAATAATTCAGCCTGATATTTGTTCTTGTTTTCCATGCCGGCAATTTTAGCACGTCGTCAAAATGTTTGGAAGAAGCAACAGTAAAAAGGCGGACAACCGCCTTGCGCTCCAAACCTTCGGTTTTGCGCTATCCACCGTGCGGGGACACCCCGCAACGCCCCGTTTTGTGGCTTGCCCCCTGAAAAACTTTGTGTTAAATTAAAATAATTAAATTTCAGGGGTTTTTTATGGCATTGAACGTAATTGTCGGGCAGTCTGGTGGTCCTACCTGTGTAATAAATTCAAGTTTGGCTGGAGTTTTTAAGGCTTCAAAAAATCTTGGCGTAAAAAAAGTGTACGGAATGCTGCACGGAATCAAGGGGCTTCTGAATGACGAGTACATCGAGCTTGACGAAAAGCTTAAAAGCAACATAGATATTGATTTGTTGAAAAGAACTCCAGCATCGTTCTTAGGTTCATGCCGTTTCAAGTTGCCGGAAATTGAGCAGGACGAGGGAATATATAAAAAAATTTTTGCAAAGCTGGAATCCCTTTCCATCGGATATTTTTTCTATATTGGCGGAAACGATTCAATGGACACAATAAAAAAGCTCAGCGACTATGCGGCAAAATCCGGAAGCAAAATCTGTTTTGTCGGCGTTCCAAAGACAATCGACAATGACCTTGCCATGACGGATCACACTCCAGGCTTTGGAAGCGCGGCAAAATATATCGCCACAACCCTAAAGGAACTTGTGTGCGACTGCCGTATCTACGACTGCGAGGCTGTCACAATCGTTGAGATTATGGGAAGAAATGCCGGATGGCTTGCGGCAAGTGCGGCTCTTGTGCGCGGAGAGGACTGCGAGGGCGTTGATATGATTTTTCTTCCGGAAAAAGTCTTTGATGTTGATTTTTTTATGAAACGCGTAAAAGAAATAGTTCAGAAGAAAAAGTATTGCGTTGTTGCCCTTAGCGAAGGCGTTCGCCTTGCGGACGGAAGATTTGTCTGCGAGCTTGCGAGCGAGCAGGCGGTGGTGGATGCGTTCGGTCACAAAATGATGAGCGGAAGCGCAAAATATCTTGAGACATTGATAAAAAACACAATGCACATAAAGGCGCGGGCGATTGAAATTTCAACATTGCAGAGATGTGCAAGCCATTTTGCAAGCCTTACAGACATTGAGGAAGCGTTCAACTGCGGAGAAACTGCTGTTCATGCCGCAATCACCAAGAATGAGACTGGAAAAGTTGTCTGCATGCTGCGCGAGTCAGAAGTTCCATATAAAATTTCCTATGAGACTGCGGATGTCCATAAAATCGCAAATGTGGAGAAAAAAGTTCCTCTTGAATGGATTACAGATGACTACATTGCGGACGAGGCTGTTCACTATATCCGTCCGCTTATCCAGGGCGAGCTGAATCCTATAATGAACGATGGACTTCCGCGTCAAATAAGGTTGTAACTATAGATAAAAAAGTTTATATTTAGTTTTATGAATTTTACTGAATTTAATTTAAATGATGATTTGTTAAAAGGATTACAAGCCGCTGGCTATGAAACTTGCACTCCTGTCCAGGAACAAGTTTTAAAGATGTCGCAGGACGGTTCCGACCTTTATGTACAGTCGCAGACAGGAACTGGAAAAACTGCAGCTTACCTTGTTGCTATAATACAAGAAATGCTTTCAAAAGAGGAAAACAAAGGAAAGAAAGCTTTGATTATGGTTCCAACCAGGGAACTTGCTGTTCAGGTTGAGGAAGAGGCAAAGACTTTGTGCAGTGCTTCAGGACTAAAAACTGTAAGCGTTTATGGCGGTGTTGGCTACGAAAAACAGATTTCTGCGATAAAGCGCGGTGCTGATATTATCATCGGAACTCCAGGACGTCTTATTGATCTTTGCGAAGGTGGAAATCTAAGCCTTGCTGATGCGGCATTTGTTGTATGTGATGAAGCTGACCGTATGTTTGACATGGGATTTTATCCTGATTTGCGCAAAATTCTTAAGCTTGTTCCAAAAAGCGAGGAACGGCAGACAATGCTTTTCAGCGCGACATTGAATACTTATGTAAAAAACCTTGCATGGGAATACACACGCGATCCTAAGGAAATTGAAATCGCCGCTGAAAATATCACTGTAACAGAGATTGACCAGGAGCTTTTCCATGTTTCCAGCGATGAAAAAATGAAGCTTCTGATTGGAACGCTGAAAAACGAGAATCCTTCAAGTGTTATTATTTTCTGCAATACAAAGCGAAGCTGTGAGGTTGTGGCTAAACGCCTTGAAATGAACGACATAAAGGCTGGATTCATTATCGGGGATTTGCCTCAGTACAAACGTCTAAAAATTCTAAAGGATTTCAAGGAAGGTGAATTAAAAGT
>DLKK01000113.1:0-458 GCA_002478955.1 Treponema sp. UBA7590
TCTTGTTGGTTTTATTCTTTTCAGGATTATCAGCAAGGAAATCGAACGTCGGCGCCGTGCACGAGAGGAAGAGCTTTTGCGCCAGCAGCAGCTTGCCCGCGAACAGGCTTTGTGGGAAGCAAAAGACGAGGCTCAGACTGTCACAATGTCTGTTGAGGAAAGCCGACGCGCAGAGCTTCAGGAAAATGCAATCAACATGGCAAAAGAGCATCCGGAAGACGTTGCTATGCTTATCAGAACATGGCTTATGGAGGAGTAGAAAATGGCTGATGATGTACCAAAAGCAAATCCAAAACCGATTCCTAAGGCTGGCAGCCTAAAACCTGCCGGCTCTTCAAAAAAAGATAAAAAAGATTATAAAAGCCTTACAGGCCGGCAGAAAGCCGCGATTTTTCTGGTTTCCCTAGGTTCTGATGTTTCCGCGGAAGTCATGAAACATCTGCGCGAGGACGAAGTTG
>DLKK01000113.1:473-1208 GCA_002478955.1 Treponema sp. UBA7590
GGCCTGACCTTTGAGATTGCCCGGTTGGAAACGGTAGACGCAGAATATAAGGATGCGGTTCTTGAAGAATTCCAGGAGATGATGAATGCACAGAACTTTATCACAACCGGTGGTATTGACTATGCGCGCGAACTCCTTGAAAAATCCCTGGGCTCACAGAAAGCAATTGATATTATCAACAGGCTTACTTCAAGTCTTCAGGTGCGTCCATTTGATTTCATCCGTCGTACAGATCCTGCTCATTTGCTGAACTTTATCCAGCAGGAATATCCGCAGACAATCGCATTGATTCTTGCGTATCTTGAACCAAGCAAAGCCGCGATAATTCTGCAGAACTTGCCGGAGGAAATGCAGCCTGAAGTTTCAAAGCGTCTTGCCACAATGGACCGAACTTCCCCGGATGTATTGCGCGAAGTTGAACGCGTCCTTGAAAAGAAACTTTCAACTCTTTCCAGTGAAGATTACACAGCTGCTGGTGGTGTTGAATCTATCGTAGAAATTTTGAATCTTGTTGACCGTTCTTCTGAAAAGGCGATTATCGAGTCTTTGGAAGAAGAAGATCCGGATTTGGCGGAAGAAATCAAGAAACGAATGTTCGTTTTCGAGGATATTGTTATGCTCGACGACCGTGCGATTCAAAAGGTTCTTCGCGAGGTCGATACGCAGGAACTTTCAAAGGCGCTCAAGTCTGTTGATACAGAAGTTCAGGACAAAATTTTCCGCAATATGTCAAAG
>DLKK01000113.1:1249-9497 GCA_002478955.1 Treponema sp. UBA7590
GATATGGAATTTATGGGTCCTGTGCGTTTGAAGGATGTTGAGGAAGCACAGCAGAAGATTGTTTCCACAATCCGACGTCTTGAAGATTCCGGTGAAATCGTTATTGCTCGTTCTGGCGAGGACGAATTGGTTCAGTAATTATAATTGTAGGAATGTAAGATGGCTAAGCAAGTTTTCAGACCGAACGAAATCAAGATAAAAGACAATGAAAAAAAATTTACGCTTCCGTTGCTTCATGACTACAGACCGCACGAGGAAAAACCTGAGGTTATTGAGGAAGTCTATCAAGGTCCTAGTGCGGAAGATTTAAGAAAAGAGGCGGAGGCATTTCGTCAGGGCTGGGAAATTGAAAAGCAGCATCTTTTGGAGGAAGCGAACGCTCAGGCCGATGAAATTGTAAAAAACGCTAAGGATGCGGCTTTTGCGGAAGTAAAACGTCAGACTGATGAAGCCGCGGTTTTAAAGGCTGATGCCCAGAAAGAAGCGGAAGATATAATTGCCAAGGCAAAAGCAGATGCCGCAAAGATAATTCAGGATGCGCACTCTGAGGAACAGAAAATAAAAGCCGGTGCAAAAGATGAAGGTTTCAAGCAGGGACATGATGAAGGCTATGCTACTGGTGAATCTGAAATCAGAAGGCTTGTTGAGCGGCTTCATAAAATGGTAGAGGCTGTTATGCTCCGCCGCGAGGAAATATTAAAGGAAACTGAACAGCAGATTGTTGAGCTTGTGATTCTTATGACAAGGAAAGTTGTAAAAATCATCTCTGAAACCCAGAAGACTACGATTATGAGCAATGTCCTTGCAGCTCTTAAAAAAGTAAAAACCCGCGGAGTTGTTACTCTTCACGTTAACCTTGAGGATTTGCGTCTTGCAACAGCGAATGTTGATGAATTTATAAAACGCGTTGAAAATATCCAGGGAATTACTGTTGTTGAAGATTCTACAGTTGAGAAAGGTGGCTGTATTGTTGAGACAGATTTTGGTGCAATCGATGCGCGGATTTCAAGCCAGCTTAATGAGCTTGAGGATAAAATCATGGAAATTTCCCCGGTCAAGTCAATCAAAAAGAATACAGGCATTCCTTCTGCGGAGTGATTATGGAATTCAACTTTTCAAAATATATAGAAACAGTCTCTTCCTTTGACCCGATTGCGTACATAGGTTATGTTTCTGCGGTAAGCGGAAGGCAGATTGTCAGCAACGGACCTGTAGCGCAAATCGGTGAAATCTGCACAATAAAATTCAAGAATGGAAAAGAAATTTTTGCTGAAGTTGTAGGACTTAACAAAAAAGAGGTTTTTTTGACTCCTTATGGCGACACAGAAGGAATTGAGATTGGAGCTGAAGTTGTAGGCTCTGGAAAAACGCTTCAGGTGCCAGTTGGAATGTCTCTTTTGGGCAGGACAATTGATGCGACTGGAAAACCTTGCGACGGACTAGGGGAACTTGTTCCAGAAACGTATTATCCTGCGCTGAATGTTCCTACTGATCCGATGAAAAAAAAGCCTATAAACAGACGGATTACAACTGGAGTTCGTTCAATTGATGCGATGCTTACCTGTGGAAAAGGACAGCGAATCGGAATTTTTGCTGGTTCTGGCGTAGGAAAATCAACTTTGCTTGGCATGATTGCACGTAATACTGACGCTGAGATAAATGTTGTTGGTCTTATAGGTGAACGAAACCGCGAAGTTCTTGATTTTATAAACAATGACCTTGGAAAAGAGGGAATGAAACGCTCTGTCGTTGTTGTTGCGACCGGTGATCAGCCTGCGATTTGCCGTCTTAGGGCAGCTTATGTTTGTACTGCGATTGCAGAATATTTCCGCGACCAGGGAAAAGATGTCTTTATGATGGTCGACAATGTTACTCGCTTTGCAAAAGCCCAGCTTGAGATTGGAATTGCAAACGGTGAACCACCAACGGCCAGTGGCTATCCGGCAAGTGTTTTCAGCATGATTCCAGCTTTGATGGAACGGACTGGAACGAGCGAAAAAGGCACTATAACCGCATTTTATGCCGTTCTTGTTGATGGCGATGATATGGATGATCCGATTGCGGACTGTGTCCGCGGTGTTTTGGATGGACATATTGTCCTTAGCAGAAAGCTTGCGTCGGCGTACCATTATCCGGCGGTCGATGTTCTTCCTTCAATAAGCCGATTGCAGCGCCGTGTTACAGGCCCTGTGACAAGAAAAGCGTATGCAAAAATTCGCGGGCTTATGGCTTTGTATCAGAACAATGCGCTTATGATAAATTCTGGAATGTATACAAAAGGCGATTCTCCTGCGATTGACGAGGCAATTGACAAATACGATGAGATTGAGGAATTCCTGAAGCAGGATGAGGACGAAAAATGTACAATGGAAGACACTTTGAATAAAATGAGCGTTGTTTCCGGCATCGAAATTCCAAAAGAAGAATATGTTGAAGCTCCTAATCTTCCAAAAGAGAATCCTGAAAAAGCTGTAGAAAATGGCGAAATTTAAATTTGAGCTTCAGGATATTCTTGAGGCAAAGAAATTTGAGCAGACTCGCGCAGAAAACGAGCTTGGAAAAGCCCTTGCGGCAGAAAAAGAAATTCAGGATAACCTTGCTTTGCTGGCAGAACAAAAAACAGCTATGCAGCAGTCTGTAAAGAACACAAAAGATTTTAATCAGATTGTGGCGGCGAACAATTTTTCACTATTTGTACGTACCCAGAGCGAATTTCTTTTTAAGGAAATGGCCAAGGCAAAAATTATTTCCGGACAGAAGCGCGAAATCCTAAAAAAAATAATGCAGAGCGTTGATTCGCTTGAGCGGCTTCGCGATTTTCAGGAAGAAGATTTTAAAGCCGCCCAAAAACGAAAGCAGGCGAAAATCATCGGGGGAATTGTCTCCGCGAAATATGCCCGCGAACATTCAAAGGACAAGGACGATTAATAATGGAACGCCGAACCGCCTATGAATTCCCGGATAATGGAACGGACTGGAACCTGCGTTGGCGTGATTGTCGCGAAATTATCCAAAAACGAAAGAAGCATGCAGGCCTCTGAATATTCAGGTTCATTCGGCGTAACGCAGCGTAAAAGCGGTTCTGCGTAAACCTTTAGCACGCTCAGCTCATAGTCTAGTGCAGTGTTCAAAACAGCATCAGCATTGTTTTGGAACGGAAAAATATGAAGTTGCTCACCTTTCTGCACACTTGGCCACATCGCGATTGTACCGGCTGCGGATTTGCCACGGAACTGATAGTCGCGGACAATGCGGCGGATAAGGCGGTTGTTGCTTGTGGGAATACGATTGTGGTCGTCAAGGTTCAGCTGTGTCAACGCAGAAAGATAAATCTTGAATTTATATTCAGCCGGAATTTTTGGCGTAAGTTTAGGATTCAGGCCGTGAATTCCTTCCATAATAAGAATCTCATTTTCTGAAAGTCTCATCTTGTTCTTTTCATCAAAAGTCTGCGTTCCGCTATGAAAATCATACGAAGGAATTATCACTTCTTTTCCTGCGAAAAGATCAACAAGATTCTGGTTCAAGAGCTCAATATCAAGCGCCTCAAGACATTCAAAGTCAAAATTTCCATTTTCATCTTTTGGTGTACGGGAATGGTCAACATAATAGTTGTCCAGGCTGATTACTTTTGGTGTAAATCCCATTGCCAGAAGCTCTAATGCAAGTTTTTTTGAGGTTGTCGTTTTTCCTGATGATGAAGGTCCAGCGATAAGCACAATTCTTACAGTTTTTTTCTGCACAATTTGGTCTGCAATTTCTGCGATGTTTTTTTCCTGGAAAGTTTCAGTGATGTCGATAAAATCATTGATTTTCCGCTTTGTGATTAGTTCGTTCAAATCTGCCGCAGAAGTGACGCCGAGCCTTTGTCCCCATTTTTTGTATTTGCTGTAGATTTCAAAAAGTTTCGGCTCGTCAACAAATTCTGTAAGTCTGCTATGGTCAGAAGAATTCGGGAATCTTAGCAGAAAACCTTCGCCATAAGGTTTTAACGCAAAAGTTTTTAGCACACCGGTTGAGAGCACGAGCGGACCAAAATAAAGGTCGCTGAAATCTTCTATTGAATTAATTTTTATTCTTGGTGGCGCAATGAAATTCAGCTGTTTTCGTGTTTTTTCAAGGCCGAGCTTTTCGAAAAGTGCAGCAGCTTCGTTGTATGAAATTGTGTCGGACTCAATTGGAATGTTCTGACGCACCATTTTTTGCATTTCTTTTTCGATGAGTGAGATGTTTTCATCGCAGATTTTTTTTCCGTTTCCAAAAGTGTAGTAGTAGCCGTAACCAAGGCTGTGCCCGACAAGAAGCTTGGATTCCGGGTAAAGTTTGTGCGCCGCGGCTGCAAGCAGAAGGCATAGCGAGCGGCGGTAAATGTTCGCGCCGTCCTTTGTGTTTATAAAAACCGGCTCGATTTTAGCCGAATAGTTTATTTTTTTTTCGAGTGAATAAATTTTGTTGTTCATGCGGAGCGCAAGAATCTGCTCATTTTTCCC
The DNA here is from genome assembly GCA_002478955.1 of Treponema sp. UBA7590. Taxonomy (GTDB): domain Bacteria; phylum Spirochaetota; class Spirochaetia; order Treponematales; family Treponemataceae; genus Treponema_D. The sequence continues at coordinate 5,740 of DLKK01000113.1, forward strand.
CTGAAAATTTTTTGCAAGCTCAGAAGCCGAAGTGCCTTTTTCAACTTCAATGGTTTTTCCATCAGGATATGTGATTGTCAATTTTTCATTTTTCATAAAGCACCGCCTTTTGTTGTGATACAATCAATTTTACAGCAGATTTTTTGTAAGTCAAAAAAAATAGTTTTATTCGTTTGTCAGAAAAATTTTTCAGCTTTATTTGTACATTTTTCCCAGGGGACTTGACAAAAAGTCGGGGGGGGGTAGTATTCGGTTATCAGAGAGTTAATCATTTGGCTTAGTACAAGTTTTTTGCTTTAAAAGCATAAATCTTATCGTTTGCAAGAACTCTCTGAATATTTAATATTTGCGGAGGTTTTTGTGAAAAAAACAATCTTTAAACTTTTGGGAACCGGCTTAATTGCTGTTTCAATATTTGGTTTTGTATCTTGTGGAGATTCTACAGAGTTTGATGCAAAATCTGACACAATCTATTCTTTGGATGCTCCTAGAGTAACGGCAAAAGCATATCCAGGCGTAAACTACATTTCGTGGGAGCCTGTGACAAGTGCCCAGGGCTATAAAATCTATAGAGTTCAGGATGGTGATTTTTCTGTCTTAAGAAATGTTGCTTCTGATGTTACGTGCTATGCGGATATTGCTTCTTCTGACCATATTCTTGCAGATGGAAAAGAATATAAATACATTGTAGAAGCCGTAAGCGACACAGATCCTGCAAGCCGTGAAGTATATGTAAAAAATTCACAGGGCTGTGCTTCTGTAAAGGCTATCGTCCCTGCTGCCGGTTCACCTGCAATTTCTGCAGAACCGGTTTCTGCTTCCGGCAAAGATTATATAAAAAAATATTACGAAAAACTTGTTACAAAAGCTTCTGAGAATGTAACGCTTTCTATAAAAGACGGAAATTTCTATGCGGAATATCTGGCAACAGCAGGTTTTAAATACGAAATTTCTGCTTCTCTTAAAGGAATGTATGACGCCTTAGGTGGAGATATTCCTTTTATTTCATCTTCTGAAAACTACAAGGAAGACTATAAGGCTGAATTAAAGGAACCTGTTGCGGGTTCTGGAGAATATGAAGTTTACCTTAAGGTAGCTTCTGTTTCAGACCTTTATGAGCCTGTTGTCGTAAAACTTGGTTCTTTAACTGCAGAAAGTATTGGGGAATCATTTCCGATTGGAAGTGTTACTGCAAAATATGTTGCTTTAAAGACTGCTGTTGTAAGCTGGACTCCTGCAAAACTTGCGGCTACAGGAAAAAATTCTCCAGTTACAAACTTTAAGGTTTACAGAACTTCTGATGCTGATAAAACTTGGACTGCGCTTTCTGCTGAAGTAAAAGAAGGGCAGAAAGCAGACGATGTTACTGGTGGAGCAACAATTGTTTCCGAAGGTTACTACATTACAGACACTGTAGAAGATGATTCTATTGGATATAAATATTATGTAGTTCATACAGATGGAACATATTTTGGAATTTATAATGAAAGTGTTAATAGTGTAGGATTATCTGCAGTTACACTTTCTGAAACTGAAAAACCAACTCTTTCTGTAAGCACATTTATAGGAAGCACTGTGGGTGTTGCAAACACAATCAAGATTACTTCTACAAAAGAAAACGAAAAGCAGACTCTTGCGCTTTCTTATGTAAAACTTGCAGAAGATTCAAATGGAAATGCAGTAGAATACATTTCTTCCGCATTTACTTCACTTGAACTTGCAAACAATGACGGATATGAAAATTCTTATATCAACTACATTGAAAATGCTGCGACAGGAACATATCTTGTAAAACTTACTGCATCTGAAAAAGGTAAGAAAGATAATTCTGTATATAAAGTTATAATTGTAAGTCCTGCAGAAGCACTTGGTTCTACGCTTAGTGTTGTTTCTGATGGAACAAAAGTTACTGTAACAGAAAATATAGCAAAGGATTCAAAGGTTGATTCTGTTGCGAACTACAAATACATACTTTACAAAGTTGTGACAACAAAAAGCAAAGACTATTCTGATTCTGTAAGTGTTATTACAACAAGCCTTGGTGAAGTAGCGCTTGCATATCCTGCAGGAGTAACTGACTACTGTGAAAAAGCTATTGAAGATAAGCGTTCTACAGAATCTAATGTTTCAACTCTTTACTATGTTGTAAAGGCACTTGCTTCTGATTCTTCTGTATTTGCAAAAGTAAGCGAATAATAAATAAAACAGTCTGTTTATTGTATTGACAAACTGTCAGCAGCCGGAACTATTTTGTGCCGGCTGCGTTTTTTTTGCCATGAAAATTTGTTAAAAAAATATAGCTTAGGCTAAGACTGCTTTTCCGGGGTTTTTAAGGGGTGTCCCCTTAGGAGAGTGGGTAGACGAAAACCGCAGGTTTGAGGCGTAGGGCGAGGCTTCGCCCTTTTAAATTCTATTATTTACTAAAGACTGAATTCTCTATAAAATTAGGAAATATTTACACTAAAAGAGAAATGTATGCTCGAAGAACTTAAGATGCCGATTGCGCAGTTAAAAGAAGATATTGACAGTGTCTGGAGCCGGCTGGAGCCTGATGCGATTCAGAAGAAAATTGATGAGAAGAATAAACTTACGGAAGCTGATGGTTTTTGGGATGATCACGAGAAGGCTGAGAAAGTGATGGCGGAAATCCGGAAGCTTAAAAATCGTGTTGAACCGTGGAAGCAACTTTTGGGCGATTACGAGGATATTCAGGCGATGTATGAGCTTGCGGAGGAAAGTGGTGATGCTGGCGATGAGGAAGAAGTCCGCTCAATGCTTGAAAAAGCCCAGAAAAAATTTGAGGAACTGAACATTTTGAATCTTCTTTCCGGTGAAGTTGACGATTCGCCTGCGTTCATTACGATTCATGCCGGGGCTGGCGGAACTGAGGCTGAGGACTGGGCCAGAATGCTTTGCCGAATGTACACGCGTTGGGCTGAACGGCACGGTTTTAAGATTGAAGTTGTTGATATGCTTGAGGCGGAAGGCGGAATAAAATCTGTAACTTTGCAGATTGATGGTGATTATGTTTATGGTCATTTGAAGGGCGAGGCTGGAATCCACCGGCTTGTGCGTATTTCTCCTTTTGATGCGAACGCGCGCCGGCACACGTCTTTTGCGAGCGTCTATGTTTTTCCGGTTTTGGATGATTCCATTGAGGTTGAAATCCGTCCAGAAGATTTGCGGGTTGATACTTACCGCGCGGGCGGAAAGGGCGGACAACATGTGAACAAGACGGATTCCGCGGTGCGTTTTACGCATATTCCTACGGGAATTGTTGTTGCATGCCAGAGCGAGCGTAGCCAGATTTTTAATCGTCAGGCTTGTATGAGTATGCTCCGGGCGCGGCTTTACGAGTATTATCGTGAGCAGAAAGAAAAGGAAAACGCAAAATTCGGGGCGGAAAAGAAGGATATTTCATGGGGAAACCAGATTCGCTCCTACGTTTTCCAGCCGTATACAATGGTTAAAGATCACAGGACGAAATGCGAGACTGGAAATATCCAGGCTGTTATGGACGGAGATATTGATCAATTTATGGACGCTTATCTTCTTGCTCAGTGGAAGGGGCTTCCGATGGACTCAGGGGCGACCGACGACGACGTTTAATCTTTTTTGTAAAAAACAGTTTTTCTCTTTTGTTGCCTTGCTCATTTTTGTTTTCTCAACTTTTCCGTTGTTGGCGGCAGATTCTGAAAAAAAATGGACTTTGGCGGCGGAAAAATTTACTTTGACTCAAAAAAATAGCTCTGCGGCGG
>DLKK01000113.1:9525-32817 GCA_002478955.1 Treponema sp. UBA7590
CTCTTCCGGCTTTGATTCTGGAGCAACTTGCTGAAAATCTTAAGCGCATTCCTCGTGGCCGAGAAAAGCTTGACCGTTCGCTGTACGAGCTTCAGAAAACCAGAATTGACCTTTTTCTTCAGCTTTCCAAGGAAGTTAAGACGCGTGATTCTGTTCTTTTGAATAATTATTCCCAAAAAAAACTAAAAATGAAGCTTAATGAATCGGAAAAGAAAATTCAGGCGATTCAAAAAAAAATTGATGAAAATCTTATTGAAGTAAAAAAACAGAACGAAAAATACGCTATTCAGATTGAGAATGATGAGAAACGCAAGAAACAGATTGATGAAGGTCAGATTGTAGACGAAAGCAAGGAAAAAAAATCGTTTGCGGAACTTTTTAAGGAAATGGCAAAAAATTCCAGCGATACACCGGTTATTGAAAATGTTGTCCTTTACCAGAATGACTTCAGCAAATTTTTTGATGCCGGCGAAGAAAAACGTGCCCAGGGATATTCGTCCTATGCGTTTGAGAAAGCCTGCGTTGACGCAAAAATAAATGGGCTTCTTACAGGAACAGTGACAATATACGGTTCTTATATTTCGTGTGCGATTTCGCTGTATCAGTATCCTGGCGGACGACTTATCGGCAGCGCGATGGATGTTGGCTCGATTGAAAACTTAAGGATTCTTGCGATTTCGCTTGCGCTGCAGATTACTCCAAGAATTGCGGACAGCATGCCTGTTTTGCTGAATATTTCTGTTGAGCCAGAAGCCGCGCTGGAAAAACTTGTGGTCACGGTTGACGGCGTTGTGTACAGAAGTATTTCTCGTCCTCTTCTGGTGCAGAGCGGTGTTCATACTGTTACTTTTTCTTCTGATGGATTTGATACGATTTCTTCCAGCTATGGTTTTACAGGCAGCAGGGACTTTAAAATTGATGTTTTTATGAAGGAAACTCAGGACGGCGAGGTAAAAATCCGACTTGCAAAACCGTATTCCGGCGATATTTTTGGAAATGGAATTTTTGGCGGCTCAGTTACTCCTGAGAATCCTTTTGGAACTATAAAAGTCAACAACAGGAATGTGCTTGGTCATTTTACAGATTCTGGCGGAAGCTCGGTGGATTTTTTGATTCCGGCAAAACTTTTAAATGATGGGGAATTTCTTTCCGTAAACGCAAAACCTTTTGACCGAAGCGATTATATAGAAAAGCGTCGCCGATGGATGTATGCAAGCTACAGCGCTCTTATAGTTTCTTTGGTTCCGACTTTTTATGTATATGGAAATTCCTACGCAAAAAGCCAGGCGTAAAACAGCAATTACGATATTTCCTATAATGACGCAAAAAACTGGCAGACCGCATCCAATGTGATGATTGGTGTTTCTGCAACTGCAGGCGCTTTTTTTGTATATGAGTTGATTCGGTATCTTGTGGCGGCGGAAAATGTTCTTCCAAAATCTGCAAAAACTTTGAGCAAAAAAGAAAAACAAGTTATCTTACAGCAGATTGAAGACGAAAAACAGCAGAAATTAAATTCAGGGGAAGAAAAATTGCAGAATCTTCCAGGAAATACAGACAACGGAAAAATTCTAGAACAATAAAATGGAGCATAAAATGGAAAAGGAATCTTTTAAGGATAAAATAAAGCGGCTTTTCAAGGGAAAACAGCTTTCCTCTGATTTTTTTGATGATCTTGCTGACAATCTTATAGAAGGTGATGTTGGCGCAAAAACTGCGTTTGAGCTTTCCGAGCGGCTTGAGGAAATTTGCAAAAAAGAGCACATTTCTGACGAGCAAGGCGTAAAACTTGAATTGAAAAAAATGCTCCTTGAATTTGTAAAAGAAATTGAGCTTGACCCGAATCCTGAAGGAACAAATATATGGATGATTCTTGGCGTGAATGGCGTTGGAAAAACAACAAGCGTTGCAAAACTTGCGAATTTCTACAAAAAGTGTGGTGTTGAGAACATTGTGATGGCTTCTGCGGATACATTCCGCGCGGCTGCAATTGAACAGCTTAATCTTCATGGGGAACGGCTTGGAATACGCGTTGTAAGCCATCAGCATGGTTCTGACCCGGCGGCTGTTGTTTTTGATGCGGCGGAAGCTTCTGCGGCTAAAGGAAGTGGTCTTGTGCTTGCGGATACTGCAGGAAGGTTGCACAACAAGGAAAATCTTGTGAAGGAGCTTCAGAAAATCGACAAGATTTGTTCCCAGAAAGCTAGTGCCGGCTGCTACAAAAAAATCCTTGTGATTGATGCTACAACCGGGCAGAACGCTTTGCGCCAGGCGGAAGTCTTTGATGAGGCTGTAAAGCTGGACGCAGTGATTCTTACAAAATACGATTCAACTGCAAAAGGTGGCGTGGCTGTAGGAATTGGAAAGGAACTTGGAATTCCTGTGGCTTTTGTGTGCAATGGCGAAAAATATGATGACATCGCACGTTTTTCCGCAACCAAATACATTGACGATTTTTTAGGACTCTAACGCTTTGAAAAAAAATGCCAGGATTTTCGCCGTATTTTTATTTTTTTCAGCCGCTTTATTGAATGCGCAAAACTTAAATGTCAGGGCGTGGAAGTATTTGCTTGGCTTTCCTGTGTGGACTTTTGAGCAGGGACCGGTTCCTCTTGGCGAGTTTCTTGGTTTTGATGTCCCAGAAATTTCTTTTTCGTATCAGGCTTATGATTCTTCGGCAGATGACGGAAAATGGATTTCTGAGCTTTTTGCGGCAGGAAATGTCTTTACAATACGTCCACCGGAAGAATATTCAGAGCTTTCTGGATTACTGAAAGATTCAGAGGAAAAAGAAATTGATGAAATTGCCGGCGCGATCTTGAAAAAATCAATGGAAACAGAGCCTGAAAGTGAAAAAAAATATCTGAATGAAGACAATACGCTTTCTCTTTATTCGTATGGCGATGAAAATCTTTCCGTGCAAAGAACTGGTTCTGGAACCACGATTGTAAAATCAGACGGAAAAAAAACAATCAGAAGTTATTATGATGAGGAAATGCGTCTTGTAAGAAAAGAAAACTGGGACACTTCTGGCGGAATTTCTTCCTCAAGACTTGTGGATTCCCAGGAGTTCAACTATTCAGATGGCGCGAAACCTTTTGCCGGCACAATTTTTTCAGAGAATGAAAAGCATGAGATTCTTTACGACCAGAAAGGGCGGATTGTTTCCTCAAAAAATTACGCGCTTTTCAGAAAAGATGAAAAAAAGCCTGGAAGATTTTTCCTTGAAAGCATGACAGAATGGAAATATTCAGAAAGCGGAAAAATTCTTGAGAAATATTCTGAGGAGTATTCCTACAGCAAAAATAAATCGAAAATTCTTGGAACTTCATCAAAAAAAGAAGTCTACGAATACAAAATTCAGGACGGTTCGCCGGACTATTATTTTTATGAGAACGGAGAACTTCGCGTTTCCACAGTCTACAGTTCATCAGATTCATACGTAACAACGATGACTTTTGACGGCGGTTTTGTTGTTGAATCTTACTACGAGAACGGCAGACGCAAAAAAGATTTGCTTTATTTGAATGGTATTGTCAGGAGCGTTCAGAATTATGAGGAATAAAAGTTTTTCTTCATCCTTGAAATGGGTTTTTGAAGTTTCCCGGCGTTTTGCGCGCATTGACAGAAAAGGACGCACTTCCGCGACAAATTTTTTGTCTACGCTCGCAATTTGTTTTGGTGTGATGACATTGATTACAGTTGTTAGCGTAATGAATGGATTCCAGTTTTTTTCGATAAATCCAATCATGGAGATTTCTTCAGCACATCTGCGTGTTACAGAAGTCCCTGATGAAAGTCTTGCGGATTTTTTTGATTTCTGTGAGGAAAACCCGAAAATTGCCAGTGTCTCGCCGTTTTATGAGTCGCAGGGGCTTATTGTAGGCGGAAGAAACAAGCAGTCAGCGGCTGTAATCCGGGCTGTTGACCCGAATATCCGCGAAATTGACAAAGGTTTTGGCAGCCAGCTAAAAATTGTCCTTGGAAAATTCAACCTTGAAAATCCTGATGGAATTGTTCTAGGAAAGTCTCTTGCGAATCAGCTAGGTGTTACAGTCGGCTCTGCGGTGAATCTTCTTGCTTTGGCTGGAGGAAAAGATGTTGCGCTGATTTCCCAGAACCGTCAGTTTACAGTTACTGGACTTTTTTCCTGCAATTATATTGACATTGAGCAAAGCTATTGTTTTGTTAGCCTTGAAGCCGCAAAAAAATATTTTGGAAAGGATTTGCTTCCTGTTTACGGCATAAAATTAAGAAACTATGAAAATGATGTTTCTGTGCTTTCAGAGATAAAGCAGAAATTTCCGGATGTGAAAGTCCAGTCATGGCGTGAATTCAATAAATCGTTTTTTGGTGCTCTTCGGATTGAAAAAAATATTCTTATGCTTCTTGTATGCATTATTTTTCTAGTTGTCGGAATAAATATTTACAACGGAATGCGCCGTCTTGTGTTTGAGAAGAGTCAGGAAATTTCAATTCTTTCGGCTCTTGGCGGAACAAAGAATGAGATAAAGTCGATTTTCATTATGCGCGGTTTTACCAGCGGTGCGGCAGGTTCTTTTTGCGGGCTTGTTCTTGGGCTTTTGGTCTGTGTGAACATAAAACCGATTTTTGATTTTGCAGGATTTGTCACGCAGAATTATATGTTCACGGTTTTTGCGCAGATTCCAGCAAAAATAATTTTTCACGAGGTATTTTTCATCACTCTTTTTGGAATTGCTTCTCCTTTATGGGCATCGTGGCAGGCAAGCAAAAATGTTCTTGATATGAAAGTTGCGGAGGTTCTTCATGATGAGTAATCTGGTAAAAATCAGCAATCTGGAAAAAACATATTCAAATGGGGTTGAAACGCTCACAATATTTAAAGATTTGAATTTAAATGTCCAGGAAGGAAGCAAAACTGTTATAACCGGTCAAAGCGGAAGCGGAAAAAGCACACTTTTAAATATAATCGGAAGCATCGATTCTGCTACTTCTGGAACTGTCATCGCCGGGCCGTGGAATGTTACTTCTCTTTCTGAAAAAGAACAGGCTTTGTACCGTTCAGAATTTCTTGGGTTGGTTTTTCAGTTTCATTATCTTTTAAAAGATTTTTCAGCGCTGGAAAATGTCTACATGGCAGCTTTTATGGCTGGAATGTCAAAAAAACTGGCGGTAGAAAAGGCCGAGCTTTTGCTTTGCGATGTTGGGCTAAAAGAACGAATGAATCATCTTCCGGGGGAACTTTCCGGTGGTGAAAGGCAGCGTGTCGCAGTTGCCCGCGCGCTTATAAATGACCCTAAACTGATTCTTGCGGATGAACCGACAGGAAATCTTGATCCGGAAAATGCGCTTCTTATTGGTGAGCTGCTTTTTTCGATGGTTGACAAATACAAAAAAACGCTGATTCTTGTTACGCATGACAAGGAACTTTCAAAAAAAGGTGATGTCTGTTATTCAATAAATTGCGGAAATCTTGAAAAAATTGATTTGGAAAAAAACGGAGCAAAAAAATGACTTTGAAATCCTCATTGCTTTTTGCATTCCGGTTGATTTTTCCAAGAAGCGCGAAAAAATCTTCTGCGCGGAGAAGTGTTCTTGGCGCAATGGTTTGCATTGGAATCAGCCTTATTCCACTGGTCGTGGTTCTTTCTGTCTCAGATGGAATGATTGGCGGAATGACAAGGCGGCTTGTTGGTCTTAGCACAAGTGATCTTGAGAATTTTATATCGCGCAAAAGCGACTTTGCAGAATCAAAAGAAAAATTCACCGCGTATGCAAATCTTTTTGCATATGTACCGGGTGTTACAGGCGTTTTTCCGCAGATAGAAAGCGACGGATTGGCGGCCGGAAAATCCTACAGAACCGGGGCAAGAATCCGCGCTGTTGAACCGGATATTTTTGTTAAGAATAAAGATTTTTCAACTCTTTTTGAGATTTTTGATGGCGATATTAATTCTTTTGTCTCTGATCCGAAATCAGCTGTAATCGGCACAAAAATGGCTGAGCTTTTAAATTTGAAGGCTGGCGGCACCTTTCGTCTTATTACAACAAACATAAGACCGAATGGAGGCGTTACGCCTAAAGTCTCAACTTTTAAGGTTGCGGCGGTTGTTTCTTCCGGTTACCAGGAAATGGACGCGCTTTGGATTTTTATTCCACTGGAAACTGGTTTTTCTGTGATTCCCCGTGAAGCTGCTAATTTTTCTGTCATGATAAAAACGTCGGAGACTTTTTCTGGAAAACTTTCAGAAATCCAGCAGGCCTGCGAAAAGGTCTGTGGCGGAAATGGACTTATGTATTCGTGGAAGGAACTTAATTCAAGTCAGTTTGAAAATTTCTCCTCAACAAAAGTTCTTCTGATTTTTATAATGTTTCTGATTGTCCTTGTTGCTGCGGTTAATATCAGTTCGGCGATTGTGATGCTTGTTATGGAACGCCGCCGCGAAATCGCGATTTTAAAAAGCATTGGCGGAACGAGCCGCGGAATTACAGTTTCTTTTTTGATTACAGGAATTGTGTGCGGCTTCTGCGGAATTCTTCTGGGGCTTCCGGTCGGGCTTTTGCTTTCAGTGAATGCGAACGAGCTTGTTTCTTTTACGGAAAAAGTAGTTAACTTTTTTTCAAGAATTGCGTACATTTTTTCAGGCGGAAGCGCGGACGGATTCTCCCAGGTTCATCTTCTGGATCCGGCTTATTATCTGACTACAATACCAATTTCAATTCCGTTTGCGGAACTTTTTGCGGTCTGTGTCTCAGTGTTGCTGCTTTCGCTGATTGTTTCTGTTGTTCCAGCCATAAAAGCCGGAAAAGAAAAACCACTTGATATTTTCAGGAAATCCTAATGATTTGTGATCTTTGCAAAAAAAATAATGCCGTAATTTTTCTTGAGGCAATAGGAAATGGCGGAAAAAGAAAGTTGAATCTCTGCATAAATTGCGCTTCGTCCCGCGGAATTTCAACAAAAATGACTGCGCCGGATGTAAAAAATATTGAGGCAATTTTTAAGGAGATAAAAGAGCGCGACGAAAAAAACAATGAGGATTACTCTCATCTTTGTCCTGTCTGCGGAAGAAGCCTTGCCGAAATAAAAAAGACTGGAATTGTCGGCTGCCCAGAATGTTACGGAACTTTCAGGCAGGAAATCACTTCAGAAATGAAAAAAATTGGCATTTCTGAAAAATATTCAGGTTCTATGCCAAAAAGACTTTCGCATTTCAGAAATTCTCTTACAGATCGGGCTGATCTTCAGGCAAAACTTGAAGAATCTGTAAAATCAGAAAATTACGAGAAAGCCGCTGTATATCGGGATTTTTTACGTGCGTTGGAGCACGGAAGCGTTTCCCGCGGTTCTGACGAAGAGGTTTCTGGCGATTCAAAAGGAGAGTCCGATGAATAGAGAATTTGAAGTTCCATGGTATACAGAAAAAGGTCCGGCTCAAGATGTTGTTATTTCCTCCAGGGTAAGGCTTTCCAGAAATCTTGCGAATTTTCCGTTTTCAATGTATTTTCGCGGTGATGACTCAGAGCGGATTCAAAGCCTTGTCTTTGACGCTTTTTCCAGAATCCAGTCTGAAAATGAAAATTTTTCCTTTAGCGTTGTTGACACAAAATCCATAAATGAAGAAGGCCGGAAACTTTTTGAGGAATGGGGCGTCCTGAAATCATCCGGTTTTTCAAAAAAAGCTCGGAACGAATTGTTCAAGGAAACCGGGCTTGTTTTCCAGAAGAAAAAATCACTTTCGCTTAGCGTTCTTGTGAATTCCGGAGACCACATAAGAATTTCATCATTCCGTGCAGGACTTGATTTTCAGGGTTGTTTTTCAGAATGTGTGGAAATAGACGGAAAACTTCAGGAAAATCTTCAGTTTGCGGCAACTTATGATTTTGGATATTTAACATGCGCGCTAAAAGATGCTGGCAGCGGAATGAAACTTTCGGCGCGGATTCATATTCCTGGAATTGTCCGCACTGGAAAATTCTCGCTTGTGACTGAATATTTAAAGGACAGGAATTTAAAGATATCCCCGGCATTTCCACAGATTTCCGCTGGAAGCGCGGCGGGAAATTTCTATCTTTTAAGCACAAAAAATGCAATGAGCGGCTCAGAGTTTGACCAGATTGCTGATTTTGAGGCGGCCTGCATGCACATTGCCGAAATCGAGCGCAAGATTTTAGCCGATTATGCCGATACAAAAAGGACAGTCGTTTTTAATTCGGTTATAAGGTCGTATTCGCTTGCAAAATTCAGCCTTTTGGAAAGCCTTTCTGAGTCTGTGGAAATTATTTCGGATTTGATGATTGGTGTAAAATGTGGCTTTATTTCTGGAATTGAACAGGAAAAACTGTGCGAGCTGCTTTTTAAGGTTCAGCCTTATCATATCATTTTTTTGTTGAAGGAAGGAAATTTTTCTTTTGAGAAAGATATTCTGGACGATAAAAAAAGTAAAATTGACCGTCTTAGGGCTGTGCTTTTGCATGAGGCGGTCCAAAATATTTTGTTGGGGAATTTATGAATAAATTTTCAGAAAATGCGGAAAGAATTTTGCATGGGCTTGCAAAAAAAGAAGCTTTGCAAACCTGTTGTCCTGAGGTTTTACCGGAACATATTGTCCTTGCGATTTGGAATCTAAAAAAATGCCGCGGATATTCTGTGTTAAACTGTTTTTCTGAAGAATTAAAAAGCCTTAAAAATGAAATCTATAAATTTCTTCAGCAATATTCACAACATTCTGTGGCAGAGCTAAGTTTAGAAAATTTTGATGGTCAGATTCCGGAAAAAATTGTGTTCGGCCGTAGAATCCAGACAATTCTTGACCTTGCGCTGATGGAATCGATGGCTTTTGGCGATGATTTTATCGGAACAGAACATATTCTTATTGCAATTGTGCGCGAAAGCGGAAGTCTGTCTTCCCGGATTTTTTCTGCGGCAGGAATTGACCTTGAGCTTTTGCGGAAAAAAACTGCCGAAATAAAATCTGCACAAAAAAAAGAGAAAGAAAAAACTGAATCCGATGTTTTTCCTGATTTTCTAAATGAAAAATTTTTTCCTATGAATAATTTGAATAATCTGGACGAACTTCTTTTTGGAGCGAAAAACGCAAACTCTTCTGGTGATGATATTTTTTTTCAGGAACACGAGGACGATGAGCCGGAAAACGACTTTGATGATGTAAAAGTGGATTCATTTTTCAACAGTTGTACCCGTGATCTTACGCTTCTTGCCGGTCAGAATAAACTTGATCCTGTAATTGGCCGTGAAAAAGAAATCAACCGCATGATTCAGATTTTAAGCCGCCGCACAAAAAATAATCCGTGTCTTGTTGGCGAGCCAGGCGTTGGAAAAACCGCGATTGCAGAAGGTCTTGCGCAGCACATTGTGCAGGGCGATGTTCCAGACGGACTTTTGAAAAAACATATTCTTGCGCTTGATCTTGCGGCTATTGTTGCAGGAACAAAATTCCGCGGCGAATTTGAAGACAGGATGAAGCGCATGATTTCAATCCTGAAAAAATCAAAGAATATAATCCTTTTTATTGACGAAGTCCATACGATAATTGGTGCTGGCGGGCAGGAACGGCAGATGGACGCCGCAAATCTTCTAAAACCTGCATTGAGCCGTGGAGAAATTCAGATTATTGGCGCAACAACCGTAAAGGAATACACAAAATATATTGAAAAAGATTCCGCACTTGAAAGGCGTTTCCAAAAAATCAATATTGAGGAACCTTCAGATAAGGATACTGAAAAAATTCTTGAAGGAATAAAGCCTCAGTTTGAGAAATTTCATGGAGTTATCTACGAAAACGATGTTGTTCCGTTGATTGTAAAACTTAGCCGCCGATACATAAATGAACGTTGGCTTCCAGACAAGGCGATTGATATTCTGGATGAAGCTGGCGCGCAGAAAAAGATTACAAAGGAAAAATGTCCGCTTGAATTTGAAGAGATAAAATCTCAGATAAAAAAACTTACGCAGGAAAAACTGGATTTTGTGAAATTTCAAGATTTTGAAAATGCCGCGGAAGCACGGAATAAAATCCTGGAACTGAAAAACAATCTGAAAATTCTACAGGACGCATGGCAGAAAAAGAATTCCGGCCAGAAAAAGATTGTCACCACGCATGATGTCTGCCGCATAATCGGTGAAATGACAGGAATTCCGGTTGAGCATCTTGATTCATCAGAAACCGAGCGTCTTTTGAACATGGAAAATGAACTTCACAGAACCGTAATCGGTCAGGATGAAGCTGTGCGCGTTATAAGCAGCGCAATCCGCAGAAACCGCACTGGAATTTCTTCTCCTAGGCATCCGATTGGCTCATTTGTGTTTTTGGGGCCGACTGGAGTTGGAAAAACTCAACTTGCAAAAGCCCTCGCAAAATTTATATTTGGTTCAGAAGAACAGATTATCCGCGTTGATATGTCCGACTTCATGGAAAAACATAATGTAAGTCGCCTTGTAGGTGCGCCTCCGGGATATATCGGTTACGAGGAAGGCGGAATTCTCACTGAAAAAGTCCGCCGTCATCCTTATTCTGTTATTCTCCTGGACGAAATTGAAAAAGCGCATCCAGATGTTTTCAACCTTCTTCTTCAGATTCTGGAGGAAGGCGAGCTGACCGACAATCTTGGGCACACAGTTAATTTCCGCAACACAATTATTATCATGACAAGCAATGCAGGTGCGCGTCAGATTACAAGCGAAGGCGTAATCGGTTTTTCTGCCTCTGGAACTGGAATTCTTCCGTATTCGCAGATAAAGACAAACGCTGTCTCCGAGCTTAAAAAAATTATCAGTCCGGAACTTTTGAACAGGATTGATGATGTTGTGGTTTTCAATGCACTGGAAAAAGCAGAAATCAGCAGAATTCTTGACATACAGATAAATGAGCTTTCTGAACGGCTTTCTGAAAAATCGCTTTCAATAGTTTTGACCCGGGATGCAAAGGAATATCTTGTGGAAAATGGCTACGAACCTTCAATGGGCGCACGGCCAATGCGTCGCCTTATCCAGAAGGAAATTGAAGAGCCGCTTTCAATTGAACTTCTTGCCAGAAATGATAAATCACTTAAAAAAGTTTCTGTTGAACTTGTGGACAATAGAATTTCAGTCCACCTTGAAAAAGAAGTGCTTGAAACTGCCGCAAAAATCACTGTGCTTCAGGCGCAAAAGGAAACTGTACGTAAATGAAAAATAAATTCTTTGCTTTTGTGCTTGTTTTTTCGGCTTTTTTTTCAGAAAAGATGTTCTCAGAAGTGAAAATCGGGATTTTAAAAGGAATGGATTCTGTTCCGTTTTCTTTTATGTATGCGGACAATTTGGAAAATCAGAATGAGAAGGTTCCTTCAAATTTAAAGAAAACTGAAAATCCATCAGATGGGCAGATTTTAGAGCCACAGGCTCCTTCTGAAAAAAAATATTCGTTCCAGTTTTTTGAAACGCCACTGGAACTTTTTTCAAGAATGAAGCAGGGTTTTGTGGACGCGGCAATTGTTTCTTCCTTGTCGGCAAAAAAAATCGCCGATGAATCAAACGGTCAGGTACGTGTTTGCGCGGTTGTAACCGACATTGATTTTAAAATCCTTACAAGAAGAAGAGAAAATATTTCTTTTTCAGATTTGATTGGAAACAAGATTTTTGTTGCCGGAGAAGGTCTTTCGGAAAAACTTTTGCTGAGTCTGCTTGAAAAAAATTCAATTCCTGTTGAGGAAGGTTCAGCCGGCGTTGAGATTGTTGTAAAAAAATCGCAGGCGGAGCTTGTCTCTGAATTTGTCCGGAAAAATGCAGATTATGTGCTGGTTTCTGAGCCTGCTGTCTCGGATATTTTTAACCGCTCCAGAAATGTAAAAATAGCGATAGACTTGCAGGAGCAGTGCGAAAGTGTTTTTGGCTACGGAAAGACTGTTCCTCGTTCTGTTCTTGTTGTACGCACAGATTTGATAGAAAATTCGTCTGCTGCTTTCAATTTATTTTTGTCAGATTTGGAATATTCAGTTCAGCGGGTGGCGTTAAAGCCTCGTGAAGCCGCAAGAATCGTGGCAGAAAATGATTTTGGCGTGAACAGCCGGATTTGCGCCCAGTCAATCTGCGGAACAAAATATGATTTTTTTCCTGTAAAAGGTGATTTCGATTTAATTGTCAATCGGTAAGTTTTGATTTATAATAAAACTTATGATAAAAGAATTTTTAAACTATGATACAGTTCGTAACGATGCATTGAAACTTGCATACAAAATTTACAATGAGGATCATTTTGTTCCAGATGTAATTTATTGTTCTCTTCGCGGTGGCGCTTATATGTCAAATGTCATTAGCGAATATTACAAGATTGTCCGAAAAGACAAACATCCTGTTTTGTATGCGGCAGTTGTTGCACGCTCATATTCTGATATAAGAAAAAGCACTCCTCGCGTTTATGTAGACGGATGGACTTATCCGCCAAAAAATCTTCGTCCTGGCGACCAGATTATGCTTATAGATGACATTTATGATTCTGGAAACACAATCGACGCGCTTGTGAATATCTTGTACGATTACGGCGTTCCACGTGAAAATATCAAGGTTGTCGTGCATGACTACAAGGAATTCAAATACAAGGAGCAGCCTCCTGTAAAACCTGACTACTGGTGCAGAAAATTCGTTATAAATACTCCGGAAGATGACCGCTGGATTCATTATATGAGCCACGAGCTGGTTGGTCTTTCATCAAAAGAGCTTGAAGAAAATTACTACAAGCAGGATCCTGAGCTTAGAAAAGTCCTGGATCCATTATTCGGTGAAAAAAAATAAAAAATGAAAAAAACATTTCGGCTTTTTACAATTGTCTTTTTCTTAATTGAATCAGTTTTTTCAGCAAATGCGCAGGTGTTGAATCCTGTGCAGGGAAACTGGGCAAACAAGCAGGTTCTGGTTGTTGACTCGCCGTCTTCCAGCAGCGTTTACTATTCGCTTAGCGGGGAAGACCCGGAAACTTCAGGCATTGCTTATGACGGTCCTGTTCTTATTGATCTTGATGGAGATGTTTCTGTTTCCGTTGCGATAATTGACAAGAACGGAAACAAGCAGCTGCAGAAAATTGACTATAAAGTTTCTGTGGCTTCGCTTCCAGAAAATGAGGACGCTTGTAAATTTGTTGAGACAATAAACCTTAGCGGAGCTATTGACTACAACTGCGGAGATGTTTTTTCAATTCCTTCTTCACTTGAATTTTCATTCGGAACAGAAGATTATGAATTCGAGCCTGGAACAGAACTTTCATTAAGCAAGAATTCTGTTGTTCCGCGCATACTTCCTTGTACAGTTACGGATGGAAAATCAAAATGGCGCTTTGTGATAAACGTTCATCCTGTTGCAACCGGGCTTTACACAAGAAAAGATGTCCCTTTTGAAATCTCTGACTGGTCGGACATAAATTTTAAGGACCGGAAAAAAATATATAAAATTGACGATGGCTGGTGGAATCTTCCAAAAGAGACTCTTCAACTTGACAGAAGCCAGAATCACATGATTTCGTGGCAGGATGTTGCTTATTCTGAAGAAAATATCGTGAAATTCTACGTTCTTCCGCCAAAACCTTTGCTGCGCACTGAAAAACTGGAAGACGGCTCTGTTTCTGTTTTTTTTGAAGGGCAGGAAGGTTATAAATTTGGAATTCTTGATTCTGAAGGGAATTCTTCGGAACTTTTTGATCAGATTACAATTGATACTTTTAAAGGCGATTGTTTTAAAGGAACTCTTGAGGCCGGGATTTATTTTGACTCGGTTTTTCAGGGAAAATTTGAAATCCCATTTGCGATAAACAAAAAAATGCCAGTTCAGCCGGTTATTTCTTCTTCTGTGCCTGGAAATTTCATCCGGGAAAACACTTTGCTCACGATTGATTCTCCAGAAAACAACAAGATTTTTGTGAATTTTTCAGGACCGGTTGTCTTAGGAGATGACTATTCAATTGAGGCAAATTCCGCGCTTTTTGAGCTTTCTGATAAAAAATTCGAGCCGCTTGCAAAAAAAACTTTTATGCTTTCTTCTTCGGACGGAGCTACGGCCTACCGCGTTCTGGCTTATTGTATCGATATAGAGGGAAACAAGAGCAAAACTGCTGAATATTCTGTTATTATTGACACTTGCAACTATTATATTGACGGCTCAGCTGACTCAGAAGAGGACAAAGAAAAAGCCAATGGCTCGAAAGATGCTCCGTATTCCTCATTTGCGGAAATTGTTCCGTTCCTTAAAAACAGCCGTTTCTTGCGCATAAACGTAAAAGGAAATGTTTCTGTTCCGGACGAGCGGATTGTAATAAATTCAAACTGTTCGCTTCAAGGTTCGCAAGATGCTCGGCTAATTCTTGGACCAAAAACAAATTTCGACATAAGGAATTCAAGTTTTTCTTTTGCTGATATTTTGATTTCGTTTACGGAACAGGATTTTTCAAGGGAAACCGCAAATATCTTCAATGTGGAAAGGGGAGTTCTATTTTTCAGCAATGTTGAGATGAATTGTCTTTTCGGAAAAAATGGAACTGCAATAAATTCTGATAATTCTGTGATAAATATTGAAAACTCGGGAATCACGGTTTCGGCTTCTGTATATTCATGTGTTATTTCAGCGGTTCAGTCAAAATTGAATGTAAAGAAATCCAGGATTTCAACAGTCGCGGACACAGCGGTTAATTTTTCGGCGCAAGGTGGACTTTTTGAGCTTAAAGATTCTGAGTGCAAGGTTACAGCTTCATTGGGACGCATTGCGGAGCTTTTCGACACATATTCAACAATTACCGGCAATGATTTTTCAGGAGATTTGAAGAACCGTGCTGGAAATGGCGTAGCTGTCTACATGGACAAGAAAAATCATTCTGTTGGATATTCTGATAATTCAGAAGCAGGTTTTTGATGAAAGCAGATTTTTTATGCGGACTTGATGAAGCTGGAAGAGGCCCATTGGCGGGACCGGTTACTGCAGGTGCCGTTATTCTGCCTTCAGATTTTCCTGTTGAGATACTGAATGATTCAAAGAAAATTTCTGAGAAAAAACGCGATTTTGCAGAGCTTGTGATAAAAGAGAAAGCTTGCTGGGGAATCGGGATTGTAAGCCACGAAACTATAGACAAGATAAATATTCTGAATGCAAGCATGTATGCAATGCAGCTTGCTTTTGAAATGATGATTCTGAAACTACCTGAATGGTCAAAATCGCATGATATTTCTGAGTATGAGATTAGCTGTATAACGGATGGAACTTCCACTCCAAAAATAAAGTGCAATCAGATAAAATGCGAGCCAAAGGCAGATGCGCATTATCCATGTGTGATGGCGGCAAGCATAATTGCAAAAGTCGGCCGTGACCGGATAATGTATGAAATGGATAAACTTTACCCTGAATATGGTTATGCAAAGCACAAAGGCTATCCAACGAAAGCGCATAGGGAAATTTGCCATAAAATCGGACCGTCTCCAATCCAGCGACTTTCGTTCAGATATTAAAAATCAATAAAAATTATTCTTCAGTTTTTGTTTCTTCCGGCTTTGGTCGTTTTGAAACAACATGAATTCTTCCTGTTCGTTTTATTCCGTCATTTGGATTTCGTTCATTCTCAATTTTCATTCTGTAGATTTTTTTAGTTTTCTCTTCTTTTGCAGCTTTCTTTTCAGCCTTGATTTTAGCCCTTGCTTTTCTGTCTTTTTCAATGTAAGTCAATGAGCGGTCCAAGCCCTGAAGAACTTTCTGCATATCATCGGCAAAAATTGCAATCTGATGTCGTTCTCCGTCAGAACCGTCTCGGCTTTTGCTTTCTACAATCTGAAGAAATACGTCTCCAGTTCGATTTTCCTTTACGTTAAAAAAATAAGAACGGTTGTCAAGATAAACTTCTGTTGTATAAAGTTCTCCGCGTGCACCCATATTTTTGCCTTCCTTAGAAATGTAATGTATTCATATAAAATATATTAGAAATCTAAAATAATCAACACGTCTTTTTTAGTTTTCTGAATTTTATGAGTTGAATTTTTTTGCAATCTCGCTGACTTTTTCAAAAAGTTCCTTCATCGCTTTTTCTGTTGTCTCTGAACCAAAACTGAACCTTACCGCCGTCTCTGATTCATCGCTGGTTATATGCATTGCCTCAAGAACCGGGCGGTTGTTTTTTCTGCTTGAACAGGCGCTTCCCGTGGAAATATAAAATCCTTCCGCATCAAGCGCACGAAGCATAACCTGACCTGGAATATTTTTGAACGCAGCCTGTACAATCCACGGTGAATAAAGTTCTGGTTTTTCGGTCCGAGATTTAGGAATTATTGAGCAACATCCAAGTTTCGTAAGGCCATTTATAAAGTCTGCGCAATATTTTTTTTGTTCGGAAAATCGTTCTTCCATTTTTTTGTTTTGTGCGGAAATGTAATATTTTTCAAGACATTTGCTGAAAGCAAGCGCACCGTAGACATTTTCTGTGCCGGATCGGATTCCTTTTTCCTGTCCGCCACCACGTAAAAAAGGCTCAACTGCATTTTGTAAATACAAAAGCCCGATTCCCCGCGGTCCGCAGATTTTATGCGCGCTGAACGCCGCGCTGTCAATTCCTTTGTGATTCAAGTCGAAAGGAATTTTTCCGGCAGCTTGAACGCAGTCAACGTGAAGTTTCGGTTTTCTTTTGCCTTCTGTGGATTTTGCGATTGCGTCTGCAATTTCATATACCGGCTGGATTGCACCTGTCTCATTGTTTACAGCCATTATGCACACAAGAACGGTGTCAGGTCTCAGCATTGACACAACAGTTTCCGGGCGGATAATTCCGTCGGCATCTGAAGGAATCTCTTCTGTATCAACGCCGCATTTTTTCATCTCGTTTGCCATTTCCCGGATTGCAGGATGTTCAATTGAGCTAAAAAGCACATGACCTTTGTTCTGCCGGTTTAAAACTGAAAGCAGGGCAATGTGGTCGCTTTCTGTTCCACCGGAAGTGAAATACAAAGTTTCTGCAGGAACTCCAAGCGCATTTGCACAGGTTTTTCTGGCATTTTCAAGAAGTTCCCGCGCCTCTTTTCCTGCGGAATGGATGCTGGACGGATTTCCCCATTTTTCAAGGGTTTCGTTCAGCGCTGAAGTTAAAATCTCTTTGTCAGATGGGCTTGTAGCTGCCCAGTCAAAATAATGTTCTTTTTGAGTATCTGTCATTTTATTTTAAAACCGAAAGTATTGCTGAATCTTCTATTTCTTCTGTGAATGGCTCGCACAATCCTTTTAGCAGAGTGCAGCGTATTTTTGCAGAAGTATTTTTTTTGTCTTTCCGCATTGCCTCCAGAAGCCGCTCGTTGAAGCCTCCTCCTGCAATAAATGATGGAACTGGTTCCGTGCACCATCCGAATTTTTCAAGAACAGAAAGAACTTCGTCCTTGAAAGATTCCCGGCAATATTCAAGCTTTGCGCAAAGGCAAACTGCTCTTCCGATTCCCCATGCGACTGCATCACCGTGGGTTATGTTTCCAAGCCCGGCAACAGTTTCCAGCGCGTGTCCGAAAGTATGACCAAGATTCAGGTACATGCGGATGTTTTTTTCAGTAAGATCTTGCTCAACGACTTTTGCCTTGTCGCTCGCGCATTTTTTTATCACATTGAAAATCGTGTCTGAATCGCCATTTAAAAGTTTTTCTGAGTCATTCTTAAAAATATCATAAAGCTCAGTGTCAAAAAGAAGCCCGGTTTTTAAAGCCTCGCCAAGCCCGGAGCGGTACTGACTCTTTGGAAGATATTTTACAAATTCCGGGTAGATATGGATTTCTTCCGCCGGCCAGAATGCCCCGACCATATTCTTGTAGCTCTTGAAATCGCAGCCAGTTTTTCCGCCTATTGAAGCGTCAACCATTGAAAGAAGCGTTGTCGGCACGAACTGGCAGGCAATTCCGCGCTTAAAAAGTGAAGCCGCAAAACCTGTCATGTCGCATATAACGCCACCACCAATTCCTACAAAAAGATCCTTCCGTGAAAAACCAGAGTCAATTGCGTTTGAAACAATTTCAAGAACGCTGTCCATTGTCTTGTACGGCTCGCCGGAACCAAGAATTATAAGAATATCGTCGCCGCAAATTCCATCTTCAAATTTTGAAACAAATGGTTCCATAACAGGAAGGGTTGCCACAGTCGCGTCTGTCACAAAACATCGTCTTTTGCCATCTCCGTTTCCGGGCGCATAAAGCGAAACCAAATCTGGAACTCCAGAAGTGAATGTTATTTTTGTAACGGCCGTTCCCGGATTTATTGCTGAATACTTAATATCTAATTTTTCTGTTATACAAGACATAAGTCCATTTTAATAGTTTTTGGAATCCATTGCAACAAAGTCAGCCTTTACAGATTCAACGCGGGCAATTTCCCGTCTCAGCATTTTTCCGTAGTCAAGTTCGCCACTCTTAATCCGTTCGCGCTCATCTTCCCAGTTCTGCAAGTCAGTAAGAAAAAGAAAATTAAAGTCTTTTGTGTTCGCCTTTTCAGCCCAAACTTGAGCTTCCTGCCAGTAATAAAGTCCCGCATTATAAAAACTCAACGCTTTTTCAAGGTTTCTTATGTATTCATCTTTCCACGGCGCGTCGTAAAATTTTGCGACTTTTTTATCAAAAGTGCGCCCAAGCCTAAGGTGCTGTTCAATCAGCTTTAAATTTATGTGCATCTGAAAAAGGTAGCGATATTTTTCCCACTGTTTTTCTGTGTCGATTTTTGCGTTTGCGTAAAGCGGATTTGCAAAGTCAGCCTGAGCCGCTTTTTCCAGCCAATAGATATTCTCAATGCAGTCATCTGGATACTGCTGGTAATGAACGTGATAAAGCCTGTACCAGTCCTCCTTGTATTTTACCATATAGGCGCTTGCCGAAGAAACGCACACAAAGGCAAAAAACAGGGCCGAAACGAGAAATTTTATCATCTTAAAAAATGGCTTTTTCACACTAATTTTATCGGAAAAAAAACTTTAAAATTAACAAAAAATCTCTGTTTTGAATAAAAGTCGTGGTTTTTCTTTTTTGGGCAACCCGGCGGAAAACCGCCGTCGGGCTTTTCAGGGTTTCATTGCTCGCTCCGCTTCGCAACGGCTCCGCCGCCCTTCCAATCCCTGTTGCGTCCCATTATCTTATGCTTTTCCAGATAAAATCGCTTATCTCTTCAATTGATTTTGTTGCGTCAACATCAATTATCTTCATTCCTTCGCCTTTTTTTCCGCGGTATTCGTTTATTACAGAATCATAAAGCGCGGCGGTTTTTTCCTGGAACGAAAGTTTCTCGTAAATTTCTTTTGTTTCTCCGCGGCTGTCAACGCGCGCAAGGGAAATCTTCGGGTTAATCTTAAAATAAAAAAGATATTCTGGAAGCGGAAAAACACTGTTCAAAAGCTCAGGAAGTTCTTTTCCGCACGTAACCGACTGGTACGCAAGGCTTGAGAAAAAATAGCGGTCGCTTATGGCGATTTTTCCTTTTTCTGTCTGTTTGATTATTCCTTCTTTTCCAAAAATATGCTCGGAACGGTCAGCTGCAAACAGAAAAGCCGCCGTTTTTTCATCAACCTTGAATTCTCCTTTTAGCATTCTCCGTAAAAATCTGCCGGTTTCTCCGGAAGTCGGTTCGGCGGTCACAAAAATTTTTCCCTTGTCAAAATGTTCTGCAAGCTTTTTAATTTGAGTTGAAGTTCCGGCGCCGTCTATTCCTTCAAAAACGATGAAATTTTTTAAAATCATTGTTTCCTTCCTTTATCGCAAAGTGTTTTTTCATAGCCTGAAAATCGAGTTTTTATCACTTCTGAAAAATCGCTTTCAGCGGCTTTTCAATTTGTTCCAGACGGTTGTGCTCGCGCTACGCTTGTAGTTATTTGGGTGCTACGCACTTCAATCATTTTTATCGCACAAAGTCTTCGCAAATTGTAAATCCGCTTACGCTTTTATTTTTTTCCTAAAAACTCGAATTTCAGGCTATATAAAAATTCCTGAAAATTAGTTACAATAATATATCCGTAAAATGAAAAGGTTGTCTTTAAAAGAAACTCTTGCATTAACAATTTTCCTTCTCGTGGTTATTTTTTCAGCTTTTATAGTGCGACCGCTGTATTCTTTTGTATCGGCCAGGCTGGAGCAGGAATCGCATTTGCTTGAAAATATTGTCTCGGAAAAAACTGGAATGAATTTTTCCTACGAGAAATTTTCTCCTTCAATTGTTACGGGTCTACGGATAAAAAATATAATACTGTCAGATGCGAATGACGGCAAGCGGATTGCCCAGATAAAAAAAATTGTTGTGCGCTACAGCGTTTTGGATTTCTTTCGTGGACGGGGAATTTCTTCAATAAAAGATGTTTCTGTAGACGGGTTTGTGCTTGATGTGAACAAAGACAATTTGTTCCTGAAAAAACTTTCAGAACATTCAAGGAAAAACGGAAAAGAATCAAAAATCCAGAAAGAACAGAACACTGAAGAAAAAACGAACATTTTTCTGGATTTAAAGAATGTCGCCTCGGAATTGCCGTTCAATGTTTTTGTGCGCAATGTCCAGCTTGTATATTCTGACAAGGATAGCTCCGCCGCCGTTAATTTCCGCAAGATAACTGTGGCTTATCTAACGCAAAGCAAGGTGCTCCAGATAAAGACTTCCGGCGGGGCTTCATATACAAAAAAGGGCAACCGTTTTTCATTAGGTTTTTCCGCATCTGGTTCAATTCCGAATGATTTTGAGGAAAGTTCTGTAACTTTCAGAATTACGGATTTTACAAACGGAAAATATTCCCTGGCCAGACTGAACCTTTTGCTTGGCTATAAGAACCGGGTTTTCGATTTACGCACAATCCAGAATGGATATCCTCTTTATCTGCAGGGAACTTTCGGGCTTGACACGGCGGAGGCGACTGTTTTTTTGAGCACAAAAAATTTGAGGCCGGGAGGAATTATATTTTCACGGCAGAATTCAAATTCCGCAAAAAAACTGAAGAATCTTTCTCTTTCTGTGAATGTGGATGCGAAATATAACTTTTTTTCAGATGATTTTTCTTATTCATCATGGGGAAGAATTTTTGTTCCAGATGCGGTTTATTCCGGTGGTTTTACGGCAAATTATTCATTTGGCGGAGACAAAAAAAGTATTTCGGTAAAAAAAATGGAATTTTCGGGGCCGAACATTGATGTTGACTATTTTGGTTCCTGCATTTATGAAGGCGTAAAGCTTTCCGGCGAACTTAATGTGAATGCGTTAAAGCTTCCGAACGGCGTAAATGTTTCTACGGAACTTTATATCGACTCGCTTGAAAAAGGATTTATGGCTTTCGCGCCGCAACTTATGCTTGACCAGAAGGCCTTGACCGCTATTCAGCTTTCTGTTGTTCCGGTTCAGGATTCTGTGGATTTTTCTTTTGAGGTTTCAGATTATTTTCACCCGGAGGCGGAAAACGCCGGAACAATAAAGATTGAAGGAAGTTATATTGGCGGAACAAAATATCTGCAGGCGAATATTTCTTCAAACGGAATTTATCTGGACAGCGCGGCGCAGACGGTTTCTTGTTTCGGAAAAAATCCTGGAAAATCTTCGTTTGCTTTTCTTTCAAGCTATATTTTTAACGGTGAATTTTTTGTCTCCACGGATTTCAGTCAGGTTTCTTTCAATGTTCCATACGCTTTTGTTGCGAACACAAAAAAAGATGGTCAATTTTTCTACATTTCTTTGGACGGAAACGGCTCTTCCTTAAATTTGAACCGGGTTGATTTTGTGAACAACGGAAAACTTGTTCATCTTTCTGGAATTTATGAAAAATCTCCGGATGGTGATGACGCATTTTTTTCCGCAGATTTGAATGCTGATTCAATTCCTTACCATTTTTCAGGAAATTTCATGCCGGGAATTGTCTCAGTGAACGGTGATTACGGCGCAGTTTTTGACCTTAAGAAAAATGATGACGGAAAAATCTCCGGGAACCTTTCTGCGGACGGATTTCCTTTCAGCGTGAACGGCTCGATTTTTACGCTTTCCACGGAGACAAATTTCACTTATTCAGACGACGACGGAATCAATGTGCGGATTGCCAGGCTTGAGGCGCTTGAGGCCAGCGGAAAATATTCTTTCAATCCAGTTCTGAACGTTACCGGAAATGTCACAAAATACGGCGTTTTTCTGGACGCAATATCTTATTCTGATAAATTTTCAGCGATTGAGGGAAAATCCGAGCTTTTGTGGAACATGAACGGCTCGGTTTTTGATTCGGCAAGGTTTTCTGCGGCGTTGAAAAATCCTGTTTCAACGGAAGGAATAAATGTTGCGGTGGAACTTTCAAATCCGAATGGAGATGTTTTTTCCGCGGAGAATTTAAAGAATTCTTTTTATCTTAATTCGCAGTTTGTGTTCAATAATTTTGGCCTGAGCCGCTTTACCGCGGAAGAAAGCGAGAATAACAGGCTCAGCGCGACTTTGATTCTTTCTGGAGTTCTTTCAAATCTTTACGCCGGCCTAAACGTTGAAAAACTTTCAGTAATGTCTGCCGGAAAAGAAATTGATGTGAACGGTTCCGCGTTTATTGAGGAAAAAAATCTTACAGTTGATAATTTTAAGCTTGTCTACAATAATCTTTCATTGAACAATATTTCGGCCCAGTTTGACCTGAATAATTTTACAGGTGTTGCAAAGGCTGATTTTGACACTGTTCTTGCAAAACAGACGGTTCATGCGCCGTTGGAATTTTCTGTTTCTGATACAGTTATCGGCGATGGAAAAATCTTGCCTTCAGAATTTGCTGCCCGTCTTTCCTGCGGGAAAATTTCCGGAACGCTTTTTAAGAAAGAATTTCCGTTTGAGCTTACGGTTCTTCATTCTGGTGATGTTACAACGGTTTATTCTTCTGAGCTTCAGGGAATTTCCGGTTCAGTCTACAATGATGGAAAAATCAATTTTTCTATTGCAGAAGGAAAACCGCTTCAGTTTGCGCTTTCTGGAAATTTAAAGAGCGAGCAGCTGGATATTTCTGTAAAAAATGTGAAGGCTGATGTCGGAAAACTTTTTGAATATCTTGATATTTCGCGTTTAAAAGTCTACAACGGAAAATTGAACGGTTCCCTTGCGATTTCCGGGCTAAAGGCTGATCCTGAATTTCTTGGGGATTTTTCATTGACTCAGGCGGATTTCACGTTGCCGAAAATTGTTTCCCAGCATGTTTTTGTTCCTAAGACGCAAATTATCTTTGACCACAACAAGATTTATATTCCTATTGCCCGTGGTTATGTAAAAAAGCCTGATAATGTTATCTGCGCCGATTTGAACGTTTTCTTTGACCGCTGGTCGTTCAGCCGCCTTGAAAGCCA
>DLKK01000113.1:32844-37904 GCA_002478955.1 Treponema sp. UBA7590
ATAATGCCTATATGCCGGGAGATTTTGAGATTCGTCTTGCACATTTTGTTGGCGATGTGAATCTTGATGTGAATATCGCTTTTGAGGACCATTACCTTGATGTGAATGGCGATGTTTTCCTTAGAAAACTTACCGGAAGCGTGAAAACCAAGGAACTTGCGCTTTCCCCACCGAAACGGAACTGGTTTGCGCGTTCTCAGATAAAACTTCATTTTGGTCAGCACGTTACGTTCATTTTTGATCCGCTTTTGCGTGCGGTTCTTGTGCCTAACACGATTTTTGGTTTTAAGTATGATATGTCAAATGGAGATATGGAGCTTGACGGCGAACTTGCGTTCCGTTCTGGCGATATTTCGTACCTTAGCCGGAACTTTTATCTGAAAAATGGTTCAATGCGCTTTAACAGCAACGATCCTACATTCAACCCTCTTATAAGCGTCCAGGCGGAAACCCGCGAGCGTGATGACTACGGAAACGATGTGCGGATTATTCTTACCGCGAACAACCAGTATCTTCTGAATTTCAACGCTCAGTTCTCGTCAATTCCTGCAAAATCCGAGGCTGAAATCCGTTCATTGCTTGGACAGATTGCGGTCGGTGATTCAGAGCGAGTAAGCTCACTTATTTTTGCCACAGGCGACTATGCGATTCAGTCAACAATCGGGCGTTCAATAGAGAACAAGTTGCGTGATTTCCTTAATTTTGATATATTGAGCGTTAGAACAAATGTTCTGCAGAACGCGCTTAACTATGGTCTGCTAGACAGAACAGAGGATTCAGAAAATTCTAGTTTCGGATTTGGTAACTTTTTTGATAACTCAACTGTTTATATAGGTAAGTACTTTGGAAGTTCTTTATATGTGGATGCCCTTATGCATTGGTCTTATGACAAGACTAAGGTAGATGATAAATTCACGGCAGGCGGTCTTGTGTTCCGTCCGGAATTCGGTCTGGAAATTGAAGCGCCTTTCGGAAATCTCAGATGGAATATGGCTCCTGATATAAACGGAATTAGAAATGATCGATTTGTATCTTCGACTTCTGTAACGCTTTCATGGAAATTTTCATTTTAGATAAAAAGGTGGTGGGTACACTCATGTCCTTGATGTTGAAAAAAATTAAGATTTTGCTTTCAGTTTTTTTATTTTTCTCTGTTGCAGCTGTTTTTGCGCAAAGTTCTGATGATTCTGACTGGTTCTGGGGTAAAACTGTATCAGAGATTTCTTTTGAAGGTCTTAGAAGTGTAAAAAAATCTGAAGTTTCTGGTGTGACAAATAGTTTTGTCGGCAAAGTTTTTGATGAAAAATTCTATAATGATATTCTTGACCGTCTTTATGCGCTTGGATATTTTGAGGACATTGAGCCTTACGCAAAGCATGATTCAAAAAATCCTGAAAAAGTAAATCTTGTCTTTACGGTAAAGGAACACGCGGTTGTCGCTTCAATCCAGTTCAAGGGAAACAAAAAAATCCGCAACAACGAGCTTCGCGATACGGTCACAATGAAGCCTGGCGATGTTTATATTGAGTCAAATGCGCTTGTTGATGAGCGGGCATTGCGCGATCTTTACATAAAAAAAGGTTATATAGACGCGAAAGTTTCTGTTTCAACAAATGATTCGGAAGAAGGAATCGATGTGACTTTTATTGTTAATGAAGGAAATTCAACAATTGTAAGCCAGATAAATTTTTCAGGAAACACAGTTTTCTCTGCGCGCACGCTGAAAAGCAAAATCTCATTGAAAGAAAAAGGATTCCTTAAGGATGGGGCGTTCCAGCGTTCTTCTGTGGAAGCCGACAAGCAGTCTCTTGTGGTTCATTACATGACAAAAGGTTACATTGATGCGCGTGTTATTGATGTTCTGGAAAATACTTCGTACAACGAAAAAAAGGAGCGTGAGGAAATTGCGCTTACTTTTGTGATTTCTGAGGGAGCGCAGTACACTTACAGCGGACTTACAATTACTGGAAACGAAATTTTCAAGACAGAAAAACTTCTTTCATATATAAAACTGAAAAACGGAGAGGTTTTCAATCAGACTAAATTTCAGGAAGGGCTTTCTGGAATAACAAATCTGTACTATGAGAACGGTTATATGTCGAATGAATTTTATCCGACTGTGAACAAGGATTCAGAAAAACGTACAGTAAGCTATGTGCTTTCCATAAAAGAACGTTCCCGCGCGCATGTTGAAAATATCATCATCAAAGGAAACACAAAAACCAAGGAAAACGTAATTCTAAGGGAACTTCCTATTGAGCCTGGTGATGTCTTTAGCCGTGACAAAATTATGTCCGGTCTTAGAAACCTTTACAATACGCAGTATTTTTCAAGCATTGTGCCGGAGCCAGTTTCTGGTTCAGAGGAAAATCTTGTTGATCTTGTGATTACAGTGGAAGAGCAGAGCACTACATCTCTTCAGTTTGGTATGACTTTCTCCGGAATTGAAGATTCTGATGATTTGCCGATTTCTCTTTACGCAAAAGTTGAAAATTCGAATTTCCGCGGAACAGGAAAATCAATTTCTTCCGGTGTTACAATCGCATCCAACGAGCAGTCTGTTGATTTTGGATTCAGGGAAAACTGGCTTTTTAATCAGCCGATTTCGTTCTCGGAATCGCTTTCTCTTTATCATTTAAATTCCTATGCGCTTGCTTTGCCTTGGTTGCCTAATGGTGTTTATGATGATGATTATTATTATATGAACTACGAGTCTTACGGGGCTTCTCTTGCAACAAGTTTTGGCCGCCGTTGGCTTCCTAGTTTTGCGATTTTTACGCTTTCAGGCGGTATGACGAACTCAATCACTGATAATCTTTATGATGAGTCATTGTATGTTCCGATTGATTCCGGTGTAAACAAATTTGCGAACCGTTTTGGTATCAAGAATTCGCTTTTTATGAATGCCTCGCTTGATAACCGTGATATAAACTACGACCCTACAAAAGGCTGGTTTGTAAGCGAGCGCCTTGCCTGGTACGGACTTATCCCTGAAGTTGAAAAGGAATTTTATCTTCGTTCTGATACAAAACTTGAATCATATTTAAAGCTTTTTGACGTTCCGTTGTTCAATGGATTCTGGAATTTCAAGATGGTTCTTGCCGCATATACAGGAATTTCCCTTGTTTATCCAGTTCCGGGAACTTTGTTCGGTGATTCTAGCAAGGTTTACATTGATGGTATGTTCAATGGCCGCGGATGGACTGATGTATACAATGAAACTCGCGGAAAGGCAATGCTTTCTAACCGGGTTGAGCTTCGTCTGCCGCTTTTCCAGGGAATTCTTGGTGTTGACGGATTCTTTGATGCAGTTGCTGTAAAGGAAGAACCTGAGGATTTGCTGAATAATCTTAAGCTGGATGATTTCTATTTCAGCTTTGGTCCTGGATTGCGTTTCCTTGTTCCTCAGTTTCCGTTGCATTTGCTTTTTGCGAATAAATTCCGTGTTATCGACGGCGATGTAAAATGGGACAGCAAGTGGCAGTTCGTTCTTTCATTCAATATGACAAATAAATAAAAAAGGTGGATTATATGAAATTTAGTGTAAAATCAGTTCTTTTTGCTTTGATTTTTGTTGTAGGCTCGGCTCTTTCTGCTCAACAGATAACAAAATTCGGTGTTGTTGATACGGCAAAGGTTTACAACGCTTATTTCAGAACTTCAACTTCT
This sequence comes from Treponema sp. UBA7590, assembly GCA_002478955.1. Lineage (GTDB taxonomy): Bacteria > Spirochaetota > Spirochaetia > Treponematales > Treponemataceae > Treponema_D. Next base: position 36,514 of record DLKK01000113.1, read on the forward strand.
GTCCGAAATTACGAGAAAAAAAAGGCTGATTTTCAGCAGGAGATAAATAAATATACAGAAGAACTACAGAAACTCCAGGCAAAAAAAATGGATTATGAAAAAGCCGGAAATGATGCGATGGTTCAGAAAACCCAGGCTGAAATCACAAAAAAAACTGATTTTGTTGTTGAATATACAAATGCAAAAAACGTTGAGCTTGAATCTATGCAGAAAACGCTTCAAGGTTCGGATACTTTTTACAATAATTTGTACGATACTCTTTCGAAAATTGCAGAATCTGGCGGTTACAGCATGATTTTAAGCCTTCAGCAGTCAAATGCGATTTTATGGTATTCAAATTCTGTTGATATTACAGAACAAGTAATTGCAGAATTGGGAAGATAATTTTGTGGAAACAGATATAGCACTCACTCCGGTTTTAGAGCAATACGTAAAAATAAAAAGTGAGCATAAAAACGAGATTCTTTTTTTTAGGGTTGGCGATTTTTATGAAATGTTCTTTGATGACGCGGCTGAAGTTTCCAGACTTTTGAATTTAACTTTGACCCACAAAGGTGCGGCTCCGATGTGCGGAATTCCGTATCATGCCGCAAAAATTTATATTGCTCGTCTTCTTAGGGCAGGAAAAAAAGTTGTAATCTGCGAACAAATTGGAGATCCTAAAGCAAAAGGTCTTACAGAACGCAAGGTTGTTGAGATAATCACACCTGGAACTGCGCTTGAGTCTGAATATCTTGAAGGAAATTCCAATAATTTTCTTGCTGCTTTGTCTGTGACGCACGGTGGCGTTGGGTTTGCTTTTATTGATGTTACAACAGCATCTTTTTCCGCGACCAGCTGGCATTCAAATGAAATGGCTGAGCAGTTTCCCAAAGAACTTGGGCGTTGTTCTCCTCGGGAAATACTTTTGCCTCAATCTCTTAAGCAGAACCAGATTATTCAAGATTCTCTTTCGCAATATCCCTCTATGTCTATTTCTTATTATCCTGACTGGGATTTTAATTCTGAACTTTCATACAAAAGATTGACGGAACAGTTCAAGACGGCAAGTCTTTTGTCATTCGGGCTGGAAAAAACGTCTGCGGAAGTGGCGCCTGCCGGTTTTCTTCTTGATTATCTTGCGAAAACCACGAATACAGTTGTCCCTCACGTAAAATCAATCAAAGTTTATAAAGACACAAATTATCTTATTATTGATGATTCTAGCCGCCGGAATCTTGAAGTTGTTGCAAATTTGCGCGACGGTTCTGTTCAATACAGCCTTCTTGAATGTCTGAATTATTCACAGACTGCGATGGGAAGCCGAATGATTCGCCAGTGGCTTTTGTATCCTCTTACGGATGTGCAGAAAATTAAGGCGCGGCAGTCCCATGTTCAGCTTTTTTATGAAC
>DLKK01000113.1:37920-44260 GCA_002478955.1 Treponema sp. UBA7590
AATTTGATGGATCCTGTCAGAAATGAAATCAATCCGATTCTTGATGTTGAGCGTTTAGCAGGAAGAATCGCGATGGACAGGGCTCATGCAAAAGATCTTCAGGCATTAAAGTCGAGTCTTGTTGCATGGTTAAAGGCAAGAAATGAACTTTCTGAATACGATTTTGCCTCTATCGATGATACACCGGCAGTTGAAATAATTGATTTGATTCAAAATGCGATTTGTGATGATCCTGCAACTTCTTTGACTGATGGAAGGATTATAAAATCGGGCTGGTCGGAAGAACTTGACCATTGGCGAAATGTCCATGATAATTTCGGGCAGATTCTTTCTGATTATGAAAAAGAAGAACGAGAACGAACTGGAATTACTAATTTAAGGATAAAAAATACAAATGCGTTCGGATATTTCATAGAAATCAGCAAAGGAAAACTTTCTTCTGTTCCTGCAGATTTTATTATGCGCCGTGCGCTAGTCAAAGGTGATCGCTATACTACAGCCCGGCTGCAGGAGCTTGAGCACGAGCTGAACGAGGCTGGAACAAAAATCCTGGAACTTGAGCGTGATTTGTTTGTTGAGATTCGCACGAAACTGCATGATTATGTGCCGTATTTTATGCAGACAGCGTCAGAGATTGCTTATACGGATGCGGCTTCTTCCTTTGCAAAGGCTGCGGTTCTGAACAATTGGGTTCGCCCTGAAGTTGTTGATTCTGAAATTTTCAATGTGAAAAAAGGTCGTCATCCTGTTGTTGAAAAACATTTGCCTTCAGGGGAATTTGTTCCGAATGATTTGAATATTTCGGCGGAGAAAACTGATGCTAAAACTTTTTGCCTTATAACCGGACCGAACATGGCGGGTAAAAGCACTTTTCTGCGGCAGAATGCATTGATTGCGCTTCTTGCACAGACAGGTTCTTTTGTTCCTGCTGAATCTGCTGAAATCGGCGTAGTTGACCGGATTTTTTGCCGCGTTGGCGCCAGCGATAACCTTGCGCGCGGTGAATCGACTTTTCTTGTTGAAATGACGGAAACCGCGAATATTCTTCGTTCCGCAACTGAAAAATCTTTGGTCATAATGGACGAAGTTGGCAGAGGAACCAGCACGGAAGACGGACTTTCTATTGCATGGGCTGTAAGCGAATATCTTTTGAACAATATAAAATGCCGCACTTTGTTTGCGACGCATTACCACGAATTGACTAGAATTGAGCATAAAAATCTTGAGCTCTTGTGCATGGAAGTCTCTGAGCAAGGTGAATCGGTTACTTTTTTGCGTAAGATAAAAGTCGGTGCAAGCGAAAATTCATATGGAATTCATGTTGCAAAACTTGCTGGTGTTCCAGAAATTGTGATAAAACGCGCGAATGAAATTCTTTGTCATATCCAGAACGTTGCGGAAAACAAGCCGGTTCTTGATGAAATTCCTGAGTACAAGAAAACTGAGCCTGCAAGGCAAAATCCTGTTGCGCCGGGACTTTTTAGCGATGAGGAAATTGTTCTGGACGAAATTCTTTCTGTTGATCCGGATAATATGACGCCTTTGGCTGCTCTTCAGGCTATATCAAGATGGAAAAAAGCGCTTTCCGGACGATAATTTTTTGTGATTTATTTCAGTTTTTGATTTTTTTTTTGCTATATATAAGTGTGAACAAATTTTTTTTCGGAATTCAGTCTGTTGCGCTAAGGGCAGGACGCTCTGTTTTTTCATTTTTTGCGGGTGGAAGCGAATGTGTTGTCTGCGGAAATGATTCGGGGCTTTTGCCTGTGTGCACGGATTGCCGGAAGAAATTTTTTGCGGTAAAACCTGCCGGCGTTGGAGTTTGTAAATTCTGCGGTAAAGAGCTTATTTCCGAAGATGGTGTCTGTATGGAATGTAGAAAAGGTGTCCTTATGAAGCATTTGGACGGGGCATTTCCGCTTTTTTCGTACCGCCTGTGGAATACAAGTCTGCTTTGCAGGTGGAAAATGGAGGATGAACGGATTTTTTCTGATTTTTTTGCAGAGCTGATGAATGAAAGGTTAAGTCAGATTTGCAAGATAAAGGGAGAATTTGTTGTGGTTCCTGTTCCGCCTAGACCGGGAAAAATAAAAACCAAAGGCTGGGATCAAGTTGATGAAATAAGCCAGATTCTTGAATTCAGGTATAACTGGAATGTAAAAAGGATTCTGCAGCGACACACTGATGTTCAGCAGAAAACCCTTGAGCGCACTCAAAGGATGGAAATGATCGGGAAAGCTTATTCTTTGAACGCAGATGTGAAGGTTGTGCCGGAAGTTGTTTGTCTTGTGGATGATGTTCTCACCACCGGAAGTACAATTGAGTCTTGTGCTGAAAAATTAAAAGAGTCGGGTTGCAAAAAAGTGTTCGCTGTAGCTTTGTTTTCTGTAGACCGTTAAATGCGGCGGATGGAGCTAATTAATTGCAAAAAGGGATTTTTCATAGTATGCTTATTGTAGAGGATTTTATGGATACTGAAGATTCGCAGGTACAGTTAGTTACGTTCCGTCTAGGAAACGAGTTATATGGTGTGGATATTATGTCTGTAAAAGAGATTGTAAGAATCCAGCCAATTCGTCCGATTCCAAATGCACCGAATTATATGGTCGGGATTTTGAACCTTCGTGGTGAAATTATTCCGATAATTGATCTTCACCGGCGGTTTAATATCGCCTTTGCCAATGGTGAGGATGAACTTGATGAGCTTGAAAGCGGATTTATAATTCTGAATATTGAAGAAAGTCAGCTTGGAATAATAATTGACCGGGTTTCAAGGGTTGCAACGGTGAATTATTCTGAAATTCAGGCGGCTCCGAGAATGTCCGGCGGAATAGGCAGTGAGTATATAAAAGGTGTCGTAAGAAATGACAACGGATACCTGATAATTTTGGATATTGTCAGACTGTTTAATCCAAAGGAACTTCAAAAAATTGTAGGAAATTTTTAAATAATTGAAAAATGATTCAGACTTTTAGTACAACAATTCGACGTAAAGAAATGGATGCTGTGCTTACCTGCATGGTGGACGAACGCATTGGTCCTGGTGAGCTTAACAGCAGATTTATTCAGACGGTAAAGGATTTTTTTGGATGTGATGGCGCTGTTGCGTTAAGAAATCCTGCGTCTGCTTTGAAATATGCGCTGCGTTCGATGGATTTTAAACCTGGTGAATCAATAATGATTTCAGCACTTGCTCCAGGATGGCATTATCAGGCTGTTGTGGATTTGGGCTATAAGCCTGTTATCCTTGACGTTGATGAAAATACCGGACTTGTAAATGCTGAGATTGTAAAAAAAGGAATAGAAAAGGGCGGTCGGCTTCTTTTGCTTCATGAGTCAATGGGAATTCTTCCTGAAATTGACGAAATAAATGCTTTTGGAATTCCTGTTATTGAAGATGTTTCAAAAAGTGCTGGTGCTTTTTTTCCTACATTTGATGAAAATAATAACCCTATTGAAGGCCGGAAAGCTGGTTCATTGGGAGTTTTTACGATTCTCGGGCTTGAGGAACACGATGTTATCACAGCTGGAGGAGGAGCCGTTCTTATGGCTCCGAATCGGCGTGAATGGATTGTGCTGAAAAAATTTGTTGAGACAATGCCGAAGACAGAATTGCTTCCAGATTTGAATTCTGCATTGGGATGGATTCAGCTAAAGGAATTTAAGCATAATGAGCTTCAGCGGAAGAAAATTTTTGCCTTATATCAGCGCGCCTGCATAAGCGGCAGACACAAGATGTTTATCCGCGGTTCAGGTGCTGTTGTTCCGGTGGCAAAAGGTGTTTCCTCCGTCGCGGCTCCAAAAACAGAAGGAGAAAATTCTCCTGAGGAAAAGTTTGATTACACTTCGACAATGTGCTGTTTTCCTTTGGTTCTTACGACTTCGTTTAAAGATATAAAACAATATGCTGCAAAAAAAGATATTGAAATCTGTCAGGCATACGAAGATTCTGTGATGGCTTTGATGCAGGATGAAATTTCTTCTGATTGCATTAAAGCTAAGTCTTTGTTTTTGAGGTGCGCATTGTTTCCGCTTTATCCGCGCCTTACACATTCACAGGTAGCTAAAATTGTGAAAGTTTTGGGAACCTTGCCGTAAATAATGAAAAATTGCCTTATAATCGTAAACACTCATAAAAAAGAATCTCAGGAAATGGGTCATTTTATTTCTGAATATTTAAAAAGAAAAGAAACTGATTCAACGATTTTTTCTTTTGATGGATTTTCTGATGCAGAAAAACTTGACAGCTCAATAGAAAATCCATTTTCATCTGCGGATTTTGTGATAACTCTAGGAGGCGATGGAACTGTTCTTTTTGCGGCACGTGGCTGCGTTGAAAGAGGAATTCCTGTTTTTCCCATAAATTTTGGAGAATTTGGTTTTATTGCCAGCATTCAAAAAGATGAGTGGAAGAATGAACTTGACACATTTTTGCAGGGAAAAGCAAAAATTGTTGAAAGAAATATGCTTCAGGCTGTTGTTATCGACGGAAAATCAGGAAATGACGTTTATTCAGGAATTGGGCTGAACGATATAGTTATAAGCGCAAAAATGGCGAGCCGCACAATCCTTATGGGAGTTGATTTTAATTATGTGAGCCTTGGCCAGTTCAAGGCGGATGGAATAATTATCTGCACTGCGACTGGTTCAACGGCATATTCGTCTTCCGCAGGAGGCCCGATAGTTGATCCTACAATGGATGCGATTATTCTTACGCCAAAAAATTCTTTTTCGCTTTCTAGCAGACCTTTGGTTTTGAATCCGCATGGCGAACTTGAAATAAAAATTCTTCCTTCACGGGAATCTGATATTATAATTACGCTTGACGGCCAGAAACCTTTCGATATTCACGAGGGTGACTGCATAAAAATCCGTCAAATTCCAAAAAAAGTAAAACTTGTAGGCTGCACAGCCGAAAGATTTTACGAAGCTCTCCAGTCAAAACTGAACTGGTCAGGAGGTCCTCATGCTTGAAGATCTTTCAATCAAAGATTTTGCGATTATTGAAAATGAACACATAGAATTTTCAAATGGATTTACAGTTCTTTCCGGTGAAACAGGTGCCGGTAAATCAATTTTGATTGGTGCGCTCTCATTTCTGCTTGGTGGAAAAGCTGATGTGAACCAGATTCGTTCCGGCTGCCATGAGGCTCAGGTTTCCGGGACTTTTTTTCTTGATTCAAATGAAAATCAGAATCCTGCGATGGAATGGCTTAATGAGCATGGAATTGAAACTGAAAACAATAGAATTCTTTTGCGGAGATATATCCGTGATAATGGCCGCGCCGGCGCATGGATTGGCTCAACGCCTGTGAACCGTGCTGACCTGGCGGATTTTTCATCTTTCTTGGTTGATATTCATGGTCAGCATGAGCATCAGTCGTTAATGCGCGTGCCTGAGCACAGAAAATTTCTTGACGCGCGTGCGGGAATTGTGCCGGAAGTAAACGCTTTTACCGCGTTGTATATGGAACTTGTTGAAAAAAGAAAACTTCTTGCCCAGCTGAATTCTTCTGATGCGGACAGAGCTAGAAAAATCGATATGTATAGTTTTGCGGTAAAAGAAATTGAGGACGCAAAACTTAAGCCGGAAGAAGATATTCAGCTTGAGGAAGAGGAAAACCGGCTTTCTTCGTATGAAAAACTTTTTGAGGGCGTTGATTCTATCCGGAATATGCTGGACGGCGGAGAAGAATCTGTTGTTTCATTGCTGAAGAAAATCCGCCGAGAAAGTCAGAATATTTCTTTGCTGGATAAATCTCTTTCAAATCTTGACACGCGTATTGAATCGGCTTTTTATGAACTGAATGACATTTCTGAGGAATTTGGAAGTTACGCGAACAAACTGGTTTACGATCCGTCCCATCTTCAGGAAGTGCAGGATAGGCTTTCGTTGATTTATAATCTGAAGAAAAAATACGCTTCCAGCCAAAGCGCGCCGTTGAAAGAGGTTTTTGATTATTACGAGAATGCGCAGAAATCACTTGAGCAACTTGGAGCAGGCTCTGAAAACAAAGAGAAGCTGATGAAAGCCGTTTCTGAGCTTGAGAAAAAAGTTTATCTTGCCGGGAAAAATCTTTCTGAAAAAAGACGTGCCACAGGTGAAAAACTTGCTTCTGAAGTTGAAGCTCTTCTGAGAAATCTTGGAATGAACGGAACTCGTTTTGCGGTCAGCATTACGGCTAAGCCTGGTGATGATTTTGAGCAAAAATGCGGTCCCTATGGTTTTGACAATATTGAATTTCTTATCAGCGCAAACCCTGGCTCTCCGCTTTTGCCGCTTGCAAAAATTGCTTCGGGCGGTGAGATTTCCCGCGTAATGCTTGCGCTAAAAACGATT
>DLKK01000065.1:0-15799 GCA_002478955.1 Treponema sp. UBA7590
CCCAATGAGCGTGCATACTCAATCATCTTTATGTGGTTCGCATGGAGCATATCGAAAGTTCCACTTGTATACACAACAGTTTTTCCAGCTATCATTTTGCATTCTCCTCTTTTCCGCCTTACAATAGATTACGTTTCTGCAAATCCACAAACGCATCTATTAAATTATCAATCTGTTCTTCCGAGACCGCACCTATATGACCGACACGGAATACTTTTTCTGCATATTCGCCGCCGTTCGGACAAATCCAGATTCCGTACTCATCTTTCAGGATTTCAAAAATTTCATGTGCATTAACCGATGGATTTTCAGGACGCAATGCGGTTACACAATTTGAGGCATTTTCCCCAGCAACAAATATCTCAAATGGAAAATGTTTTATTTTTCTTCTGAAATATTCAGCTCTTTTTCTCATAATTTCATTCTGCACTTTTATTCCGCCGGATTTTTCAATTCGCTTGAGCCTGTCATTCAGCATAATCAAGGTTGCGACAGCCGGAGTAAAAGGAGTCTGTCCGCGCTCGCCATTTTTTAAATAAAGCGGATAGTTGAAATACAGATTTTTGACATTGATTTTTTGAGCGCGGGCTACAGCTTTTTCATCCATAATGGTGAACGACATTGACGGAGGAAGCGAAAGAGCTTTCTGGCTTCCTGTAATCGCGGCGTTCACGTGCATTTTTCTCATTGAAAACTCGTCTGCCATGAATCCGCTTACCGCATCAACAAAAAGAAAGATTCCATTTCTCTTGCAGAAATTCCCGATAAGATTCATGTCAAAAAGAACGCCACTGGAAGTCTCGCAAAGCTGGACAAGAAAACCTGTATATTCCTGATTTTCATACCGAGAGAGAATTTCAGAAGTCAGAGGCTTTCCAAAATCAAGCTTTATTTCTGTAAACGGAATCCCATGAATCTGGCAAAGCTCAACAAGACGAGAGCCGAAACTTCCGCCGTTCACGACAAGAACCTTGTCAGAAGCATCAAAGAAATTCATAATTCCGCCTTCCATCGACGCAGTTCCGCTTCCTGTCATAAACACAACACGTGAATTTTCAGGAGCATCAAAGAACTTGCAGAGCAGATTTTCATTTTCTTTCATAAGAGCAGAAAATTCTTCCGTTCGGAAATACGGAATCTGGTTGTTTCCAAGAGACAAAGTCTCCTCATCCATCTGAACCGGACCAACGGTGAAGTTTAACATTTGATTAGATCTTATAACTTCTTTTTTCATCATATTTTTTATTTGAATCATTTTCTATCTTTTTTTCTTCATAACCAATAACACAATTTTCTAGATTGTTATAATTCGCACTAATAGGAATATAATCATACCATCCCATAAAAAAAGAACAAAAATTATATATCCATGACCACTTACTAAAATGTATTGCATCTTCTATAATTTTATTAAACAAAATAATGCAATCACTAAATCGGTTTTCTATTATCATTAATTGCTCTTCTGCAATAAATTTTTTAAAAGATTTATTTTCCTTTAATCTTTCATAAATTAGTATTAATAATATGATATGATTATAAAAAACCTCAGGATCTCCACTTACACGATTATGTTTTATGTCATTTATAAGAGAAAATAGCCCTACATTTATGTTTTCCAATACTCCAGAAATATTCCACCTGGATAATTCAGAATCCTTTATATCACCATTTTGAAATTCAATTCCTGCATAACAAAATAAAATTTTATTAGTAATTATAGAATTTATTTTATAGTTTAAATAGTTTAGTTCTTCTTCAAAATTTCCAGCTTTACAAATTAGTGAATCTAAAGATAAATTCATAGCATTTAAATTTTTAAGAAATTTTTCATCAAGTTTTATTTGCTTAGAAAATTTTCCATTCTCATTTCTGCAAAGAATTACAGTATCAAATCTGTCTTTTTTCATATTTTCATCTCCTCCACACATTCCAATAATCCATCTCCGACCATAAAACTTTCCCTGCAGCCAGCTTGTTTCCCGGCTTCAACGTCATTCTCGCTGTCGCCAATTATGTAGCTTTGGGATAAATCTATATTAAGGTCTTTTGCCGCCTGAAGAAGCATTCCTGGTTTTGGCTTCCGGCACTCGCAGTCGCATTTGTATTCAATACGCTCCCCGGCAAAGCCTTTGTCTGTATGATGAGGACAGTAATAAATTGCATCCAGATACGCGCCCTCTTTTCCCAGCTCAGCCTCCATTTTGTTATGGATTTCCTGCAGCTCATCAAAAGTACATTCGCCTCTTGCAATCACAGGCTGATTTGTTACGACTATCGCAAGATAGCCTGACTTGTTGATTTTTTTTATTGCCTCTGCTACTCCCGGAAGAAGCTCAAACTGATCCGGCTTTGTTATGAATCCATTCGGCTTGTTTATTGTGCCGTCGCGGTCAAGAAAAACTGCTTTCTGCTTTACCGAAAGATTCCGAGCATGGACTTTTCCGTTTTTCATGTCGCGCTCAGTTTCCTGGTAACGTTCTGGTGTTCCCATGTCCTTGATATATTCCGTTGTATGATAGGCAAAGATTTTACGGCTCTGTATATTCGGCTTAAGAACATCCCGGTCAAGGTCAATCTTGTCTGGATTTTCAGGATGCCGCGGAACAAAATTCTTCTTTGCCTCATGCAAAAGCTCAGGCGAAATTATTTCCATTCCGGCGTTCACAAGATTTCTGTAGTAAAGCCGTTCGTCTTCCTTGGAGAGCCAGCCTGTAACCCGGTTTGTCTCAACAGGAAATCCGCCTTTTTCCTGAGGCGGAAGAGTTTCTGTTACAATCAAAGACGAGTCAAACGGGTGGCCATTAGGGTGAACCATCAGGCTTGCCCATGCATTGTGCTCCTGATGAAACTTTATAAAGCGGTTAAAGTCAATGTCAAAAACCACATCTCCGCACAGAAGCAGAAAATCTTCCTTCAAATCCATCTTGAAAAGCGCGCCTGCTGTTCCAAGCGGAGCTTCCTCTGTAAAATAATCAATTTCTACACCGAACTCAGCGCCATCCTTGAAATAATTTTTTATCACGTTGCCAAGATGCCCGACAACAATCGTTATGTCAGTAAGGCCGCAGGCCTTGAGGTTTTCTATCTGGTGCAGAAGAATCGGCTTTCCGCAGATTTCTATCATGGGCTTTGGAACATCGCTTCTTACGCTCTGGATTCTTGTTCCCATTCCGCCAGCCATTATCACAGTTTTCATATCTACTCTCTCCAAAAGTATTCCTCAACTTCAAGGCACAGCGCATGGTACACAGGAAGATGGAGCTCCTGTATCTTGAAAGTCTCCTGTTCTGGTACAACAATACAAATGTCCGCAATCTCTTTCAGTTTTCCGCCGTCCTTGCCGGTCAGTGCAACTGTCATAAGACCTTTCGCCTTTGCGACAACTGCCGGATAAACTATGTCCTTTGAATTCCCGGATGTGGAGATTCCAAGGAACACATCGCCTTTTTTGCCGTATCCGTTCACCTGCTGGGCGAACATTATGTTTCCGTCCACATCATTCAGGCTGGCTGTCATAAGCGCGGTATTGTTTGTAAGCGCAATCGCAGGAAGAGACCCCTGCAGCTTGTCCGAAAGATAATCGCCCGTTTCTGGATTTATTTTTCTAATTGAATCAATCAGCTCCGCAGAAGGCCTGCGTTTCTTTACAAAACTTTTTAGAAGCTCACCGGAAATATGGTCGCTGTCGGCGCAGCTTCCGCCATTGCCTGCAACAAGGAGTTTTCCACCGTTCGCAAATGAGCTAATCAAAATCTTCGCAGTTTTTTCAATGTCATTTTTGCAGACAGATAAAACCGGATAACGCCGGCACAGTTCATCAATATGTTTCATAAACTATTCTCCCCCGGACTATTTATAATCTTCCGCACTGTAGTAAATGATTTTTGTTCCGTCATTCTCAAACTTGAATGGAACATACATCTGGTCTTTCAACGCATTCCTTACATCATCCTGTTTTTCAAGCGGAACGTAGAACAGAAGGAATCCTCCGCCGCCCGCGCCAAGAAGCTTTCCGCCAAGCGCTCCAGCATCCATCGCTTTTGCATACTGCTCGTCTATTGAGTCTGTAGAGATTCCACCTGAGATTCCACGCTTCAGTTTCCATGTGTAGTCAAGTAGCTTTCCGAACTCGTCAAGGCTTACATTCTTGTCTGTAAGAATTTTTTCCGCCTCGTCAACAAGCCTGTACATCTCAAGAAGCCGGGAAGCCTTGTCCTTCATTGATTTTTCAGTGTCTTTCTGTATGTCGCTGGAAAAACGGCTGAACCCGGTGAAGAAAAGCATAAGATGGCTGTTTAGATCCTCCTTGCGTTCCCGGCCCATGATCACAGGGCGCACAGTATATCCGTCGCGGCTAAAGTCTATCCTGTTGAACCCGCCGAAAGAAGCTGCTATCTGATCCTGGATTCCACCAGCTTCTGCACAGAGAGTCCTCTCAAGATATATAGCATCATCCGCAAGCTTACGCTTGTCCGCATATTTTCCTTTGAGCGCATAGAACGCCTCCAGCATCCCGACCGCAAAGCTTGATGATGTTCCGAGGCCGCTTCTTGCAGGCAGATCAGCCTCATAGGTCATGCGGATTTTATGCATATCAAGCCACCGCATAGCGTTTCTGATTGCAGGATGCGTAATTTCTTCTATGCTATTTACCTTTTCTTCCTTTGAATAAGTAATATGTGTCCTGTAGTCAAAAAATGGTGGAAGATGCCGGACTGTGACATACGCATATTTGTCGAAAGTCGTGCTAAGGACTGCTCCGCCATGCTCATTATAAAAACCAGCGAAGTCAGTTCCTCCGCCAAAGAACGACATCCGGAATGGAGTTTGGGTTATTATCATTTGTTAAACCTCTCGCAAGACATATTCATTTTTAAAACTTTAATTTTCATTTTTCTCCAATCTCCTCCAAAACTCTCTCATTCATCTCTTTTCTTTCCCTGTCGAACCACCAGCCGTATTTTCCAAAATATCTGAACGCGCTTTTTATGTGAGCCAGAAGCATTTTGCGGTTTTTGTAGCTTTCCTTTTGGTGGTCGTGGATTATCTGAACGCCTGGAAAATACAGTGTCTTTGAAACGCGGTGCAGGCGGCGGAGTATGTCGAAATCTTCAAAGTACATAAAAAATCTGCCATCAAAGAAAATGTTGTTTTCTGCAAGAACGCTAAGGCGCATGAGCATGAAGCAGCCCGAAAGACACGGCGGATTTATCACCTTGTCATAGCCAAAGTTTTTTAGGCAGTAGCGGTCGTTCTTCTTTTCGCTCCACTTTGTTTTTGGCAGAAAACGTCGGAAAATCAAATCGCCCGGAGTCGGAAGCAGTTTGCACAAATACTGGATTTCGCCGTTCGGATAGACAACTTTTGGAAGCACATAGGCTGCGTCTGGATTTTTATCCATAAAATCTGTAAGAACTGGCAAAACTTCCGGGCTAAAACGGATGTCCGGATTCAGCACAATGTGATACTCGCTTCCGTTTTCAATCGCCTCGTGCATAGCAAGATTGTGGCTTGCGCCATACCCCAGATTTTCGTTATGAATGTAGCGGATTTTTGTAACACCGTTTTCTTCCGAGCGTTTTTCAAGAATCCGCCATTTGTCGTTCGGGGAATTGTCGATAATATAAAGAGTTTCCACGCAGGCAGAGTCAAAAACAGACTTTAAGACAGATTCAATCTGAAGTCGCGGAGTGTTGAACAAAACAATGCTTGCAGTAAGTTTTTTCGCGGTCATTTTGCAGCCTCCGAATTCCGCCTGTTTCCAAAAATCTTCCGCTGAAAGCTTTCAAGCAGATACGCGCACAAAAAAGAAGTTCCTAGAACACCAAAAACTGCGAATCCCGGCATTTTTTCAAAAACTCCGAGCGAAACAAAACACATCGCAAGCGGATAATGAACCAGGTACAAGCTGTACGAATAATCAGTTTTTCGCCCGATGTCCGCAAAGATTTTCAGGTTCAATCCCAAAAACATCACGCAGACTGAAAGGCAAATCGGCACAAGCAGAGCGGAAACAAAAGGAATCTTAAAAACATTCAGCAAAACAAGGATTGCAAGGCATGGCAAAAAGGCAATCTTCAACCTTGAAAAAAGCTTTTCTCCGTAGAAAGCAAAAATCATTCCGCCTGCAAAATATGAGATAAACGCTGGAAGCTGATTATTCAATGCAGATGGAAGCGAGGTCTTTTCAGTTACAAGCGGCATAAACACCTCGTACAAAACGGAAAGCAGATACAGCACGGCAAGCATAATACATCCGTACCCCCCCCCGTTAAATTTTTCGCGCAGTTTCTTCACAGCAAAAACAATGAACGGAAGGAGAATATAAAACCCAACTTCAATTTTTATAGTCCATAAAGAGCCATTGACACTTCCATTTAAAGCCAAGCCTTCAAAAACACCCGGAAGATTAGGCTGAATAAAATTCAATGCGAGAATATTCGCCGCAAGATATTTATAAAAACTGGCATCGCAAAAATATTCACGCAGCGGCAAAACAGAAAATGCCGAAAGTCCAACTGCAAAGCCAAGCACAACCAGCCAATATTGAGGCAAAATCTTTTTGAATCGCTTTATTGCGTAGCTTTTAATTGAATCGCTTTTCAAAAACGACTGCGAAACCCAAAATCCGCTCAAAATAAAAAAGACGTTAACTGCAATTCCCCGCAAGCCCCAGCAAGGAAAACCAGCTCCGCTTAGAACAACACAATGCTCATAGACAACAACCAGACAACACACAAGACGAAGAAAATTGAATGCATTGCTCTTTGAGACATTAACAGGAGAAATAAAAATTTCCTGAAGATTATCCGAACTCATCCTATCTCTCCCGCGCTTCTTGAAAATTCACAAAAACCAGCTGAAAAAACTTCCGCGCCGTCATCACCACTTTCTTCATCAGAAATAAATTCCCTGCACGAGTCATAAACCACTTGCCCACGCCCATCCGCACAAGCCGCTTCAACCACGCTTTTCCGCACTTCCTCGCCGCCAAGCCAGACGGATTTCTCGCTCTCTGAAACCGGAGACAAAGTGCATATATATAGAAGAATTTGTTCAGTTTTTTCCGCTTTGAGCCGTTCAAGCACAAAAGAAAGCATCGCCTCGCTCACGCCGTTCGGGAAAATCACAATCTCTTTTTCCGCCCAAAAGCCGCCGGCTTCGCTTGTGAGAAAATCGTGCATCTCGTTTATTTTTTTCTGCGTGAATCCGTCTGGCGCGGAACCGCAAAGAATGGCGTGTCGCTTCAAAATAATCTCCAATATCGTAATTACGATTTACTAATTGATTATATATCTTAATTACGATTATTACAACCGAATTTATAACGTAAAAACGTCATTATTGATTTATGGGAACATTTTCAGATCGTCTAAGAGAAGAAATAGATTATTTAGGACTTACAAGAAAAGAACTTGCTTACAAAGCAAATGTAAAAATCAGAGCTTTGGATATGTACATCGGCTCTCAAGGCTCAATGCCACCTGCTGATGTTGCGGTCCGTCTTGCAAAGGCACTGAATGTTACGGTTGAATACTTGGTTACAGGCGAAAAAATAAAATCCGATACCATTTGTTTTGAATCTTCTCAAATCCAAAAAGACCTGAACAAAATCTCAGAACCAACCAGACAGTTTCTAGAAAAAGCTATCCATCTTTTCGCGGAACAAGAAAACTAAGCAAGGAAAAATGCCAGCAGGCAAAGAACAGTTTTCCAACAACACAACTTTTCTGCGTACACGCAACAGACTCAGAAAATATATTTTACAGCTTATCTGTGGTTATGCCTTGACTCATAATATTTCACCTAACACTTTTGTTGCAGAATCTATAAAAGAAGCCCTTGCCTTAGATTAATTTTCCAACATACAATTCATTTTTCCATATTCACGCATTATCTTGAAGAACCTACTCAAAAAGAGTAATATTGTTCTATTATTTGCATTTTTTAGGAGTTTTTATGGTACCAACTTTAATAAAAGATTTGCTTTCTACAAAACCGGAAAGTCAAAAAGTTACAGTTTGCGGCTGGATTCGTTCTGTACGCGACTCAAAAAATCTTGTTTTCATTCAGGTAAATGACGGTAGCTGTTTCGCTAATATTCAGCTTACTTTTGACAGAAATTCGCCTTCTCCAAATGCAAATGTAAATAATATAGAAGAAGAATTAAAAAAACTGAACACAGGAGCGTCTGTACGTGCTGAAGGAATTCTGATTCCTTCTCCTGCAAGCGGTCAGGCTGTGGAAGTTACTCTTGAAAGCTTAAAGTGCCTTGGCGCCTGCAATCCGGAAGAATATCCTCTGCAGAAAAACAGAATGTCAATGGAATATCTTCGCACAAACGCACATCTTCGTGCCAGAACGAATACTTTTGGCGCAGTTTACCGCGTAAGAAACCAGATGGCTTTTGCCGTGCACTCGTTCTTTCAGGAACGCGGATTCCAGTACATCAACGCCCCGGAAATCACTTGCTCTGACTGTGAAGGCGCAGGCGAAATGTTTCAGGTTACAACTCTTTCAATGGAAAAAATTGCTGAGCTTGGCGTAAAAGCTGGCGCAGGCGGAATGAAAATCGAGGACGCGCACAAAATTGTTGACTATTCAAAAGATTTCTTCGGCAAAAAAGCGTCGCTCACTGTTTCCGGCCAGCTTGAGGCAGAAACAATGGCTACAGCATTAAGCCGCGTCTACACTTTTGGGCCTACTTTCCGCGCTGAAAATTCAAATACTCCGCGCCACTTGGCTGAATTCTGGATGATTGAGCCGGAAATGGCGTTCTTTGACCTTGATGACGACATGGACATTCAGGAAGATTTCGTAAAATATCTTTTAAATTGGGCTTTAACAAAATGCCGTTCAGACTTGGAATTCTTTGACAAACGAATTCAACCTGGACTTATTGAGAGCCTTGAAAAAGTCGCAAAGGCAAAATTTGTTCGCATTTCCTACACAGACGCAATTGCAAAACTTGAGGAAGCTGAAAAGAACGGAGCAAAATTTGAATTCAAGCCGTATTGGGGCTGCGACATTGCGACTGAGCACGAGCGCTATCTTACAGAAAAGATTTTTGGCTGCCCGGTAATGGTTTTCAACTATCCAAAAGAAATAAAATCCTTCTATATGAAACAGAATGATGACGGAAAAACTGTAAAAGCCGTTGACGTTCTTGTTCCTGGAATCGGTGAATTAATAGGCGGTTCTGAGCGCGAAGAAAATTACGAAAAACTTTTAAAAGCGTGCGAGGAACGCAAGATGGATATGTCAAACTATCAGTGGTATCTTGACTTGCGCAGATTCGGCACTGTTCCTCATTCCGGATTTGGATTAGGTTTTGAGCGCCTTATCCGTTATGTTACAGGAATGGAAAATATCCGCGACGTAATTCCTTATCCACGAGCACCAAAACTCGCAGACTTCTAATATGAAGAAAAACATAAAATCTGGCTTGATTCATTTGAGCCAGATTGTTTATTTAACCGCACGCGGATTTTTCCAGAATAATCTTGGAATGTGCGCTTCTGCCTGCACACTGGGCTTTATTTTCAGTTTTATTCCTCTTGTAATGCTGATTCTTACAATTTTTATAGGAATTCTGCACGCTTCGCCGACAATGCTGGAAGAATTTTCTGTGCTTGTGGCAAATATCACGCCGGTTTTTGACATAAACGGCTACATCAACGGATTAAAAGACGGATTTGTTCTGAACTGGGTGAATTTTGTGCTTGCCGTTTTTGTTATCTGGATGGCGCGCAAAATGTTTCTTTCTATTATACAGAGCCTTTCCAAGATTTTTAATACGGTTGCACCTTCCCGCCCGGTAATCAACCAGTTGCTGACTTTTGCCGGTGAAGTTTTTATTGTTGTGATTGTCGCGGCTTCATTTTTTGCGGCTTTTCTTACTAGGCAGATTTTCAAATTGCCGGTTTTTGAACGGATTTCCTCGCTTTCTCCGATTCTTTTCAGTCATCTTTCAAATTTTTTGGTGAATCTTGTTCTGTACATCATCATTTTTCTGACAACTGTTGTCGCATATAAAATCGGCTCTGGAACAAAACCAAAAACAAGGCTCTGCCTGCTTTCAGCGTTGCTTTGCACGGTCAGTTTCTATATTACAATCACAGTGATTTCTGTTTTTATGAACCGTGCAAATTACAACACGATTTATGGTGTTCTTGGAAACCTGATTATTCTTCTTTTTGAAGTTTATATTTTTTTCAATCTTTTTATGGTTTTTGCGCAGGTTATTTTTACCGTCCAGTTTTTTTACTCAAATCTGTTAAGCGAGCTTTATCTTTTGCCGGCGCAACATCCGCAGAATCTGGATGATATTGTGCGCCGTGCGATTTTTATTACTCCGTCCGCGCTGATGACACAGAAAAATCTGGAGACTTTTTATGCGGGCCAGGAGATTTACAGAAATGGCGAAAATGCGGATTACGTTTACTATCTTGTCTCTGGAAGCGTAAAAGAAGAGCGGAATGAATCTGTAAAATTCCGTGCTGAAGGAAGTTTTTTTGGAGATTTGGATTTTATGCTTGACGCAAATCATCATTCGTCGGCAACTGCGGTCTCAGAATGCAAGGTTATTAAAATTTCAAGCGAGGATTTCAGCGAGCTTCTGGACAAAAACCCGAAGGCAGCAATCAAGGCAATGTCAAAGTTGTCTAGATATACAGCCAAATTTTATGGACGCAATGAAACTATTTTGCTATAGTTTTCTGATATAGAATTTCTTTCTGATTAATCCAGCCGGTTAATTCTTGAAAGTTTGATTTATTGTTTTCTTTTATAAAAGGAATTTGTGATGACAAAGTATATTTTTGTAACAGGTGGAGTTGTTTCTGGTCTGGGCAAAGGAATTGCCGCAGCTTCAATCGGTCTTATCTTAAAGAATCTAGGTCTTAAAGTAGTGAACCAAAAATTTGACCCTTATCTGAATATTGACCCGGGAACAATGAATCCTATCCAGCATGGTGAAGTTTTTGTAACCGATGATGGCGCAGAAACTGATCTTGACCTTGGACATTACGAACGTTTTACGGACACATCTTTGTCGCAGTCTTCCAACACAACTGCCGGCCGCGTTTACCTTACAGTTCTTAACATGGAGAGAGAAGGCAAATTCCACGGCGGAACTGTTCAGGTTATTCCAAATATCACAGAAGAAATCAAACGCAGAATGCTTCTTTCCACAAAAGAGACAAATGCGGACGTAATAATCACAGAAATCGGCGGAACAATCGGTGACATAGAATCCCTTCCGTTCGTTGAGGCAATCCGCCAGATTAAATATGAAGTTGGCGAGGAAAATTGCTGTTACATTCATCTTACGCTTGTTCCATACATTGCAACAGCAAACGAGCTTAAGACAAAACCGACACAGCATTCTGTAAAGGAACTTCACGAGCTTGGAATTATTCCGAACATCATAATGCTTCGCACCGAGCACCCGATTGACGACCAGACGCGCGAGAAACTTGCGAATTTCTGCAATGTTGACCCGGCACATATTATCCAGAACCTGAACGCGCGCTCAATTTATGAAGTTCCGCTCCAGCTTGAAAAAGAGGGACTTGGAAAAGCAGTATGCACAGCCCTTGGAATCAAAAAAGGTCCAGCTGACCTTTCTGAATGGACACGCGTTGTTGAGCGTTTTAATAATCCTACTCAAAGCATAAGAATCGCGCTTGTAGGAAAATACGTTGCCCTGCACGACGCTTATCTTTCAGTTGTTGAATCGTTAATTCACGGTGGAATTGAAAATCTTGCTTCCATTGATATTGACTGGGTTTCGTCTGAAGATTTAACGGACGATAAAGCCACAGAAAAGCGGCTCAAAGATGCTGATGCTGTAATTGTTCCAGGTGGATTTGGCGGACGCGGAATTGAAGGAATGATAAACACAGCAAAATATTGCCGAACGCACAATGTTCCTTATTTTGGAATTTGTCTTGGAATGCAGATTGTCTGCATTGAATATGCCAGAAATGTGCTTGGTTTTGCGGATGCGAATTCAACAGAAATGGATCCAAAGACAACACATCCTGTTATTGACCTTATGCCTGACCAGAACGGAAAAATACTTGGTGGAACGCTCCGCCTTGGAAAATTCGAATGTTCAGTCGCGCCTGGAACAAAAACAGAACAGGCTTATGGAAGCAAAACTATATGGGAACGCCACAGACATCGCTATGAATTTAATAATTTGTATCGCGAAGATTTTAAAAAAGGTGGTTTAATAATTGCCGGTGTAAATCCAGAGCGGGATCTTGTTGAAATTGTGGAAGTTCCAAAACACCAGTGGATGGTTGGCGTTCAGTTTCACCCGGAATTCAAGAGCCGCCCAAACAAAGCAGGACCACTTTTCAGGGAATTTGTAAAAGCCGCCTGCGAAAACAAGAAAAATAAAAATTAGCCGCCAAAAATAAAAAAAGGAAACGTTTATGCCACGAGAAAAAATTGTTGTCTTAGATTTTGGAAGTCAATATGCGCATCTTATTGCAAAAAGATTCCGTATACTTGGATATTATTCAGAAATTGCGTTGCCTTCTGCGGAACTTAGCACTTTTGAGAATGCAAAAGGAATAATTTTTTCCGGCGGACCAAGTTCTGTCTATGATGAGAATGTTCCTGAATTCAACGAGAAAATTCTTTCGCTTGATATTCCGGTTCTTGGTCTGTGCTACGGACACCAGCTGATGACAAAATGTTACGGCGGAAAAGTCGGAAAGGCAAAGACTGGTGAATTTGGTTTTTCAGAACTGAATTTGAACCCAGCTGTAAAATCTCCGCTTTTTGAAGGAATTGAACCAAGCCAGCAGGTATGGATGAGCCATCAGGATGAAGTTTTAACTCCGGGCGACGGATTTGAAGTTGTCGGTTCTACCAAGGACTGCGCTTTTGCCGTACTGCAAAATCTTTCCAAAAAGCGATTTTCACTCCAGTTTCACTGCGAGGTAAAAGATACTCCATGCGGAAACCAGATTTTTGAGAATTTCGCGAAAATCTGCGGAATGGAAAAAAACTGGGATCAGGACACGGTTTTAAAAGTTATCCTTGAAGGAATAAAAAATCAGGCAAAGGATAAAAATGTCCTGCTTTTCCTGTCGGGAGGTGTGGATTCCACAATCACTTTTGCGCTTCTGAACAAGGCGCTCGGCCAGGAAAGAGTTCTTGGACTTCACATTGACAACGGATTTATGCGCAAAAATGAGTCTAAAAACGTTGCGGAAGCTTACAGAAAATTTGGTTTTAACAATTTTATTGTGGAAGACGCCTCTGAAAGTTTTTTGAACGCAATCAAGGGACTTACCGACCCGCAGCAAAAGCGAATGGCTGTAGGAGAAAATTTTATCAAAGTTCGCAACGAAGTTCTTGAAAAACAACACCTTGACGAAAACCAGTGGCTTCTGGCGCAAGGAACGCTTTACCCGGACATTATCGAGTCAGGCGGCACAAAGAATTCAAAGACAATCAAGACGCATCACAACCGCGTCCAGGGCATTCAGGCTCTTATTGAAAAAGGCCTGATAATCGAGCCAATCAAGGATTTATACAAGGATGAAGTCCGTGCCATCGGCAAAAAACTTGGGCTGGACGATTCTCTCGTTATGCGACATCCGTTCCCGGGACCAGGACTTTCTATAAACGTGCTCTGCTACAGCGGAAAATCATGGAGCGCAAAGGATGATGAAGAATTTGCCGCCGCACAAAAAGAACTTGAGGCAATAGAATTCACACAGTTCTGCGAGCATTGCCAGCAGAATCTAAGGCGTTCTGTTCTTCCAGTGCGTTCAGTAGGCGTTCAGGGCGACTTCAGGACTTACAGATTTCCAGCCTGTCTTACTTTTAAGGATGAAGGAAACGGATTTTTCCATGTTCCAAAATTCCGGGAAAAAGTCGAAGGCGCATCGAGCGAAATCACGAACAACTCAAAATATCTGAACCGGACGGTTATAAAACTTTATCAGAACCCGAAAGTAAAAGATGAGCAGATGAAACTTCAGGAAGGCTACTGCGACAAACGCCGCCTTGACCAGCTCCGCGAAGTTGACAACATTGTTCTGACAGAGCTGCATAAATCCGGCTGGTACAACAAGATTTTCCAGCACCTTACAATAGATTTGCCTTATGCTTCTTCAAACGACCATGCAAGTTTTGTTCTTCGCCCGGTCTGCTCAGAAGATGTAATGACAGCGCGGTTTGCATGGTGGCCAAAAGAACTTATGCAGACAATTCTGGAACAGATTGCAAAACTGGATTTTGTTGACGCAGTTTATTTTGACGCGACAAACAAGCCGCCGGCAACTTTCGGCTGGGAATAAAATTGAAAAAAATTCTTCCGCTGGACATAGTTTCTCTTGTCTTAATTTTTGGGCTAGCCATTTTTATCACAAAAAAAACTTTCTCCCAAAGCGGAAGCCGGATTGTTGCTGTTGCAGACAAAACGCGCTATGAATATTCCGCCACAAAGAATGGCATTTATTCAATCCAAGGCTCGCTTGGAACAACAACTTTTGAAGCAAAAAATGGAAAAATCCGCATAATTGACTCGCCGTGCCCGGAAAAAAAATGCGTTGCCCAAGGCTGGAGCTCGCCGCTTATCTGCCTACCGAACAACGTTATAATCACTCTGGAAAACGATAAAGCCGCTGCACAAAACGGAGAATTCGATGCGGTCTCACAATAAAGATTTTATCCACAAAAAGCTAAAAGAGCTAAACCGGATCGCCTATCTTATCTCCCTGACGTTGCTTTTTTCGTATGCGGAGCTGCTGATTCCGCGTTTTGTTCCGTTTTTTCGCCTTGGACTTTCAAATATCGCCGTGCTTTCTGCGTTGAACCTTTCTTTTCCGTCATTTTTTGTGCTTACAATTTTCAAGGCAACCGCAACAAGCCTTATGGCCGGAACACTTTTTTCGCCGTTCGTTATAATTTCGCTTTTTCAGTCCATTTTCAGCGGATTTTTTATGTTCGCGGTTTTTCGCATGAACAATCATTTTAAAAAGAAACTTTTTTCGCTCTATGGAATTTCTGTTCTTGGCTCGTCGGTCAGCGCGGCAGTCCAGATTTCTTTGAGCGCACTTTACCTTGGGCGCGGAACTTTTCTGATTCTAGGCCCTATGCTGATTTTTAATGCAGCCAGCGGAATTCTTACCGCATTTCTGACCCGATTTCTTGAAATTCCAGACAAAGCTCCTATTTTAGTTGGGGGAAGTCTCCCCCTCGGCCGCACTTCGTTGCGTCCTACCCCCTCTGCGGGCTCAAACGCCGCCCGCAACGCCCGCTTTTTTAATATATTAAAAATTTCCGCAGTTATTTCACTTTCGATTTCAGTTTTTTTTATAAACTCAATTCCAGTGCTTGCAGTTTTTCTTGCGCTTTCAATTTTGCTTCAATTTCTTAGTGGCAGAAAAATAATGATTTTTCCGCATATCTGCCTTTGGATTTTTGTAATAATCTCAACGCTATTCGTTCCGAGCGGAAAAGTTTTTTTCCAGATTGGAGATTTTTCCGTAACGCAGGGCGCACTTTTCAACGGAACAGCAAAGGCAATAAGACTTTCCGCAGCAAGCGCATTCAGTCAATGCGCAGCAAACCTTGAGGTTCCAAAAGAAACCCTGCTCGGCCTTACACTTTCATACTACCGCGCGCTTTTGAACATCCTTAAAACCACCCCGGGAAACATTGCGCACCGCCTAAAAATCACGCTCAGCGCAGCAGAACTTCCAGCGGAATAAACAATCAATCTTAATGTCGAGTTTTATTGATTCAATAAAAAAATTGAATCAGCTAC
>DLKK01000065.1:15947-16749 GCA_002478955.1 Treponema sp. UBA7590
CTTATTCAATTTATTGATTCAAAATAAAAACTCGATAGTAAGTCAAATGCGGATTTTTTCCGAAAAATCGTAAAGAATGCTGATTTTTTGGTCCAAACTTGAAGTGTAAAAAATTTTCTTATCTTTTGTAATCAAAATCATGTCAAAATCACGGTTGGATTTCCAGAAATCAATTGCCTTTTCTGTTCCCATTACAAAAAGCGCAGTGCTTAAGGCGTCCGCATAAACTCCGCTTTCTGAAACAACGGAAACGCTCTCAAGCTCGTTTTCCACCGGATGCCCGGTTTTTCCGTCAAAAATATGGATATATTTTTTTCCGTCAGCGCCAACAAAAAAACGCTCATAACCGCCGCTTGTAACAACATTCTTGTTCCTGACTTTTAGCCCAGCCGCCGGATTTTCGCCATCCCAAGGATTTTTTATGCCAACATTCCATTCAGTTCCGTCCGGTTTTGCGCCAAATGCAACAATGTTTCCGCCCAAATCAAGAATTGCGGATTCAATGCCGAACGATTCAAGGATTTTTACAGCCTCATCGCCGGCAAAACCTTTTGCGACCGCGCCAAAATCTATCATTGCGCCGGCAGGTTTCTTAAGAATAAATTTCTTTTCAGATTTTTCCGCATTTTCAAAAGAGATTTCCTTGATTTTTATTTTTGAGAAATCTGTGCACGGCAGAATTGAATGAATTTCACTTTCTGAAGGAATTTTGTATTCACCGGTTGTAAATCCCCAGGCTTTTACAATCGGATAAATCGCCGGATTCAACGCCCCGCCAGTTTTTTCAGCCATTCCAAAGGCA
>DLKK01000065.1:16793-17257 GCA_002478955.1 Treponema sp. UBA7590
ACATTCGTAAATTCAAAATCGCCATCAGTCCGGTTGATTTTATAAATATCGCTTTGGGGCTTTGTTGTGGAAAAATAGTTTTCAAGCTCCAGAATCCGGGATTTTATTTTTAGATTGGCTTTTGTGGAATTTTTTCCGTAAGTTTTTAACGTCATAAAAGTGTTCATTGACTCAAAAGCAAGAAAATTGCTGTTCTGCGCGCATGAAACAAAAACAAGAACAAAAAAAACTGAAAGAGCGAATTTTTTCATGAAATAATTATTGCTGTTATTTTTGAATTTTGCAAATGCAAAAGATTCAGCAGGCGTTGCGGGTAGGGAGTGACGGCGGAGCTGGCAAAACGCGAGTGGCGCAGTGTTTTGAGCGAGTCTTGGTTGAGCCCCTGCGAAACCAAAAGCCCGCACGAGCCTTCGAAACACAGTTTCTCGGAGACTCGTTAAAAACAGTCCACTGGACTGTTTTTT